>NZ_CP132334.1:1810000-2131455 GCF_030758415.1 Parvularcula sp. IMCC14364 | reverse complement strand
AGATTAAGGTTTCAGGAGCCAGGGTGACGAGAAGATGACTGATGTCGCTGTTATCATGCCGATTTTCGGGCAGGGGCCTTTTCTGTGCGAGTCTGTCAATGCGGCGCTGACTCAGGAAACCGAGGCAGATTTCAAGGTCATCCTTGTCGATGATAACTGCCCGGACCCGGCAACACGGCGCGCGGCCCTGAAATATGTGCGGCGTTATCCTGACAAGGTCTATTACTGGCGCAGCCCAGAAAATCGCGGGCTGGCAGCGATGCGCAATGAGGGGGTCAATCTGGCGCTGGAGCGCTGGCCGGACCTGTTCTCGGTTTTCTTTCTGGATGGTGATGACCGTCTGCATCCAAAAATTCTCGAGCGCTCTCTGATCGCCCTGCGCGCCGCTGTTGCCAATGACAATGAAGGCAGTGACTATCGCACGGGCTGGGTCTTCGAGGACCCGGACCATTTCGGCATAGATGGCGTGCTCAACAGGGTGCATGATTATACGGCGCTGTTCAGCATGGCTGGCTGTGCGAATACATCTTCTTCGCTGATCAATGCAGATATATTCCGCGCGGGCCTGCGCTACCGTGAGCAGATGCGCTCTGGCGGCGAAGACTGGCAGTTCTGGCTGAATGTTCTGAAAAACGGATATCGGGGCCAGTTTGTGCCGCATCTTGGTTTTCAGTATCGCCTGCGCCCGAGCAGTATGTCAGCCGCGGCCTCCAAGCGGGCGGACCGGAATCGAACAGAAATTCGTCTCAGTCATCCTGAGTTGTTTACGCCGGACTTTTTCCTGGCTGAAGAGACGCGGGAGATGCCACGCTATGCGCTCATTACGCCAAATGGCCTTGACGCGGCAAACCGGGTTTTCGAGCACCATTCCAGAGAATATTCTGTGCACGACATGGTGGAATTCATCAAGCAGCGGGACAAGCTGCCAACCGCGCCCTATCCGCAATATGTCATTTTCACCAATAACCAGAATGTCAATGAATTGCGCGAGGCGCGCGTTCTGGACTGGGTATGGTGGCGGTTACAGGCCATGTCCCGGCGGGACAGGAAAGATGTGCTCGTGACCAGCCGTGTGCTGCAACATGAAAAAGAAGGCACTCTTGGCTATATTGAAAGCGACCTGACAACCTCGACCGAGGCAGATTATTCTGAATTAAACCTGCTGTCTTTTGATCTCTTTACGGATATTGTGAAAGGCAAGATTGACCTTGAAAAGATCCGTAAAACACGCAGGCAGCGTGCCACCAAGATTTTTCTGCAAAGCCGGGAGTTGCGTGACTGTTT
This sequence comes from Parvularcula sp. IMCC14364, assembly GCF_030758415.1. NCBI lineage: Bacteria > Pseudomonadati > Pseudomonadota > Alphaproteobacteria > Parvularculales > Parvularculaceae > Parvularcula > Parvularcula sp. IMCC14364. Next base: position 2,130,171 of record NZ_CP132334.1, on the reverse strand, counting down.
CAGGGATTTCAAAGGTTTCATGGAAAAGTGCCGGACGCTTTATGCGCAAACGGCACCTTATTCACGGCATGAGGCGCGCAAATGGGCTCCTTTTGGTGTGCAGCGCAAAGACCTTGCCGATCACTTCTTTTCGGCAGAGCCGGTGCTGGCGCTTGAGAATGGCCGGCATAAAGTGCTGGCCATTATTGAGGAAAAGCACCTTGGCTCGGCGCTGATGGAGGCGCAGCTTGCCGAAATCAGTAAGGCCCATAAAGCGCATGGCGTAGAATGTTCCGTACTTGTCCTGGGGGACAGGTTGCCGAAATATCTGACACGTTATTTCGCCCGCTGCTTCCTGTTGCGGACGCGCGAAGATAATCGCTGGTCGAATTTTCAGTTCCAGAATTCAGCAGTGCTTGGCCTGCTGGTTCCGTTTGGGACCGTTATTTCCGTAGGGTGCAGCGCTGTGGCATCTGATCTCAACCAGTTGCGCCGTTATGGTACCAGTGTGATTGGTTTTCTGCCTGACAGGGAGCAGGTCAGAACCGGCCTGCATGATGATCTCAGTCACTGCTTCAAGGTCTTTACCAAGATTGTCTGTCAGACGCATGCAGAAGAAGACTGGGCCCGGGTTATGGGCGCTGGTAGCGAAGTGCTCAGCCGGTCTATTGCAGATGTTCTGGATTATGTCGGCAAGGAAAATGAAATCCCGCAATAGACGCGCGGTTAATTCGTGTCTTCTGCCATGATTTCAGTGAATATCCCGTCAAAGCCATAGCCGATAATCAGCGGTGTAATGCCTGCTGCTTCCAGTTTGTCTGCCGCTTTCTGGTCCAGCGTGACAATGGAAGTATAGGCGCCAGTGTAAGCTTGTACTGCATATGGATCGCGCAAGGCTGCCTTGCCGGCGCTGGACGGATAAAAATCAGACAGGACGGATATATCCGCATCAGGATGATACAGAAGGAAATTCATGCACCCCGTCTTGCGCAGGGCCATCAAGGGACCGGAAAGCATGGGTCCGGCAAAGTTGACAGTCGCGCTCATGTCGGCAAGGCGCCCGATCACCGGCTCCTGCAGGTGCAGCGGAATTCGTTCGTATAAAGGCAACCCATAATAATTCATGGTATGCCCGGGGGTCCAGGCGTCCGCATTGATGCGCAAAAAGATGCGCGAAGCTGATTTCTCCAAAAGGTCATCCGGCAGACCTGACAGGGTGTCACCGATCGATACCAGATGATAGCGGATCTCTTCCGGCCTGTTGAAAAGAGCTGTCACCGTTTCCTGCAAGGCAGCGTCGACCTGTTCAGGCAGAAGGAGTGCCACATCTCTGGAGGTTTCACTCGTGCCAGCGGGCAGAACGGGCCAGACGCCGAAAAGCTCCGCTCCAAGCGTATGGTGCTTGGCCTTGTCCTGACCACAGACATTGTAATTGTCCTGCATGAGTTTGCTGGGTGGGCTTTCCACCCGCAGGGCCGTGAAGGCGTCAGCGAACAGGCTCATGACCTGCAGACTGTTGACCGCTTTCAGGTTGTGCAGGGCCGTATGTTGTGCGGGCAGTTCCACGGTAATTTTTGTCAGTGTCTGTACTTCGGTAAACGCTCTGGCGACATTGCTGAGAGCAGAATGTGCCGTCGACTTCTCTGCACGCTCATGAAAGTGCCCGACGGAGAAAAACAGACCCTGTGCATGATGATCGGCAGGCGAGGCTTTTATGTCAGTCAAACGCAACGTGGTCTGGGGATGCCCGGCCGCGTCTGTTTCATCTGTTGTGAGAATGTTCAGCGCGCAAATCCCTGATTTCAGGAGTGCAGCTTCTGCTTCATACAGCACGCTTTTTAGCAGGCCAGTTTCTGACAGCAGGCGGACAACACTGTCATCCATAAACGCGAGAAGGTCCGGGAAGTACGGGTCAATGATGTAGGCTGAATGATAGTCCTTGGCATATCGGCTCGTGACAGCCTCAGCAAAGGCAGTGGCAGGAACAGTTGCAAACCCGTATTCCGGGTTGGAAAACAGCTTCCAGCTTGAAGCCGTTCCCTCAAACAGAGCCCAGCGCGGAAATGTTTCCTGTTCTTCTGCAAGAAAATGCCGGACGTGCAGAAGGTCGGCGTGTTTGCCGCGCACATAATCCTTGGTCAGCGCATCCTTGCTGCGATTGAGCGAGGAGCGGTTGCCTGTCAGGCGCCGGTATTTCAGATAGGCATCCGGGTTTTTTACGCTGTAGAAACCACGATCCATGGCGGTGTACCAGTATTCCCAGTCCTCAATGCCTTGCCGCATGGACTCATCCCAGAGAACACCTGCCTCAAACATCTCGCGAGAGATCAGACCGCTTGGGGGGCTCAGGTTTGAGCCGAGCCAGCGCATGGCGCGAAATTGGGTCGGGTAGGAGAGGGAGTTTGCGGCGTGTCCAAACTGTATCTGATCCATGACAACCCAACCGGCAGACCCGTTGGTGGCAGTATTTTTCCGCCCTTCTTTCAGGGTGTCAAAGGACGTTGCAACACAACGCTCAGTAACCAGATCATCCCCATCCAGCAGGAAAATACCTTCCACGTCGCTGAAATTGTCGAGTATCCATTTTACGCCAACATTGCGGGCGCGGGAGACGCCGCCATTTTCAAGCCAGATGTAGTGAAATTTCCCCGGTAGTGCCCGGGCATAACGCTGGCAGATCCTGCCTGTTGTTTCGGTCATTGGGCAACCATCAACAATCAGGACCAGTGCTGCCAGATCAATGTCCTGCTGATGCAGGAGTGAGTTGATCGTATCCGTCAGCACAGTGCCCATCTTGTAGGCGGTGATGACCATGCCCACCGGCCGGTCATGCTCTATCTGTACGGCCGGTTGCATGATCAGATCAGCAGGGAAAGTTTGCGGAACCTGACATGCGCATGGGAGACGCTGTCACCATCAACTTTGGTCAGCAGATAGCAGCGACTGATCTGTTGCGGCTTGTCCAGATGCAGCTCGATCGCGCCGCGTGTGCCGCCGATCATGTTCTTCCAGCCTGCGGCAACAGCGCCGTCAATATCCTGACCTTCTGTGACGGCGATAACATCCTCGCCGCTCAGCTCTTCTTCCGAAATCACCATATTAAAGGAGACTTTTGGCGCTTCCTCGTGGGGATTGACGATCTCGGCGGAAAAGCCATTGACGGGCCGTGTCCATTTCGGGTCGAAATCTGCCACGGAGGGGCCATGTAGCGTCGGGTGCAGCATCAGGCCGCTATCATCAATGTTGAAAAGGCGGAAGTTGAATTCCCGCTCTATGGTTACTTTCGCGCTGGCGAGGACACTGTCAGATATCGGCCTTGCCAGAAGAGCGCGCCCCAATTCTTCAATAGCCGTTGGCTGGAATACCCAGTCAGACATCTCTGCGTGGGAGAAACTGTTGCCGGTCCAGACTTTCAACATCAACGGCTTTGACAGGTCCGTGTCGTCAGAGAGTTTCAGGTAGCCTTCCGGATCACCCTTTGACTCGGCAAGTTTCAGGGACACGGCAGAAACATCCGTACCCATCCATTCCAGAACTAGGTCTATATAGCGGTATTTGTGCGCGATCGGCTCCTCGATAGACAGGGCAATCAGGTCATGGGCTGGTTTCTCGCGGATCTGCCATTGGCACAAAGTCTTGCCATCTTCCCGGGCAACCAGTGAGGCCCGTAGATAGCCATTGCTGAAATCAGGTGTCTGCGCCAGTTGTATGGCCAGGCCGACTATCAAAGAGCCGGCAAAAGGCAGCATCTGTTTTGCACTGCGCGTGTTGGACAATTCAACGGTTGAACCGCTGGCATCGTTCTCATAGGCGAGGATCGGCAGTGTCCCGGTGAAGCGCTCTTCCAGTCTTTTCTTGACCAGCTGCATTTTCAGGTTCTCGACTTCCTCACGCAGGACCGCGATCTGGCGATCAAGAGAAATCGCCTCGGTGGCGGTTGCCTGAAGTTCTGACTCCAGCTGGGCATTGACTGTGGAGAGAATGCTGCGGGTCAATTCTGCGCCCCGACCGCTGGATGCATTCACAACAGGCGGGGGTGTGAGACCGGCACTTGTCCAGAGGGTCGCTGCCTGTTCGGCCAGTGGCTCGTTACTGCCCGCTGCAGACAGGAAGACGACAGCCCCCGCAGCCGCAGCGTTGAATGTGTGCACCTGTCCGTCAGCTTCCGTCGCCGTCAGGATGCCATTGTCATTGGCAGAGACACGAAAGGCGCGAAAAGTCAGGTCATCACTGTTCAAGCCGGACACCTTGTTCTGAACGGCGTCGTCAAAATAAAACAGTTTTGTGTCAGCGTTGAATAAAGACACGGCCACTCTCCGGCGTTAAGCTTCTTAGTATTACGAACTGGATAGTATATTTATTTGACAGTGCACAGGGCAGGACGCAACCGCAAAAACAGCAGGCGGGCTGAAATAGCTGTCCTCAATCACACTCTCATTCACTGTCCGGCGTGCCGCGCACGACTTTGCCATCTATGATGTGGATGCCGCACTCGCTTTTGTCCTGTCCTGCCCAGCGTCCGGCACGCGGGTCTGTATCTGTTTCATCGACGGGAGAAGTGCAGGGCGCGCAGTCGATAGAGGGGTAGCCGTTAAAGCGCAATGGATGATGCGGCAGTTTGAGGGCATCGAAATGTTTCCTGATGTCGTCCTGACTGGTGCGGTGCAGCGGGTTTATCTTGATCCATTTGTCTTCTGCTTCGAATAGTTGCAGTTCAGCACGCTCGCCGCCCTGAAATCTCTTCCGTCCGGAAATCCAGGCCGTATAGGGTTGCAGCACCCGGACCATGGGCAGGGTTTTGCGAATATAGCAGCAGCGATCGGTATCACGCTCATGCAAGGTGCCATCCGGGTCATCCGCGATCAGGTGCGCTTCGTTTGGTGAGATGCGCCGCACATCCTTGAGGCCGAGTGCCCCTGTCAGCGTTCCAACATATTCATCCGTTTCCGGAAAGTGTTTGCGTGTATCAAGGAAAAACACCGGCACGTTCGGATCAACCTGTGCGACAATGTGCAGCAGAAGCGCCGACTCAGTGCCGAAGGAAGAAACGACACACACTTTGCCGGGGAATTCCGTCTTGATACTGTGCGACAGCACATCAAAGGCTGACGCGCGGCTGTAGTCGCGGTTCAGGCGAACGACAGCTTCCTCGCGTTCAATCTCCGATAATGTGCGGACGACCATGCGTGTCCTCGCGGGAGGTTACTTCTGGTTCCAGAGAGAGACACACGGAATTTTGGTCTTATCGCAGCGCCCGGCATATTCACCGGCAATGGTCTTGATCTCTTCCATCAGGCCTTCATCAAGTGTGATCGGTGAAAGACCGAGACCCAGAAAGCGATCATTTGCCACATGCAGATCGTTTTCGTCAGCCTCTTTACGCGGATTGTCGATATAGGAAATTTCTGCACCCGTCATTTCAGCAATCATCTTGGCGAGATCACGCACCCGGTGTGTTTCCGTCATCTGATTGAGGATGTTCACCCGCTCGCCTTTCTGGGGCGGGTTCTCCAGGGCCAGTTCAATACAGCGACAGGTGTCCTGAATATGAATGAAGGCGCGTGTCTGGCCGCCGGTGCCGTGTACCGTGAGCGGATATTCCACAGCTGCCTGCATCAGGAAGCGGTTCAGCACGGTGCCGTAATCGCCGTCATAATCGAAGCGGTTGATTAGATCATCATGCATCGCGGTTTCTTCCGTCTGGGTGCCCCAGACAATCCCCTGATGGAGATCAGTGATGCGGATGTCGTCATTCTTGTTGTAGAAATGGAACAGCAACTGGTCCTGGGTCTTGGTCATGTGATAAATTGACCCCGGATTGGCAGGGTAAAGGATCTCGTTATCGACCAGGCCCTGATCGGTCTCGACTTTGACCTTCAGATAGCCTTCCGGAATTTTCATGCCGGCTGTGCCATAGCCATAGACGCCCATGGTGCCGAGGTGGATGACATGAGTGTCGATGCCCGCTTCAACGATCGCCGCCAGCACATCATTGGTTGCACCCAGATTGTTCATGACCGTGTAGCGCTTGTGCTGCGCTGATTTCATGGAGTAGGGCGCAGCGCGCTGCTCGGCGAAGTGGATGATCGCGTCTGGCTGGAATTCCTTGATGAGGGTCAACAGGCGGTGATAATTTTCGCCAACTGTGAAGTTGTAAAAACTGATCTCGTTACCTGTCAGTTCTTTCCAGACGTCCAGGCGCTGGTGGATCGGGCGGATCGGGGTGAGGGAATCAACTTCCAGTTCAATGTCGATCTTGCGGCGTGACAGATTGTCGACGATGCATACATCATGACCACGGCGCGATAGATAGAGACTGGTTGGCCAGCCACAAAAACCGTCACCACCAAGAACCATTACTTTAGACATTTCAGACCCCTTCAACTGTCAGGCATTTCGTTTCGGTCACCTAACAGAGGTGACCTCAGCCTTCAACGCTTTTGTCTGATACGGACAGGCGGTGCAGCGGGATTGTGACGCAACCTTCACATTCGGTCGCGCAGCCCTATCTGTTAAACAGGATATAGCTGCGTAGTTTGATCGGAAAAATCGATACAAAATACCATGATTTTGAATTTCACTTTCGGGCGCGGCGTTCCTATCTCCGTTATGTAAGTTTCAAAACCCAAGAGGAACAAGATGATCAATAAAGTGCCAAATGTGACATTCAGAACCCGTGTCCGCGATGAAAGCGTTGAAGGGCCGAACCCGTTCCGCTGGCAGGATGTGACCAGCGAGGAGCTGTTCAAGGGCAAGAAAGTCGTGCTGTTTGCATTGCCGGGCGCCTTTACGCCGACATGTTCTTCCACACACCTGCCTGGCTATGAGGAGAAGTTTGACGAATTGAAAGCTCAAGGCGTGGATGAAATTGTCTGCCTCAGCGTCAACGATGCCTTTGTGATGTACCAGTGGGGCAAGCATATGGGCGTTGAAAAAGTGCGCCTGCTGCCCGACGGCTCTGGCGAGTTCACCCGCAAGATGGGTATGCTCGTGGACAAGGACAATCTTGGCTTCGGGATGCGCTCATGGCGGTATTCTGCGTTCATCAATGACGGTGACGTGGAGAAAATGTTCATCGAGCCTGATTTCTGTGACAATGCAGACGGTGACCCGTTTGAAGTGTCCGATGTGGACACCATGCTTGGTTATCTCAAGGAAGCCCATAAAGCGGCTGCATAGACTGCTGTCTGGCATCTGCCTGACTGAAAAGGTCGGCCTTGTGCCGGCCTTTTTGCGTTTCATGCTTAGGGTTTCGCGTGCTAAGCCTTCTGGATGAAAAAAATATTCGCGCCAATGCTTTTTGCCTCTGCCAGCCTTCAGGCCTGTGACGCCGGGACGGGGACGTTGCCTACCGGGCAAACGGCCTTCTTTGACAGTCTGTTCACCCTCTGTGGTCAGGCCTTTGAAGGGCAGATGGTCAGCGATGATGAGGTGGACATCGGCAGTGACTGGGACGTGCGGCGCGTCGTCATGCATGTGCGGGATTGCGAGGAAAATGTCATACGCATCCCGTTGCATGTGGCGGATGACCATTCACGCACCTGGATAATTACGCGCAATTCCAATGGCTTGCGACTGAAACATGATCACCGACATGAGGATGGCAGCGAAGATGCCGTTACACAATATGGCGGCGATACCGTGACAGATGGCACCGCGCAGCGGCAGGAATTTCCGGCGGATATGTATTCGAAGGATCTGTTCGAGCGAGAGGGGTTGGATGTCTCGGTCGATAATGTCTGGGCGATGGAAATGTCGCTTGGGGATATTTTTGCCTATGAACTGTCGCGCCCGAACAGGTTTTTCCGGGTCGAGTTTGATCTCGAGAACCCCGTGGTTTTGCCGCCTGATGCCTGGGGTTATGAGGGCTGAGCAGCAGCCAGGTTATCTGTCTTTCAGTCGGCGACGTGCCAGCAGGAACACCAGTAGTGCCAGCATCACAAGCACCGCTGCCGCCAGGAACGGTGCGCCCGGCAGATAGGCGCCCTCGCCACGGGTGAAACTGCCGAATATCTGCGACATCATCAGGGGGCCGATAATCGTTGCCAGACCGAACGAACTGGCAAGCGCGCCCTGCAATTCGCCCTGGCTGTCTTCAGGGATGCGCGTGGTCATCAGCGCCTGAAAAGCCGGGAAGACAAAACCGGACAGACTGCCACCGATGATCCAGATGAAAATCTCTGCCGGGGTCTCGGCGATGCCGAGGCCAATAAAGGCGATCATCCCGGCCAGCATACTGAAGATGATGGCCCGGTTCTCGCCCGTGCGTTTGATCACAGGTCCTGTCAGCCCGCCCTGCACGATAGCCATACACAGACCATACAGGCCAGCCGAGACGCCGATCATGAACGGGGACCAGCCAGCCACCTCGATGGTGAAGAACGACCAGACACTGACATAGGACTGGTTGGCAAACTGAATCAGGAACAGCGCCAGTAACAGGGGCAGGATCAGGGGATAGCGACTGACAGAGACAAGGGTGCCAAACGGGTTGGCGCGGCGCCAGTCAAAACGGCGCCTTTTTTCCGGTGGCAGGGTTTCGGGAAATCTGAACCAGCCATAGAGGCAGACAGCCATGGTCAGAACGCCAGAGATGATGAAGGGCAGGCGCGGGCCGAACTCACCCACAAAGCCGCCAAAGGCGGGACCGAAGATAAAACCGATGGCCACTGCCCCGCCGGTGAAGCCGAAATTCCGTGCCCGTTCTCCCGGGGCTGATATATCCACGATTGCGGCATTGGCCGCAGGGAAGGTCGCGCCGCAAATCCCTGAGATCGCCCGTGCAACAAACAGCCACAGAAGCGTCGGCGCCGCTGCCATAATGAAATAGTCGATGCTGAAGCCGAGCAATGCCAGCAGCAATACGGGCCGACGGCCAAACCGGTCGCTCAACGCCCCGAGGATCGGCGCGAACAGGAATTGCATGATGGCGAACGTGAACAGGAGATAGCCGGCAATTTCGGCAGCACGGCTGTTGGGCAGGCTGGAAAGCTCGCCAATCAGATCCGGCATGACCGGCAGGATCAATGCCACTCCCATGGCATCGAAGAAAAGTACCAGGCAGATGAATATCAGAATGCTGCGTTTATGCGGGGGCGTATCCAGCCGACCCTCCCTGAAGTGAAATGCAGGATGAACCCGATTGCAGGAAAGGAAACCCTGTCGCTGCCCCGGAACAGGAGATCAGAATAGGGCAAGTTGCTCCCGATTCAAGACAACAAAAAACCGGCCAGATTGCTCTGACCGGTTTCGTTTTCTTGAATCGTGGGGCGCTTAGAAGTTTGCGCGTACAGTCACGCCATATGTGCGTGGCTGGTTTGGATACCCATTGACGCTGCCAGCTTGTGCCGTTGTCGGGAAAATCGTCGTGATATACTCGTCCTGGAACAGGTTCCGGGCAAAGAATGTTGCGTCGATGTTGCCGCGTGAGATGCCGACACTGGCATTTACGGTGTTCGTGCTGCGCGTATCGAACTCAGTACCTGCAACGAGAAGTGCTAGGCCACTGCCTTCGTCAGTGTAGGCCACATCACTTTCGTACTGGTAGTCACCGCGTACGAAGCCAGTGTAATCACCACGCTCCCAGTTCCACGTCGCTGATGTGGAGATGCTGGTTTCATGAATACCGCCAGGTTGTGTGCCGGAGATGTCACCGCTGGCAGAGTTCGTGAACGTATCGTAGACCGGATCGAGGAACGTGCCGGAGAAACCAAGCACAAGGTTCTCTGTCGGGAACAGTGTCAGGTCAATTTCAGCACCCTTAACAGATTGCTCTTCCGCATTTGTCAGAGTGAAAGCTGTACCGACGAAAGCATTTGACTGGAAGCCCTCAAGGATCTGGTCAAAGACTGCAATGTTTACGGACCCTTTGTCCCAAGTTGCCTTCAAGCCAAGTTCAAATACTTCAGCTTCTTCAGGACCAGCGAAACGCGTTCCGCCGGCCAGATTGTCTGATGTATTCACACCATTGGCACGCAAAGTAGCAAGGTCGGCCGCTGTTGGCTGTGAGTCACGGGAAAGGTTCCATGAAGTTGGCTTGTAGCCTGTCGCATAACTACCATAGACATTGATGTTATCGTTCAGGTCGTAAGCAAGACGGATGGTAAAGTCAGTATTGCTATCGTTTGAAGTATTGGACTCGAACGCATTTGGCAGGCCAACCGTTGGTGTAATGAACTGGAAGCCATTAGGACCAGCAACGCCACCAACAATTGCTGCTGCTGTGCCTTGGGCCGTCGCGAACGCAACCGGGTTGTTGGCAATGTTTTCCGGTGTCGCAGGCAATCCACCACTAAAGACCGGGAACAGTCCAAATGCCAGATTGGTTGGCAGGCTGCCGCCATTGTCTGTTAGCAGATTGGCAAGATAAATTGGCTCGGTGACAGATTGTGAGAGTGAAACTTCCTTCTCGTCATTGAAGTAGGAAATGCCGAGAGTTGCTGTCAGTCTGTCAGTCAGTTCCCAGTCAGCCTGAGCAAAGAGAGAATATGACTCTTCGTCTTGCGTTGCGAATTCTCTGACGCCATTGCCGGGAGCAAAGAATGTGCCTGGAGTCAGGCCCAGCAAAACTTCCATGGTTGTGAAGTCGAGTACTGGAGGTGTGCCCGGTGCCAGGGTTGTCGCACCCTGAAGCAGAATGTCAAAGAATGGGCGCGTTTCAGTGCCATTGATGATTGAGTCTGTCTGCTTGAGACTTTCGTCAAAATAATAACCACCAACAAGGTAGCTTACTGGGCCAGCTTCGCCAGCAAAACGCAATTCCTGAGTGAATGTTTCAATCTCAAGTGACTGAGCGTTACTGCCGATGATATCGGCGCTGGTGAAATCGACATCGCCTTCGCGGTTGATCTCTGAACTTCTCAGGGCTGTGATAGAGGTGATTTCACCTGCGTCGACAGACCACTTGCTCTCAAGAGAAATACCCTTGTTTTCACCTTCGTTAGTTGGCTCGAAATTCAATGCCACGTCGTAGGAGAATGGATCTTCCGGTACCAGCGCACCACCAACGCCAAAGACACCAAGTCCTGTAGGGCCATTGACCAAGTTGGCAACTGTACAGCAGATTTCGTCAATTTTGTCATAGTCGATGACTGCGCGGTACGAAGACCAATCGTTTGGCTCTACAAGAAGCTGGCCACGAACGCCGTAACGGTCACGGTCGTTTACGTCATTACCGGTTGCGATGTTCTCGGCTGTGCCATCACGCTTGTTATATGTGCCGCCCAGGCTGAATGCCATTGTGTCGCTGATAGGACCAGTGAAATAGCCCTTGAATTGTCGGGCGTTGTAGTTGCCGATCGTTGCCTCGAGGTAACCGTTGCGCTCAAATTCTGGCTTTGATGTTACAACGCTGACCACACCAGCTGACGCGTTCTTGCCGAACAGTGTGCTTTGTGGGCCGCGCAGTACTTCGATGCGCTCGATGTTTGGCAGGTCAGAAATCTGAGAAACAGTCCGCGAGCGATAAACACCATCTACAAAAACGGCGACAGATGGTTCGATACCGGCGTTGTTCGCGCCATTACCAAAACCACGAATGATGAATGTCGTTTGAGTTGAGTTTTGCAGCTGCGATACCCGCAGGGAGGGCACAACAGACTGAAGGTCGAGAAGGTCAAGGATACGAGCCTGTTCGACTGTCTCGGCGTCAGTCACGCTGACGGATACAGGTACGTCCTGCAGGGTTTGTTCCCGCTTGGTCGCGGTCACGATGATTTCGTCCTGCTGTGCTGCTGCTGATGCGGCAAATGACGCGGCAACCAGTACAGAAGTACCCAGTAAAATTGATTTCTTAAGCATTGCGACCCTCCCGGTGCGGTTTACTGTTTGACTAAAACATATGCTGTTACGTGGTCTTAGCCACGTTGGCATTTGTGGAATTTCTTTCACACATAATTGTTATACTATTGCAAGAAGAACGCTAGAGGCTTTGACTCATTGCTCCGGCTTGTTGCGAATCAGCCACACCGTTAGCGCCTTGCTGGTGCAGTGCTTATCCCGAACAGCCTGAAAATTGTGTTAACTGGTTAAAATTTCCTGGTGAAGACGCTTGATGAATACAGGAGAAACCCGGTGCGAGGCCGGGTTTCTGTGTTTTGTTGATGGTAGCAGTTTTGGCCCGCGTTCAGGCTTCGGCGGGCTCCGGCACCCGCTCGATCAGTGGGGCGTCACCATCCGCGCTCTGCTGTGACTGGCGGTTATTGCGGGTGAACAAATAGATCACCAGCGCCAGCAACAGAACGGGGCCAGCCAGCACACCAGCGACGACGAACAGGCTTGCCGCAACGCCGACAAAAGCGAGAGCGATGGAGAAGGCTGCGGCCAGCAGCCCGATGATAATGCCGACAAAACCGGCCAGAATGCCAATGATGGCGCCCAGTATGCCAATAACGACACCGAGCACGACCTCCCATGGCTGTAGTTCATCAATGGTCTGGCCATTCATGACAATGTGGCCATCGCCATAGGTATAGGCGGCCCAGGTGCCAGCGGCGACCAGGGCAATGAACAAAACAAGCAGAACTGTAAGCGTAGTACCGTTACCCGATTGGGCATTGCGTTGGATTCGAGTCATCTCGTCCCTCTCTCGATCATCAACGCCCTGATGTATATTTATTGTTTTTCGATAAGAAGGTCAAGCCGGAGATACCGATTTGCTGAAATTTTATCTGGCGGAGGCGGGCGGGCTGACCTTAAGCTGAAGTTATGACTTCATCACGGGAGTGCACACATGATCGCCTATGCAACGCTTGGCAGCAATGATCTGCCGAAAGCCACCGAATTTTACGATGCCATACTGGGAGAGGTCGGCATCGGGCAGATGTGGTCTACCGACGGATTTGTTGGCTATGGCCATGCCATGGACCAGCCCATGCTTGGTGTGTGCAAGCCGAATGATGGTAGGGCGGCAAGTGTTGGCAATGGTACCATGATCGCCCTGGCATTGCAGGCACCTGAGCAGGTCCAGAAGGTACATGCGAAGGCGCTGGCGCTTGGCGGCCAGGATGAGGGCGCGCCGGGCCTGCGCGGTGAAAGCGGGTTCTATTGCGGTTATTTTCGTGATCTCGATGGCAACAAGCTGAACGCTTTCTGCATGGTAACCCCGGCGAAAGGCTGACTGGCCTCTCGCCCCTCACGTAAAAACAGGACGCCGTTTCATGGACCTGCTCACTGTTCTGCCGCCCGTTGTGGCGATTGCCATCGCCATCATCTGGCGCAATGTCTATGCTGCACTGATTGTGGCGCTGGTGCTGTCGGAGACGCTGATTGCCGGGTTCAACCCCGGAATTGGTGCGCTCGAAGCGATTGATCGGACGGTGGCTGTTTTTGAGGGGACGGGCAACACGCGCATTCTCCTTTTCTGTTTGCTGATTGGTGCCCTGATCGCTTTCATGCGCGACAGTGGCGGCGTGGCGGCCACGGCAAAGGCCATGATCAATAGCGGGTTTGCGCGCACGCGTCGCCGGGCGGAGTTGGCGGTGGCGGGCACCGGGTCTGCGATTTTTGTCGAGACGAATGTCAGTCTACTGAGTTCTGGTGTTCTGGGGCGGCCGCTGTATGACGCGCATGGCCTCAGCCGTGAGCGACTGGCGTATATTATTGACTCCACCAGTGCCCCGATCAGCGTCATTTTGCTGATCAATGGCTGGGGCGCTTATGCGCTGGGGCTGATTGAGCAGTATGAGTTCGACAATGCTGTTGCCGTTGTGGCCGGGTCTGTTCCGTGGAATTTCTACGCCTTGCTGACACTGGCAGGGGTGTATCTGACCGCATTTTCGGGCAAGGTCTTTGGCCCCATGCGCACCGCTGATGCCCGCCTTGAGCAGCATACGGAAGAGCAAGGACCAGCGCCAACCAAAGCCTCCTATATGTGGCTGCCGCTGCTTGTGATGGTTGGCGGGGCGCTGGCCTTCATGACATGGACGGGCGGCGGCAATCCGATCAACGGGTCAGGTTCCCAGTCAATCCTGTGGTCGATTGCCCTGGCTGTACTGGTGGCCGGACTGTTGCTCCTGAAAGACAGGGTTTTCAGCGCTGGCGAGTTACAGCGCAAGGCGTTTCAGGGGATTGGTGAAATGGTCCCGCTGGTGACGGTGCTGCTGTTGTCTATCGCGCTTGGGGCTTCGCTGCGGGCGCTTGGCACGGGGGATTATATTGCGGCGATTGCCGCCGGGACGCTGCCGGCCATGGCTGTGCCGGCAATCCTGTTTCTGGCCGCGGGTCTGACCAGTTTCATGACCGGGACAAGCTGGGGTACGTATGGCATCCTTATACCGATTGCGATGCCTCTGGCACAGGCACTTGGTATTCCGCCATCGCTTGCATTGGCGGCGGTTCTGGGGGGCGGTGTGTTCGGGGATCACTGCTCGCCGATCTCTGATACAACACTGATCGCCAGTGTGGCAGCGGGCACGGACCATCTTTCGCATGTCCGTACCCAGATGCCTTATGCTGTCGCTGCAGCACTTGTCGCCGCTGCAATGTATCTGGTTGCCGGATTACTCGTCTGATTGAGTGGTGTCACCGCTAACCTGCGCCTGAGCGGCGGTGAGTGCCTGTTCTGTTCCGTTGCGAAAGACAGCGATTGCCATATCCGCGGCAAAATCTCCTGGGCTGGTGGCGCTGGCATTCAGGAGAGCCGGGAACTCTGCCTGTGGATCATTTTCAATCTTGGCCGAGGTCATTCCGGAAGAAAAGCGCGTGGTTTCCACAAAGCGTTCCAGCGTTGGCAGCATCACACCGGTGCCACTTTCGTCTGAGCCGCAGGTCACCGCGACCAGCGTATTGCCGAAAATAGCCTGATACTGGATTGCAGTGAAATTGAATTCGCCGGTTGTCCGGGCTGTGAGTCTGAAAGCATCCATACCGTCCAGATCACCGGTTTGCACCGGGCTGATCTCAGCATAATTGACACCACCTTGAGAGCGCAGCTGTGCCAGCAGGGTCTGTTCGTCTATTGCATCGAAGGCGGCCTGAAAATCACGGTTGCTAAAAACAACACTCTGAGAAGCGATATTGCAGTTCGTGCCATAAGTCGCGGCACTGGCTGTATGCGCCCACTGGCGAATGGATGGGTCGGCAGACTGCATCTGCTGCCAGCCGAGATTGGCGCTTACATCAAAAAGGCCGGGTCTGGAGCCGGATGTTTGCGCATGTGCGGCAAGCGGCAACAGCGTTGCGGTCGTTGCGATCAACGCCAGGCGTAATTTTGTCATGACAGGTCCCCCATATCTGTTTGGATCTAAAAAGTAGCATAGGGATGTCGCTTTATCCAGTCACGCTGAGCCTTAGCGGGACTCTTGCCCCGGACAGCTGATATAATGGATCAGACAGGCTTCCCGGTCATGGTGATGGTTTCCAGGCCAAACGTCTGCTTGACCTTGTTGAAGGCTTCAACAAAACCATCATGCCCGGATACATAAGAGGCTGATGTGCCATGCTGGGTATTTTTTACCTTTAAGGTATTCAGCTGGATGATTTTTTGCCGATACAGGATATTGGCTTTCAATATAAGGAAGAATTGAGAGACCCACCAGGACTGATGGTCGAAGCTGCTGTCATATGGCAGGAATTCAGTGTCCTGCAGAATATCGGTGCGGAAGGCATTCATTGCACCATCGAACCAGTCCACAGCCTGATGGTCGACATTCTTGTCCTGCAAGCCCTTGCGTTGATTTTCAGGCGGGATGCCAGGCACATCACTGGTTCTCGCGTTACAGCCCGCATATCAGGAATGATGACGGGTGCCTTCAGTTCCTCCAGTGCCAACTCAAACCCGTCAAAACCTTCAGCCTGAGTGCATCCCTCAAATTCGATATCTTCATCAAGAAAAACAAAATAGTCGAAGTCTTCCTTGCGGGACAGGGCATGAGCTTATAGCCGGTTGCGGCCGGTTGTCCATGTGCTGTCAGGCATGAAAATGTCAGTATCAGATGTTTCTTCACCATAACTGAGGAGGATATGCCGGCCATTGAGGCAGGCATATCGTTCAGGCAAGGCATCCTTTGCCTGGATCAGATAGAGCGTTCTTGATCGGTTGAAACTTTCACGCATCGTTCTGCCTATCTGAACAAAGTCCGCAGCCTAAAACCTGCCGGCAGGCCCCGGAAAGACAACTGGTGTTTCAGAGCCATCTTCTGCAACCGCGGCGACACCGAAATAGTAATTATCGATGACGAGATTCTCGAAGGTATAGGCGCTCACGTCGCCGACATAGCGCGAATGCGTCCATGTTGGCTCTGTGGTGAGACGCCAGTAAACGCGGTAACCGGCGAGGTTGCGCGCCGCCTTGCCAGAAGGGCGCTCCCAGGTGAGGGTCGCAGAAGGCGAGACAGCGCCTTGGGCTTCGACATTGGCGGGGAAGGGCGGGGCGCCTGCCATACCGGCCAATGACACCATGTTGAGCGCTGTGAGTTTGGCGGCATAGTCGCCGTCAACACCATCCATTGTATCGCCATAGATGCGCCCACCTTCAGTGCGCAAATCCTGATGCTGACGATCATAATGTTCATGGGTTTCCATAATCCGTACCCCCGGCATACCGGCATCATTAAACGGGCGGTGATGGCCGCCGCGGCGGTAGCGGTCGAGCCGATAGACCATCATCACATCGAGATTTGTAAGATATTGATCCGCCATGCGATCAATGTAGCGGGCGAGGTTGCGTGACGGAGAGTCCACTTCGCCGCCAGTGAACCGGCGCAGGCGCGCTTCTTCCGGGGTCTCGGTTGCACGGGTGCCTTCAGAGAACACGCGGGCTGTGGTGTTATCGATAACCCCGTCTATGCCGGCGATGTTTGAGATCATGTCATTATTGAGGACGGCCTTGATTTCCCAGCCCTTTTCAAGCGCATGGGCAGCAACAATCTTGCCGCCAAACAGGCCCTGTTCTTCACCAGCCAGCCCGGCATAGATGATGGAGCCGGGAAATTCGTATTTTGACAGAATACGAGCGGCTTCAATGGTGCCCGCCATGCCGGAGGCGTTGTCATTGGCGCCAGGGCTGTCATCTGTCGCATTCATCGGGTCGGTGACGCGGCTGTCTATGTCGCCGGACATGACGACAAAACGGTTGGGGTCGAGCGTGCCACGCTGGATCGCTAGCACACTGACGACTT
The DNA here is from genome assembly GCF_030758415.1 of Parvularcula sp. IMCC14364. NCBI lineage: Bacteria > Pseudomonadati > Pseudomonadota > Alphaproteobacteria > Parvularculales > Parvularculaceae > Parvularcula > Parvularcula sp. IMCC14364. Next base: position 2,113,075 of record NZ_CP132334.1, on the reverse strand, counting down.
CCGTACGTTCAGGGATGCGGGTTTCGCCTTCGACGAAGTCTGAAACATAGATCACTTCAAGGCAGCCACCACACTCCGCCGAAATTTTCCTGAACTCATCGTAAATCCAGCGCCGCGCCGCGCCAATGCCGCGTGTGTCGCTTTCGGTCTCGGAGAGTGTGTGCCGTGTTCCAAAATCCACGAGGGTCTGGGTGTCTGCCACGATGCGTTCCGCTGACGGGGCGACGGCGATGTCATACAGTTTCATCACTTCGCCGGGCGGTGCGGTTTCCTGTGCCAGGGCGTTGGAGCCAAGAAACAGGCAGGCAGTCGCGAGTAGCAGTTTTTTCATGAATATACCTCTTTTCAGGAAGCCTGATGTTCAGGGAGTCTGATTATAGGGAAGTCTAGCGCTTTCGTGCTGTGCCGCCAAGGCCAGCCTCAGCGCATGGCGGTGGCGATGGGTTCTGCAGTGATGGGGTAGTCCGCTTCCGGCGGGATGCACAATACGGCACCATCGGCCCGCTCTTCCACCCATGGCTCAACCGTCACGACCTTAGCGCCGGACGCGCTGGTGAGTGCTTCCTTTGTGGTTTTGCTGCGACCCAGCTTCTCAAGATTGCAGCGTGTCGGGAAAATGATCGTGGCCCGTCCCTTTTTCTGCTCATCCATGGCGGTGCGCGGCTCTATCCAGAAACTGTCCACGGCCTCGCGTCCGTCGTGTACGGCGAGCTGGCGCTCCGGGGTGCTGGCCAGAAAGAAGTGCGTATCAAAGCGTTTGGGAGCCATCTTCGGGCCAATCCAGTGGGCAAAATGCACAAGCCGGTCCACAGCCAGCACCAGGTCCTGTTCTGCAACAAATTCAGCAAGGCTCAGTTTGCCCTTGTCGAGGAGAGGGCGAAACGGTGTCAGGCTTGATGCGCGCTCGGCGCCGATCATCTCACCACTGATGGCATCATAGGCAAGCAGAATGCCACATTCCTCAAAACACTCACGAATGGCGCCCAGGGCAAAATGCACAAGCGCGTGCGGCATCTCCGGGTTACGCCGTATGCGCGAGGTGGGAACGGTGCTGTCACCTTTTGTCACCTTGCCGCCCGGAAACACCAGAGCGCCGGAGGCAAAGTCAATCTGGTGATGTCGCTTGACCATCATCACCTGCAGAGAGGGCGCATCGCGCAACAGCAGGATCGTCGCTGCCGGGCGTAACGGCGCTTCTTTTCCGGTCATCAAAATTATACCTTTAACTGATTATTCAGTCTCGCAGGTTTTGCGCAAAGCCTCAAGTTTGCTTTCCAGTTGCCATTCGCAGAATAGAGCCCAGGGGTTATATTCAATCAGAATATCGGGGATTGGCCCTAAGTTTCCATTCGGTGACTACACTTGTATGTCCAGCTTGCTACACAATTCCGACATTCCACATCACCCTGTGAATAGAATAATCAATAGAAATTACGCCACTCATCATCCCAAAGATGAATTTCAGCACAGGCGAACGTAGAAATTGAATGTTCCGCGTCAATCGCGGCTACAGGCCAATTGACCTTCGGTGATAAAGCAATGCAACCAAACCCATTCCAATTTCGCTGTGCATCTCTCGATTCTCCAAAAGGCTTGGTGGCAAAGAACTTTATTGTCACTTCGTCGGGGTCAAGTAGGGCAAAGCCGGGTTGTGCATTCAAAAAGCCGTAGCGTCCGTCTGGATGTTCAAAATATTCTCGGATTTGCTTTTCTCGTCTGTCGTTGAAGTATTGCCCTCGTTTTTGTTCATTACGAATCATAGCTTCGGGGCCGGATTTTATCCGGCGCATCCACTCCCTTACAACCTCCGACGCGCCCGATGGTAAGCCTTCAACGAGTTGCAGAGGCTCATTTTCAGAATCATGCACTGGTGGATAAGTAAGTTTAGCGATTTTAGCGGGACGCCCGAGTACATCGGATAAGTCGGGCAGTTGAGCAATAACCTTGTTCTGAGACAGCACATCCACAACTTCAACATCCGTAAGTATCATGCCAGTATTCTCACCATAGTGACATGCGCCGCCAAAACGAAAACCAAGCTCTTTGCGTTGGCGGTCGTACTGCATTACGGCGAGACATTGGTCATAAACACGCGCCTTTATTCGAATGCGTCGATTATGTAGCGCATGGCTAACAATGCTTTGATCGCCCCAGTTTTCAACCCAGAAATGGGAAGAGCTTAATCCGATGGGACCGCCCGCTAAATAATGATCAGCAACATCATTGAGCATTTGTCCCCTGAAGTTTTGATATCGAACTGGCTTGAAATACCCTTCAAACTCGACCCATTCACAATTTGGTCCGAGCGTTTCTTTCGGTAAAGGCGGTGGGAGTTCTTCATCGAAATTAAAGTTATCGTAAGCGTCTGCGACCGCATCCAACTCCGCAAATAGGTCAACCAATTCGACTCTGCGAGCTGTCTCGGGTGAACCACCTGAGGCTTTTGGGTTAATCTCTGGGCAGACCAAGGGTTCCCACCAAGGAGCTTCTTCCGCAATGGCAAAGCTGCCAATCCCAAATACCAGAGCGATGACAATAGCAGTCAGGGCTCTTCCATATACTGTCATGTTCGCTCTTCTCCTAACTGAGCAGAGTATCTGAAAAGTATAGTACCTGCAAATCAGCTAAGTCACAAAACTACCACAAAACTGTTGTTTAGAATACGTCGTCGAACGGCAGAGATTGGCAACTTCCGGTCGTTCTGATTGACTATAGCGCCTAGCGCCCGGGGCGATAATCCCGTGTTGCTTCGCTCAGGACCTCCTCCAGCGTCAATGGCATCGGTTTGTACTCAAGCTCGGCAAAAAGTGGGGCCTGATCATCATAATGAGGGGACGTTTCATCAATCGTGGCAGAGCCAAACTGATGAATGGTCTGGACTTCAAGATTGCCTTCAGGGTCCCAGTCTGCATACAGAATATAGGTGTCTCCTGCCATGGCGGTGAGATAGCCTTTCTCCAGCAGCGTGTCGTGATAATAAACGGCGCGCAGCACATCCGGCCCGCCCGCCAGCGGCAGAAGTGTGTCGCCCCGCTCCAGTTTGCTCAGCTCACCCCATGTCGGGTCGAGGCGACCATAGACCGTGTTAATATCCGCAACGGCTGATCTGAAAGCGGCTTCGCGGGTCATTACATCATCGCCCATCAGGAAGTCATTGGCCCTTGAAGCGGTGAGGATGGACAAGGCAGCATTTCGGTTTTCGATCTGTGTGCTGCCATCCCAGTTGCCGAGGATTTTCTGACCTGCTTCCAGTTCAGCGTCGCCGGAGAAATCCATTGCAGCAATTTCCCGGGCGACTTCCATGGCTTCGGAATTCTGCGAATAGAAGATGTCTTCGCGATAGGCCAGGAAATCAGCCTCGCTGATAATGTCATCCGGCTCATACTGCTCAAGAGAGCGCATCGCCCGGTTGTTCATATTGGTTTCTATACCGAAGGATGCAGGATAATCTGTCTCTGACAGATGATAGGCGCTGCCTGTTGCCTGATACGGCGTGTTGTTCGTGTTGAAGACCCAGCCTGATGGCGGGTTCACGGTGTGGGGCAGCGCTTCAAAGTCGTGAAATGTATCCCAGATCACTTCGCTTGTGTCGCCCGGCAGATATTGCCGCCAGTTCCAGCCATCAGCACGCTTCGGCATCACCGCATTATAATAGTAGGCGATATTGCCTTCCTTGTCCGCATAGACCGTATTGAAGCTCGGCACGCCCTGACTGCGCATGGCTGTTTCCCATTGCGCAAAATTTTCGGCACGGCCCATCTCATACCATTGCTCAACGGCGCGGATATTATCCATACCGGCATAGCGAAAAGCATAGGCACCATGACTGGTCACCAACACAGGACCATGCTCGGACCAAAGGATATCGCGTGTGACGGGTAGCGAGAAAGGACCAAAGAGCTTTACACGGAACTTGGCTTTGCTGACCTCGAAATCCTGCCAGGTCCCATCAAGCATGTATTGGCGGGGCTTTTTCAGATCATCGACCGTGAGCGCATAGATGTCGAGCAGGTCAGGCTTGTTGACCGTGTGGGCCCAGCCAAGATGCTGGTTCGTGCCCACTGTCGGGAAGGGGGTGCCCGGAAACAGCCCGCCGATAATGTCCCAGCCTGTCTGGGTCTTCAGCCGTGCTTCGTACCAGGCAACAGGACCAGTATAGGGCTGGTGTGAATTGACAAGCAGGCGTGTGTGACCGTCATCGGACCGTGATGGGGCAACAGCAAAGGCATTGGAGCCTATGGCCCCGCCGGGCACATCATCATTCAGGAACGACGCCAGTTCCTTTTCCGATACATCATATTGAGGCGCGTCCTTGAACAGCTCCTGAAGTTCATCATCCAGACCAAAGAAGAAAGGCGTGCGCAGGAAAAAGCCGGCAACGATGTCCTGCCCGGTGACAGGCAACAGCTCTGGCTTGACCGCATCCGGGTTTTCTGCCGCCCACAGATTGATCCCGTCGGCATAGGCCTCAATCATCTCGCGTGTCGCCAGTTTCAGGTCGCTTTCATATCTGGCGTCCATTACCTGATCGGCCTTCAGCAGTTGCACGAGGTAGTCGGTGATCGCGCCGTCCTGACCGATATGTTTGGCCAGCACACCCTTCCTGAACATCAGCGTTTCCTGAATGGTCTGCCAGTCATCTTCTGCATGGGCATAGGCAAGGCCGAAGGAGGCATCCGGGTCACGCGCGCCGAAGATATGCGGCACGCCCCACTTGTCCCGGACAATCCGGACATCATAGGTTTCAGCTTTTGCCTTGTAAGCCGAAAGATCCGGCATTTGCGCCTGCGGTGTCCAGAGCCAGAAACCGGCTGCAACAGCAGCGATGATGACGAGCACGAGCACGCCTGAGAATAGTTTTTTCACGCAGAGTTCCCCCTTGGACTTTTTCTGGATCATAGGCGCTGGAGCGCGCGGCGCAAGAAAACTCAGCGGTAGGGCTTGCAGTATCAGAATGATCGTTCTAATGAGTCAGAATAGCCATTCTGGATATGAGTTGACCTATGCAGATGACCGCCGACCGTCTTGCCGTCGTGGCGCAAGCCACAGACCTTTTCTGGAAGAAGGGGTATGTGGAGACGTCGGTCGAGGAAATCGTGCGCGCCACCGGCCTCAATCGATATGCACTCTATAATAGTTTTGGCGGCAAGCGGGAAATGCTGCTGGAAGCGCTGGCCGGGTTCGTTGCCCAGCGCCGGGCTGCTTTCCTGGAACAGTTCCAGGACAGGACAATGCGGCCCTTACAGGCCATCCACCACATGTTCACCGGGTTCATTGAAGAAATCATGCAGACCGGGAATGGCTGCCTGATGTGTAATACAGTCAGTGAAATTGCGCCGAAGGACCCGGATATCGCGGAAGTGTGCCGGGGATATCAACAGCAGTTTGTTGACATGCTGACGCCGGTGCTGCGTGAAGCACAACAGACCGGTGAGATGCGAGCAGACCTTGAGGTTGTCGCGACAGCGCACGCCTTGCTGACTTTCAAGATCGGCCTAGCAACGCTTGCCAAGGCAGGGGTGTCGCATCATGAATTGCTCGGGGCACTGGAGCAGCAGTTACAGGCGTTGTCGACGCCATCAAGGTCGCCAGCAAGAACGCAGGCCCATGCTTGAGGGAAGGACACCAGTACCGACTGGTCCGGGGTTTTTGCATAATTGATATAAACGCAGATTACCTGTCGAATAAGTGACATCGCATTCGTCTAGGGTTTGAATAAGGGAAAAGGGGCTTTGACCGTGGACAATCAAAACAAGGCGCTGGATCAGTTTGCGATCCGTCTGGCGCATTTCGTGATCCGCTTTCGCTGGCTGGTTCTGCTGGTGACCATTGGCGGGGCTATGGCGATTGCCACAAATGCCAGCAAGCTGGAATTTGAGAGCAATTACCGGGTCTTCTTTTCGCCGGAGAACCCTGAGCTTCAGGCGTTCGAGAATTTTCAGACCACCTATGTGAAGAACGACAACCTGTTGTTTGTGATCGAGCCGGCAGATGGCAAGGTCTTCACCAATGAAACACTGGCAGTTGTGCATGAGCTGACAGAGGAGGGGTGGCAGATTCCCTATTCCTCGCGTGTCGATTCCATTACAAATTTTCAGCATACCTATGCCATGGAAGATGACCTGATTGTTGAAGACCTGATCAACAATCCGGGCCGAATGAGCCAAGCCGAGTTGCAGCGGCGCGAAGAGATTGCGCTCGCAGAACCGCTATTGCGAGACCAGTTGCTGACCCGTAACGGCAGTGTGACAGCGGTGAATGTGACGCTCCAGTTTCCCGAAAAGGAACTGGACGAAGTGCCGGTTACTGTCGCCTATGCACGAGACCTGCGGGACCGGATTGAGGCTCAATATCCGGAGATTGATATTCACCTGTCTGGTGTCTCGATGCTGAATAACGCTTTTTCCGAAGCTGGCCTGAGTGATGCGGCAACGCTGGTGCCGTTGATGTTTCTGGTGGTTCTGATCATGACGGCCCTGACGATCCGGTCCGTCACGGCCACACTTTCCGTTCTCGTTGTCATCATCCTGTCGATTACGACGGCGATGGGTATGGCGGGCCTGCTCGGGATCAAGCTGACGCCGCCGTCAATCTCGGCGATGGTCATTATCCTGACATTGGCTGTGGCAGATTCGATCCATATTCTGATGACCATGCGTACAAGTATGCGTGCCGGCATGGCCAAGTATGACGCGCTGGTTGAAGCTGTCCGGGTGAACTTTCTGGCAGTGGCAATCACTTCCCTGACCACGGCGATTGGCTTTGCGGCACTTAATTTTTCAGACTCTCCGCCCTTCCGCGACCTTGGCAATATTTCTGCCATGGGCATCGTTTCCGCCTGGTTCCTGTCGGTGACCGTGTTGATTGCCCTGATCAGCCTTGTGCCGTTCAAGCCATCCCCGAAACCGGCTGACAGTGGCCGGAGTTTCATGGTGCGTCTGGCTGATGTTGTCATCGCACACAGCAAGAAATGGCTGATTTTGATGGGCCTGGCGGCAGCGGCGCTCATCAGTTTCATACCAACCCTGCAACTGGACGATCAGTGGCGGGAGTATTTTGACCAGCGAATTGAATTCCGCCGTGAAGCGGATCTGGCCGTCGAACATTTCGGCTTCTATGCGGTTGAGTTCTCCATCCCCGCCGCTGAGCCGGGCGGCATTGCGGAGCCGACCTATCTCAACCGGCTGGAAGCGTTTACCGACTATCTGCGCCAGCAGGAATACGTCACACATGTCTATTCGGTGACGGACATCCTCAAGCGATTGAACAAGAATCTGAACCGGGATGATCCGTCCTTCTATCGCATCCCCCAGGATCGTGAACTGGCTGCGCAATATCTGTTGCTGTACGAATTGTCGCTCCCCTATGGCCTCGATCTGAATGACCGGATCAATATCGATAAATCCGCGACACGCCTCACGGTGACGCTGAGTGGGTACACCTCAACGGCGGCGACCAAGGAATTTCTCGGCCTTGCCGAAAGCTGGCTGGCGGAAAATGCCCCTGACATGCAGGCACCGCCCACCAGCCCGCAAGTGATGTTCACCTATATTGCCGACCGGAATATGGAGAGCATGGTCAGCGGTACGATTGTCGCGATTATCGCGATTTCGATCATCATGATGCTGGCGCTGCGCAGCTTCTCCATGGGTATGCTGTCACTGATCCCGAACGGCCTGCCGATACTTGTTGCCTTTGGTACATGGGCGCTGGTTGTCGGTTTCGTGGGCTTTTCCGTCGCGGCAGTGGCGGCAGTCTCGCTCGGGATTGTGGTGGATGATACGGTGCATTTCCTGACGAAATATGTCCGTGCCCGGCGTGAAAAGGATCTGTCCATTGAAGATTCGATCCGCTTTGCTTTCGACACGGTCGGCTTCGCGCTGGTTGTGAATACGATCATCCTGTCATGCGGCTTTGCCGTGTTGATGTTCTCGTCCTTCAAGATCAACGCAGAAATGGGTTTGCTGACAACACTCTCCATTCTGTTTGCCCTGATCCTCGACTGTTTCTTCCTGCCGCCCCTGCTCATGCTTTTTGGCCGCGACAGGAAAACCACTAAAATCAGTTCTTAAAAGGAGGCTGTCACACATGGCTTTTAATCTCTCATTCCGCTCCACCCCTGCAACACTGGCAACAGCCCTTATGTTGGGGACAGCCGGACTGGTGGCAGGTGCTGTTGTCACACCGCTGCTCGCACAGGACGCAACAGTGGAGGCGGCCCCGGCTGACTTCATCAATGATCCGGAAGCACGCGGCACCACAGCAGAGGCCCAGAAGGGCTATGATATTGCCGCGCGCAGCGACCGGACCGATCACGGCTATGGCAACAGCCGGGTCAACTTCACCATGGTTCTGCGTAACTCCGCCGGGCAGGAGGCAACACGGGAAGTGAATATCACAACCCTTGAAAAGCCCGATGAAACCGTTGGCGACAAGTCCCTGGTGATTTTTGAAACGCCCGCAGATGTGCGCGGCACGGCTCTTCTGTCCCATGCCAAAATTCTTGAACCTGACGATCAGTGGCTTTATCTGCCTGCCCTGAAGCGGGAGAAACGTATCGCCTCAGCCAACAAATCCGGACCATTTGTCGGGTCTGAATTTGCCTTTGAGGATTTTACCACGCAGGAGCTGAACAAGTTTACCTATAAATTTATCAGCGAAGGTGAGCTGGATGGCATGGCAGTAGACATCATCGAGCGCTATCCACGGTATGAAAATTCCGGTTATACGCGGCAGGTTTCCTATACTGATCAGGAAATATTTCAGGTCCGCAAGGTGGAATTCTATGATCGGCGGGATGCCCTGTTGAAAACCCTGACGCTGGAAGACTACCGTGAATATGACAACGGAGTTTACCGGGCGCATAAATTCACCATGGTCAACCATCAGACCAACAAGGAAACCGATCTTGTCTATGAAGAGTACGAATTCGGGTTGGGGCTTGATGAAAATGATTTTGTGAAGGGCGTCCTGCGCCGCATTCGATAAACCCAGCGTCCTGAAAAAGAACCCGGATCATTCCCATGCTGAAAAAATCACTATTGTCATTTGCTTCCCTGTTTGTGCTTGGCGCAGGCGCTGCCCTTGGCGGGGAGTGGGAAGCCACAACTGAAATCGGGGCGGAGGCACGCCTCTTCCTGAATGATCCGGTCTTTCAGGGGCAGTCTGACGATACCGTGCAGCCCTCCCTGACATTCGAATCTGATATTCGCTGGCGCAGTGATGATGGCAAGCATGAGTTTGTGTTTATTCCCTTTATGCGTGCTGACAGTGTGGACGACCAGCGCACCCACGCGGATTTGCGCGAAGGTTATTATCGCTATCTCAGTGATGGTGACTGGAGCCTGCTCGCGGGTGTTGCCAAGGTTTTCTGGGGCACGACCGAGTCCCGCCATCTCGTGGATATCGTCAATCAGACCGATGCAGTGGAAGATATTGATGAGGAGGACAAGCTGGGCCAGCCTATGGTGATGCTTTCTTATCTCAAGGATTGGGGGCAGCTTGATTTTTTCATTCTGCCTTTCTTCAGGGATCGGATTTTCCCCGGTGAAGAAGGAAGACTGCGCACGCCTTTTGTTGTGAACGATGATGACGTGTTTTTCAGTGACGATGAAAAGCGCGATGTGGTGGATTATGCCATCAGATATGCACAATATTTTGGTGACTGGGATGTGGGTCTGTCCCTGTTCAACGGTGTTTCCAGAGAGCCAAGGCTGGTCAGTCCGCTGACGACCAGTGGCAGTACAGCAGAATTTTTCCAGCTTTATGACAGGATCACGCAGGCTGGTCTTGATTTGCAATATACCAAGGACGCCTGGCTGTGGAAATTTGAAGGTATCGTCAGGGAGGGGCAGGGCGATACGTACACTGCTGCGGTTGCCGGTTTCGAATACACTCTCTATCAGATTTTTGAAAAGCCCTGGGACCTCGGTATCCTTGGCGAGTATCTGTATGATGGCCGGGATGATGACATCGTGTTGGTGGCGCAAGGCGCGACCACAGCGGCGCCAATCACAGCTTTTGAAAATGATGTCTTTGCCGGCGCACGCCTTGCTCTCAATGACATACAGGACACAGCTATACTGGCGGGCGCGATTGTTGACGCGGATGATTCATCTACGGCACTTTTCATCGAGGCAGAGCGTCGGCTTGGACAAAGCTGGACAATCGAACTGGAGAGCCGACTGTTCCTGAATGTGGATGATGAAAATATCTTCGCGGCATTTGAGGAAGATGATTTTCTCAATATCCGGCTGGCCAAATATTTCTAGCCCGTCTCAACACGCTGGCAACAATTCGGTGTAAAAGCGGGGGTGCAGAATCCCGGCAGGGCCGTTATACCGAAGGCTACAGTCACGTATTTTTCAGGAGCCCTGAATGTCTCTGCATATTCTTGTCACTGGTGGTGCCGGTTATATTGGCAGTCATGTCTGTGTTGCCCTGCTTGAGGGGGGATATCAGGTGACTGTTATTGACAATTTCAGCAATTCCCATCCCGAAGCTGTGGCCCGCGTCAACAAGATTGCCGATGGTGCCATCAACGTAATCGAGACGGACCTTGCTGACGAGGGCAGTATTGACTTCATTCGCAAAGAGATTGGCGGGCGACCTGTGCATGGCGCGATCCACCTTGCTGGCCTGAAGGCAGTGGGGGAGTCCGTTGCCAAACCAGCGCTGTATTATCACACCAATATCAACTCGACGTTGAACCTGATCGAGGTCATGCGCATGGTCGGCAGCAATACAGTTGTCTTTTCTTCTTCGGCAACCGTGTACGGCGAAGGCAACAAAAACCCCCTGACCGAAACGGCGCTGAATTATATGCCGACAAATCCGTATGGCCGGACAAAACTCTATAATGAGAACATCCTGCGTGATCTGTATATTGCGGATAATGACTGGCGGATTGCCAATCTGCGCTATTTCAATCCGGTCGGAGCACATCCTTCAGGGTTGATCGGGGAAGACCCGCAGGGGATTCCAAACAATCTTTTTCCGTATATTGCCCAAGTGGCGGTTGGGCGCCGTGAAAAGCTGAGTGTCTTTGGCAGCGATTATCCCACAAGGGACGGCTCGGGCGTGCGCGATTATATTCACGTGCAGGATCTGGCCAGCGGTCATGTGGCAGCGCTGCAATTCCTGCATAACCAGTCGGCCGGATGCTCGGCAGATATCAATCTTGGCACGGGCAAGGGGGTTTCCGTATTTGAGGCGATTGCTGCGTTCGAGCGTGTCTCCTCCCGCACGATACCGTTCGAGGTCACCGCGCGCCGCCCCGGTGATCTGGCTGAAGTCTATGCTGATGTGACACTGGCCAGTCAGTTACTGGCCTGGCAGGCACAGTATGATATTGACCAGATGTGTGCGGATCACTGGCGCTGGCAGATGCAGAACCCTGCTGGTTATACCGGATAAGGCTCTTGCAGTTTATCTTGCCAGCTGACCTTCGGCGCGTGCTTTGGCATTTTCGTAATCTTCACTGGCCGCAAGCCACTCTTCTTCGGTCTGCTCAATCAGCGAGAGTGTATCTGCGCGTTCCTTGGAAAGGGCGGTGGCCTTGTCCAGATCGTTCTCAAACAGGCCCGGCTCTGCCAGTTGTGTGTCCAGATTCGCGACATTTTTCTGCAGCTTCTCGATTTTTCGCTCCAGCGCTTCGGCTTCTTTTTTCAGAGGGCTGAGTTTTTGACGCATTTCGGCAGCCGCCTTGCGCATGGCGGCCTTGTTGCCGCTTTCAAGCGGGTCTGCGGTATCGTCGCTCGTTTCCTTTTTCCGGGTCTTGCCCGCATCAAGGATCATCTGGCGGTATTCTGTGAGGTCACCATGATAGCGCTCGGCCTTGCCGTCTTTGACCAGCCAGAGACGGTCCACGATGGTTTCCGCCAGATGCATGTCATGGGTGATAAGAATGACCGCCCCCTGATAATCGTTCAGGGCCATGGACAGGGCCTCGCGACTGTCAATGTCGAGATGGTTGGTAGGTTCGTCAAGGATCATCAGATGCGGGCCATCAAAGGTAATCAGTCCAAAGAGCAGGCGTGCTTTCTCGCCACCGGACAGTTTTTCCGCAGCTGTGTCCGCCTTTTCCGGCCCGAAGCCGATCTGCGCTGTGCGGGCGCGCACCTGCGCTTCTGTCCCTTCGGGCATCAATTCACGCACATGCTCGAAAGGAGACTGCTTCGGCTTCAGTTCATCAATCTGGTGTTGGGCGAAATAGGCGATTTTCAGTTTCTTCGATTTGCGCACATGCCCTGCCAGTGGGGTCAGGCGACCTGAGATGGCCTTGACCAGTGTCGATTTACCCTGGCCGTTAAGGCCCAGAATGGCGATACGGTCATCCTGGTCGATCCGCAGGTCAACTTTCCGCAGGACAGGCTTGCCTGGCTCATAGCCAAGGTCAGCTTCCTGCACACGGACGATTGGCGGTGCCATGGCCGGCTTCGGGTCTGGGAAAGCGAAGGGGATTGTCCGCTCCTCAATCGGAATGTCTATGGCCTGCGCTTGCAGTTTTTCCAGCATTTTGACACGGGACTGGGCTTGCCGTGCTTTCGAAGCCTTTGCCTTGAAGCGGTCAACGAAGGCCTGCATGTGCTTCCTGGCCTGTTCCTGTTTTGTCGCCTGAGCCGTCATCACGGCGTGCTGCTCTGCCCGGCGGCGGATATAGGTATCGTAATTGCCATTATGGATTGAGAGTTTGCGGTTCTCCAGCGCCATGGTGTGCGTCATGGCCGCATTCAGAAGGCCACGGTCGTGACTGATGATAAGGGCTGTGTGCGGATAACGCCTGATATAGGTTTCCAGCCAGACAGCGCCTTCAAGGTCAAGGTAGTTTGTCGGCTCGTCCAGCAGCAACAGGTCCGGCTCAGAGAACAGGACGGCCGCCAGCGCCACGCGCATGCGCCAGCCACCTGAAAAATCGGAGCAGGGGCGCTGTTGGTCTTCGTGAGAGAAACCGAGACCGGAGAGGATGATCGCGGCGCGCGCTTCTGCCGAGTGGGCTTCAATATCTGCAAGACGGGTCTGGATTTCAGCGATGCGTGCTGGCTCTGTTGCTGTTTCGGCTTCTGCCAACAGGCTCGCGCGCTCGGTATCGGCAGCAAGCACTGTATCGACCAGACTGACATTATTGGACGGCACTTCCTGTGCGACAGAGCCAATGCGACGGTTCTTGCGCAGCGAGATTGCGCCATCATCCGCGCCCATTTCCTGCTTTATCAGGCGGAAGAGGGTCGACTTGCCGGTGCCATTGCGCCCGACAAAGCCGACTTTCCAGCCGTCAGAAATGGCAGCCGTTGCCTGGTCAAAGAGGACACGGCCCTCAATTCGATAGGTCAGATCATTGATATGCAGCATTGTTGTCGGTCACTCGCAAAGGAAAAGGGGCCAGATGGCCCCTTGGTGCATGTTCCTACTGTGGCTGGGCCGGTATTAAAAGCCCCAGCTTTGCGGGTTGGGATAGGGTTTCCCCTGCGAGATGTAATGCAGGCCTTTCACGCAGCGAACGATGAACCAGATCATCTGCACGAGCAGCATGAATGCACCGATGATGATGACCGTCAGAACCAGCGAAATAATGATATAAAGACAGCCTTTCCAGAACACATGGATGGCATTGCGATAGTGGCTGAGAAGCCATTCGGGCGCATCATCCTGAAAGACATAGGCCATAATCAGCCCGATGAGCGGGGTGATGCCTGTTACAAATCCTGCGAGATAGAGGATATAAATAGCAGTCGCTTTGCCGCCATTATCTGACGTCGTTGTGAGCGCATTGTCACTCATGAGTTAGCCTCGTCTCGTTGAACGCCCCAACGATCATTGATTCTTATATAACGCCAAATGCTCCCTCTTGCTAGAGGGAATGTCCATTGCTATAGGCCGCTCAACCTGAACATTTTCCCAAAAAAGGACCGGAAACATGGCTCTCGAGCGCACTTTTTCTATCATCAAACCTGATGCAACACGTCGCAACATCACTGGTAAAGTGGTTAACAAGCTGGAAGAGGGCGGCCTGCGCGTTGTTGCTTCCAAGCGTATTCACATGAGCCGCGAGCAGGCAGAAGGCTTTTACGCAGTGCATAAAGAGCGCCCGTTTTTCGGTGAGCTGGTCGAATTCATGATGTCTGGTCCTGTGGTTGTGCAGGTACTGGAAGGCGAAAATGCCATCGCGCGGAACCGTGAAATCATGGGCGCAACGAACCCTTCTGAAGCAGAAGCAGGTACGATCCGTGCCGAATATGCCGAATCAATCGGCGAAAACTCCGTGCATGGGTCTGACGGACCGGACACGGCCAAAGAAGAAATCGCCTTCTTCTTCTCTGACGACGAAATCGTCGGCTAAGGCGCTGTTCCAGCGCCGCCCCTGATGCTACACATTACGAATGCATGACCTGCCCCGGCGACAAACCGGGGCAGGTTTATCACTGCGCAGGGGAGTGGGGGCGCTGACATGAAGTACATTCTGGTCCACGGTACGTTCGATACGGACAGTACCGATGAGGGGGAGAAATGGTGGCAGACGCAAAGTCTGCTTTACCAGAAACTTTCTAACGCCGCACAAAAGACGGACACGATAGAAACTTTCCGCTGGTCCGGTGAGAACAGTCACGTTGATCGCGTTGCTGCCGCAAAGCGACTCGCCAGGAAATTGCGACGAGAGGCCGACGCTGATGGCGTTACCATCATTGCCCACAGCCATGGCGGCAATGTTGCTGATTACGCGCTTAACCGCTTGTTGCCCTGGCAGAAAAAGCACGTGTCTGTTGTCACGATCGGGACGCCGTTTCTGTCTGTGGCAACGTCCTTTTTTCAGCGATACTCGCTGCTTGAGCGCATACTGATCTTCCCATTATCGATGCTCTATGCCTACGCGGTTTATTCTTTTGGTGTGTTTGGATTGTTTGGCAGCGATCCCGTGATTGATTTCTTCCAGCCGCTTTTCGATTTTCTGGAACGAGTCGAGCCTGTGCCTGGTCTGGAAGTTGATTTGCTCAGTCTATTGACATTTTTGATGTTCGTCATCCTGTTGAAGCCGATCTGGTTGACCGCTTTGGAGCAGCTTTATTATCAGGTTCACTCAAGGATTTTTGTGAACTCAAGACAGCGACTGGTGATCCATCATGACGGAGATGAGGCAATAAGTCTCCTGAAGCAGGTGGTGACAAGCAAGCTTGCGCCTATCACGCCGGCGCAGGTCCGGTCGAGCTTTGTCTCTCTCGTGGTGCCGGCAACAGTTATCTTTGCGATTGGCCTGACACTCTGGTTCAATTCCTTGAGTGTTGATACGCGGCCTGTTCTTTTTCTGGAATATATCTGGGAGAATATCACCGAAGCCTGGGCGGGTATCTTCCAGGAGACGCAGCTCTCTGTTGTAACGATCCCTTTTTATGCACTCGGCGCGGCGCTCATTCCGCTTTATCTCATTTTCTGGTTGCTTGGTTCACTTCTCTCAGTACCTCTCTCAAGGGGCATGAACAGCGCTCTTCATGCCGCAATCAGGAATGCTGCAACGGGCATGTCTTCTGGCTTCAAAATAAAAAAGGTTGGCGCTCTACCGGAGCTGACACATGTGGTGGTGCCAATCCCGGACCAGATCGCCCGAGCACTGGCGGACGATACCTCGCTGGCACTGGGAAGCCGCATCACCGAGCTGCGTCGCCTGCTGGATATTGCCGGAGACGTGAATGCCGATACGTTCAAAATGATGAATGACAGTTTCCAGTGGAATGAACTTATCCATACCTATTATTTCCGCCATGATGGGTTTTGCGATTTTCTGCTGGAGGCAATGGGAAAGCGATAGAGACATCGTATGAACCGCCCAATCCTCCTCGGCCTTGCCCTTGTTGTACTGATCCTGCCGGTGCATTTTCTGGTCTCCGAGGAAATGTCGATCCAGATCGCCGCCTTGACGCTGGCCTTGATCGCCGGGGCCTATATTGGCTTCGCAGCTGCCGATGGGCGCTTTTCTGTGCTCCTGTTGGAACTGGCAGGTAGTACAATCTATGCGGGCGCAGCGTTGGCCGGTCTTTTATGGGATCCCGTCCTTATTGCTGTTGGCATCATGGCCCATGCAATCTGGGATTTCCTCCATCATAATGACCTTCTTGGGGCCCGAATTCCCCAATGGTATATCCCGCTTTGCGTGGCTGTGGATGTGCCTGTCGGACTGGTCTTGTTCGCTTTGTATCTCTGAAAGTTACAGGGTTTCTGGCGACGCAGAACGGAAACTGTGACCTGGAACACAGCAGTATCACACTAACGCGTGAGCGCCCTTGAAGGCCGCCACATCCATGCCCAATTCCCCATCATGAGGCCACAATCTCCTCGAAATGACCCAGTTTGGGCCATAGCGCAGGCGAAATCAGGCTTCATATTTTGGAACATCGGCGGCGCATGGGCGTTAAGCCGGGGTCCATAGAAACGGAGAACTATTATGAAACGCACTACAGCAGTCATTATCGCGACAGCGTTGACAGGCTTCTGTGCTGTCAGTTTTGCCCAGAGTGTCGTTATGTCTGACGCTTTTGGCCCTGCCACAACGACCTTAACAGTTGAAGACACGCGCCTGGACGCTGACCAGCTGTTTACCAAAGTCGATACGGACCGCGATGGCGTTATTTCGGTTGATGAATATGCCGCGCAGACAGTTGTTCGTGCCAATCTCGCGCGCTTCAACCAGGCTGTCGTGATTGATGGTGAGCAGACATTCCATGTGAAAGTGGCACAGGAAGCAACAACCGCCCTGAGCCCGTCACAGCAAACAGCCATCGATGCGGTCGCCAGAACCGAGTTTTACCGGATCAGTGGCGAAGACATTGTCCTGGACAAGAATGAATGGATCCAGTCTCGCCTTAGCCAGTTTGCGGCAGCCGACCGCGACAATGATGGTCTTCTGCGCAACAGCGAACTTGACCTTTATGCAATGCGCATCGCGCAACACCAGATCTCTTTGAGCTAACCCCGCTCTTGAGTACCCATGCGGGCTTTTAACCCGGGCCCGCAGCCAAGCCCTCCCTCCCAAAGGGAAACTGAACGCCCCGCCATTTTGGCGGGGCTTTTTTGTGGCATCGATATGTGACACACCAGCGCAAAGTTTGAAGGTAAGCCTGTCTGTCATGTCCGCTTCACGTGAAGAATTGAAAGTTATCGCTTGTGTCACCGCCTATAATGAAGAGGCGACGGTTGGCGAAATTGTCCGCGCCTTGAAGGCATGTGATGCTATCGATCAGGTTCAGGTGGTGGACGACGGGTCGGAAGATGGTACGCGCGCCGCAGCGGAGGCTGAAGGTATCAAGGTGATTGCGCTGGAAACCCGCGTCCCCGTAGGGCAGGCGATCATGCGGCATCTGGATGATCTTGAAGACGAGTGCATTCTGCTCTGGTGTGATGCCGATCTGGTTAATCTGAAGCCGGATTATATGGTTGATATTGTTCAGCGCTTCAAATCCTCCCGCCTGATGCAGGTCATGTCCTCGCGCGGTGTGCCGCTGAACTGGCCGGGCTTCCTGCGGGGCTGGCCCATCGCCAATCTCTGGGGCTGGTTTTTCGGGCCCATATCGGGCGAACGGGCCATCCTGAAGTCAGACTTTGAACAGGCGATCACCCTTGCCCAGTCTCTGGAGTGGGAAGAGATGATGCGTGGCTATGGGATTGTTCTGTTTCTTAATTGGTACTCGAATGTTTTTGGCCAGGGCATCGAAGTGCGCTATTTTGATCAACTGAGGCAGCGCCAGAAATATCAGAAATGGGGCCGCGCCGCGCATCTGCAGATGTGGCGCCAATGGCTGCAATTCGGCCTGTGCTGGCTGAAAATCCGCGTCAATGCCGGGAAAATAAAAGAGAAGCGGAACGCTCTTTTGCCCAAACCCTGACAGGCCAGGGTTTTCAAGGTGGCCCCGGGGTGTTTCCCCCGGGGATATTTCAGTCTGTTGTCAGATTACTTTCAGATCGAACAGCAGGAACTCTGCGTCATCGCCCTTTGTGAAGGTGAGGGTGCCGGGCTGCTCAACGGCGAGGCCGTCACCACGGCGCAGGTCCATGCCATTGACGGACACGTTGCCGCGCGCGATCTGTATCCATGCTTTCTGGCCGGATCGCACTGTAAAGCTGATCTCCTGATCACCTTTCAGTGTCGCGGCATAAACATCTGCATCTGCCCGTGCCGCAATGGACCCGTTACGACCATCCGCTGAGAGGAACAGCTTGAGTTTTCCATCCTTCTCTGCCGGGTCAATGTCGAGCGTGTCGTAGCGGGGTTGTTCGCCAAACACGTTCGGCATCAGCCAGATCTGCAACAGGCGCATCTGATCCGTCGCAGACGGATTGAACTCCGAATGGGTAACGCCGGACCCGGCACTCATATACTGAACGCCGCCAGCCTTCACGACTGAGCCGTTACCCATGGAATCCTTGTGCTCGATAGCCCCATCCAGAACATAGGAAAATATTTCGAAGTCCTTATGCGGGTGCATGGGAAAGCCGCCACCGCCGGCAATCAGATCATCATTGATCACACGCAGGTTTTCAAAATGCGTATGCGCAGGATCATAATACTGGGCGAAGGAAAATGAAAAATTCGACTTCAGCCAGCCGAGGTCTGACTTGCCACGCTGCTCTGCGGGGCGCAGGCGAAGGGCATCTGCTGGCACAAGGGCGGATGCATTCCCGCCCAGGGCGGCTGTTGCTGCGACGGATGTGCCACCGGCAATCATTTCACGTCTGTTCATGTCATGGTCTCCTTTCCGAGAAGTTGCTGAGACAGATATAGAAAGCGATGACGCCGGTCATAAGAGGGGCAACAGGCAAGACAGTTTTGCCTTTTGCGCAATGGCGAGTGGGAAGGGTAAAGGCGCGTGGTGACAGTGCAGGGGGGGCTGAGGTTGAAATCTGACGACTGCTATTGGCCCTAACACGACACTAATTGCCGTATCGGCCATACTTTTGAGCATGACGTCATGTTTGGGGGTTCCACATTAAACAGCGCCCAAACTGGGCCTTTAATTCATGTGCAAACAATCAAAAATTATCAATAACATAGTGCCTTTGCACGGTTCGCCGCTTCATCTTGCCGTGACATTCATTGGTAGACTCCGTTCGCATTCAATACTATTGATCAACTCCGAAGATAGTTTGCGTTCGAATGTTAACTCGATAAACTCTGCTTCAAAGTCACTGGATATGTATCCTGCTCTTGACTGCTGTCCCGAAGGTTCTGCGAAGCGCAACAGAACTAATTTTCCATGGTCCAACTGTGAAAAATAGCTGCTATAAAACTCACCTTTCGCTAGACGAATGTAGTTGCTAACTGCATCAACTTCTGCAGCAGGGAGCTGTTCAACTTCGATTTTTTTTCCATTCCCAGTCTTAAAATCAATGAGTAGACTGCTGTATAATCCTGTATTATCGATAACGTTGTAACTTATTTCCCCAACTTGCGTATCGTAGACAAATGTTTCTAGTTTCTCCTTACTCGGTACTGACATCAAAGAATATGATTCACGCGGAAGCCGCTTTATTTCTGCCAATGCAATAGGAAGTACACCGATAACTCTTCTACTCATACCATTTTGATTCGATTGATAATATTCATATTCGTCATTAGGGTGTGGACTCAATTGATCCAGCATTTTGCTGCGAAGAGATATATCATGTTGATGAAGTTCCTTCGAGATTTCTCGAACCGTGTAGCCAGCCGTCTCATGTCTTTCATTTTGCAGAAGAACCGCTCGACAATATTACGCATGGCGTAAAGGCTGGTGTCATGCGGGACCGGATTGCGCGCATTGGACTTGGCGGGAATAACCGCCAACGCACCTTCATCGGCGATATCGCGCCTGATCTTCGCACTGCCATAGGCTTTGTCCAGGACCATCGCCAGAGGCGGCATCTCCCAGTCGAGGAAGACATTCATCACCTGGCTGTCATGAACATGGCCGCCAGTGACCTCAATGCGCAATGGCCTGCCATTTTCATCTACGGCCACGTGAACTTTGCTTGTGCGACCGCCCCGTGAGCGTCCAATATCTTCCGCCAGTTCCCCCTTTTTGAGCCACTCGCTGCGCGGTGAGCTTTGACAATCGAGGCGTCTATGAAGATCAGACTGTCCTCACATTCTTCAGCGAGCGCATCGAATATGCCCTTCCAGACGCCGCGCTCGCCCCACCTGTTATACCGATTGTAAGCAGTCGTGTACGGTCCATATCGTTCCGGCAAGTCCCGCCATGGCGCGCCTGTGCGCAAAATGTAAAAGATGCCGTTCAGGATCGTACGATCATCTTTGCGCTTCGGGCCGCGGCTAACCTTTGGCAACAACGGTTCAATCACCGCCCATTCTTCATCCGACAAATCAAACCGCGCCATTTAAGACTCCCTTTCGGAAATCCCTGAATCACGCTTTGCACAAACAAATCAATCAGTTAAATTGGGTACAGACCCTAGGGAAAATGTGTTTTATCATTTGAAACATCCACAAACAATCTGTCGCCAACAAAACGATATTTGATTGGAATGAATTACACTACCATTGCAGAAACCTCTACAATATTTTTTGAACGTCGCCTTCTGGCGATTACCCGTCAGCGAATTCAACCTGAACACCCCCCAGTGCAGGCGTCGCTGGCGCTTGCGACGCGATGGATATAGGCTTGCCGCGACAATCATGATGAATGAGCAAGGGCAGGCAGCATGGGGGATTTCTACCTCGCATATGAATACTGGTTCGCCGCTGTGCAGTTGGCGCTGGCGATGCTGGGTATGGGCGCAACGCTCACGATTGAGGATTTTCGAAACATCCTCGACAAGCCGCGCTCTCTGGCGATCGGGACGGGCACGCAGGTGCTGCTGGTGCCGCTGGTGGCGCTGCTGTTTATCAGTCTGTCGCGTGCAGAGCCCGGTGTCCTGGTGGGATTGGCGCTGCTCGCAGCGATTCCCGGCGGTACGGTCTCCAACATATTTACCTATCTTGCCCGGGGCAGTTCTTCTCTCTCCATCTCGATTACCGGGCTGACCACCGTCGCCTCCCTGGTGACGACACCACTGATACTCGGGCTTTTGATCAGTGACTATATGCCGGACAGCTTCGTCATGCCGGCAGGACGGATCGCGTTTGAGATTTCAATCTTCCTGTTATTGCCGCTGCTGGCCGGGATGCTGGCCCTGCGGCATTTCCCGGAGATAGCGCCGCGCGTTTCCAGGTGGTCGATCAGGGGATCACTCTTCATCATTCTGCTTATTGTCATCGGTGCCAGCGCTGCCGGGCGTCTTGATATGGATGCCTTTGGCGGGGCAAATGCCCTGCTGGTGTTGTTCTTCACGCTGATGCTGGTGGGGCTGAGCACGGCCGTACCGTATTTTGCCAGATGTCCCCGCCCTGACCTGACCGCGATCCAGATTGAAGTGGCTGTGCGCAACACAAATCTTGGTCTGCTGATCAATGCCTCCCTGTTTCCGGCGCGCCCCGGAGAGCCTAACCCGCTGGGTGACATGGTGCTGTTCACGCTGCTTCTTTATGGCGGCGTGCAGCTGTTGGTCGGGGCGGGGCTTATCTGGTTTCACCGCAGACAGACCACCCCGGCATAAACCCCATCATCTCACAGGAATTGATCATGGACTATACTCTCGACAAGGCGACTGCTGTTACCAAGGTTTCCGACGAAGTTTTTTCGCTTGTCTCCGATGAGACCTATTGGAATTTTACCAGCGCCTTCGGTGGCTGGCTTTCGGCTGGCACTCTGAAAGCATTACAGTCCCGCGCGGATTTTCGCGGGGAGGTGTTCTCCCTCAACTTTACCTTCATCTCTGCGGTGACCGCCAAAAACATCACGCTCTATATCAACCTGCTTCAGCGGCGGCGCACGATGGACTTCTGGCGCGTGACGGCCCGCGACGATGAAAGTGACGGCAAGGTGCTGTTCACAGCCGACATTATCTCGGGGACGCGCCGGGAGTCCGATCTGGCGTATAATGCCGAAATGCCGGCCTACAAGCCATTGGAACAAAGCATACGACTGGAGCCAAACCCGATGGCCCCGCGCTGGATCAAGTTGTTTGATCTCTATCTGGGGGAGGGGGTGCCCTTCAAGAAGAACCCGTCAGGTCGCTCGATCCTGCATATTCGGGAAGCAGATGGCCGGCCCCTGGACGCCCAGGCGATTGTAACATTTGTCGATACGCCGATGCCGCGTACTTTTTTTCTGGAAGAAGGCTTGCGCATGGCGTCCACGCTTTCCATGTCTACGCATATATATGCCTGTGAAGCAGAAATAGATTCTGTGGGTACTGACTACCTTATCCTGGTGGCAGACTGTGCCACGGTCAGGCACTCTCTCTATAATCAGGAATGTCGTGTGTTTCGACAGGATGGCCTCTTGCTGGCCTCAAGCTATCAGACAGCATTCTTCAAATAAGTGTCTTCTTAAAGCCATCAGCGTACCACGTGCGTTCGTTGCCAAACTGTAACGCGCAGATGTGCACGAATTCATCAAACGGTAAGGTGCCTGTCATCTTTCTGTGATAATGTCAGCATAGGGCGTTTCAAAGTCAGAGCACATAATGTGCCGTGCTGACATAGTGAAATGATGGAGAGACTACATGAAAAAACTGATTATTGCTGCCGCTGCAGCCGTTGCCATTACTGGAACCGCTCAAGCAGAAGAGTTCAAATTCAACTTTGATCGTGAATTGCTCACAACACAGTCTGGTGTCGAGAAGGTTTATGACCGCCTGCAAAGACGCATTGATTCATTCTGCGAAGATCCAGGCATTCGTTCTCTCGACATGCGCGCTTATGAAGCTGAGTGCAAGCAAAGCCTCATGGATCAGGTTGTGAACCAGATCGGCAGCACACGACTCGTTTCTGTGCACCGTAACTATCTGCGCGTCGCGTCAGCCAACTAGGTTTCCGTCAGGCGCGTTCGCGCCAGGAAACTGAATGACTGGTAATTGTCGTCGCCAGGACCTATATGGCGGCGACAATGACTATTGACCCTGATATCCGGGCAAAAATGCCCCTGACAGCGCGTACAGCAGAAGCGCTTGACCTCGGTGTGCCCAAGGGCGCGCGCGTGATCGTTGCCATGTCTGGCGGGGTGGATTCATCCGTCACGGCGGCACTTTGCCATTATGCCGGCTATGACGTGGTTGGCATCACTCTGCAGCTCTACGATCATGGTATTGCCATCCAGAAAAAGGGCGCCTGCTGTGCCGGGCAGGATATCCATGATGCCCGCCAGGTATCTGACAGGCTGGGCATCCCCCATTACGTGCTTGATTATGAAAACCGCTTCTCTGATGCGGTGATGGAGGATTTCGCTGACACCTATCTCGCGGGGGCAACACCGATCCCGTGCGTGCGCTGCAATGAGCGCGTGAAGTTCAAGGATATGCTGGAAACCGCGCGCGATCTTGGCGGCACCTGCATGGCGACAGGACACTATATTTCCAGAGCGGAAGGAAAGGCTGGTCCGGAATTACGCCGCGCCGCTGATGCGGATCGCGACCAGAGTTATTTCCTGTTCACCACGACACGCGAGCAGCTTGATTTTCTGCGCTTTCCTCTGGGAAATTTGCCCAAGCCCGATGTGCGCGAGATTGCCCGCGAACTTGGACTGGTCGTGGCAGACAAGCCTGACAGTCAGGACATCTGTTTTGTGCCTGAAGGAAAATATACGTCCGTCGTTGAGCGTCTGCGACCCGGTGCCGCGGAACCCGGTGAAATCGTGCATGTGGATGGCACGGTTCTGGGCCAGCATCCGGGCATTATTCATTATACCATTGGCCAGCGTCGGGGACTGGGCGTGGCAATGGGAGACCCGATTTACGTGGTGAAGCTCGACCCGGATGCGCGTCGTGTGATCGTGGGCCCGCGCTCTGCGCTTGAAACGAAGCGGATTTACGTCAAGGAGCTTAACTGGATCGGCGAGGGGGACGTGCCAGAAGACGGCACACCTGTCGCCGTGAAAGTGCGCTCGACCCGGCCGCCGGAGCAAGCCCGTTTCGGTACGGATGATACGGGATTGTTCATTGAACTCGCCCATCCGGAAGAAGGGGTGTCCCCCGGTCAGGCTTGCGTATTTTACTCACCGGAACCGGGCCATGACCGGGTGCTTGGTGGGGGCTGGATTACCCGCACAGCTGCGCCCCTTGATCTTGTTGACAGCGCATAAATCGGCAGGGCCATGCCTGATGGCTGCAGGCCCTGCTTTACTCAGCGCCAAACTGCGCTAGTTTCGCGATAGTGCAGAGGGTGACTGACATTGCCCCTCAAAGAAAATCTCCAGAAGAAGTCGTCCATGAGTAAGCTGAAATATGATTGTCTGAAATGTCCCGCCTATTGTTGCTCATACGAGCATATTCCGGTGACGGACAAAGACCTGAAGAGATTGGCCGGGCATTTTGGCCTGACTATAGAGCAGGCGAAGAAGCGCCATACCAAAAAGGGTGACAAGGATACACCTGTGGTGTTGCGTCATCAGGCAGACGAGCATTACGATACGATCTGCAAGTTCATTGACCTCGATACGCGCAACTGCACTATCTATGAAGCAAGGCCTGCAATCTGCCGGGATTTCCCGACGCAGAAACGCTGTGGCTATTACGAGTTCCTGAAATTCGAGCGTGAAGTGCAGGAAGACGAGGAATGGGTCGCAACGACCAGCTAGGCAGCCGATGACCGATAGCGTTGAATGTGTGGTAGTTGGGGCTGGCTGTGTCGGCCTCGCGGTGGCCAGGGCTTTGGTGCTTGCCGGGCGTGAGGTTTTGCTGCTGGAACAGCACGATATGTTCGGCACAGAAACCTCTTCCCGCAATTCAGAGGTCATTCATGCCGGTATCTATTATGAGCCCGGCAGTCTGAAAGCCCGGCTTTGTGTCCGGGGCAAGGCGCTGCTTTACCCCTATCTGCGGGAGCGGGGGATTGACCACAAACAATGCGGCAAACTGATCGTGGCAACGTCCCCGGCGGAAGTGCCAAGGCTGGCTTTTTATCAGTCCCGCGCAGTGGAAAATGGCGTGCATGACCTTGAACTGCTGACCATGCAGGAGGCCCAGATGCGCGAGCCGCTTTTGTCCTGTGAAGCAGCGCTGCTCTCCCCCTCCACGGGCGTTTTTGACAGCCACACATACATGCTCTCATTGCTGGGCGATCTGGAGAATGCCGGTGGGATGGCTGTCTTCAATGCACCCGTGATGCGTATCAGGGTTATTGATGGGGGAAGCGAACTGGAGATTGGCGGGGAAGAGCCGTCAACAATTCAGGCGCGGCATCTGATAAATTGCACGGGTCTGCACGCAACCGCCTTTGCCCGTCAGATGGATGGATTCCCGGCCGAGCATATCGCCGAGACACGCTATGCCAAAGGGCGCTATTTCATGATCTCCGGCAAGGCACCCTTCGCGCGACTGATCTACCCGATGCCGACCAATGACAGTCAGGGCACGCATTATACCTGTGATCTGGGCGGGCAGGGGCGTCTTGGCCCTGATATTACCTGGAATGTGCCGCTGAATGACTACGCGGTTGAAGAAGAGGCGCGCTTTGCCTTCTGGCAGGCGGCAACACAATATCTGCCCTGCCTGAAAGAAGAAGACCTGCATGCATCCTATGCGGGGTTGAGGCCCAAGATCGGGCAGCCGGGGCAATGGATGGACTTCCGGATTGATGGGCCGGAAGTGCATGGTGTGCCGGGCATTGTTCAGCTATTCGGGATTGAATCTCCCGGTCTCACGTCGTCTCTGGCTATTGGTGAGTATGTATCCGGCCTGATGTGATCAGGAAGCAGCCAAGGCCTGCTCGCCCTCCTGCTGCTGGTGCCAGAGTGTGGCGTATTCACCGCCAAGGGCAAGCAATTCCGTATGCGTTCCCTGTTCGGCAATTTCGCCATCACGCAGGACAATAATCCGGTCGGCATCGATAATGGTCGAGAGGCGGTGCGCGATGACCAGCGTTGTGCGGTTTGCAGCTACTGCGCGCAATGCCTGCTGAATTTCATGCTCTGTCACGCTGTCGAGCGCTGAGGTTGCTTCATCCAGGATCAGGATTGGCGGGTCTTTGAGGATCGTGCGGGCGATCGCAACACGCTGCTTTTCGCCGCCTGAGAGTTTCAGCCCCCGTTCACCAACAAGGGAATCATACCCGTCCGGCAGGCTCATGATGAAGTCATGAATACTGGCCATTCTGGCAGCAGCTTCAATATCAGCCCGGCTGGCATCCGGGCGGGCGTAGCCGATATTATAGGCGATTGTGTCATTGAACAGGACTGTATCCTGCGGGACGATGCCAATGGCCTTGCGCAGACTGTCTTGTGACACGTCCCGAATGTCCTGACCGTCGATCAGCACACTGCCCTGTTCGATGTCATAAAAGCGATAGAGAATGCGGCTGATCGTGGACTTGCCCGCACCTGAATGGCCAACCAGTGCGGTGGTCTCTCCGGGCGGTACTGCCAGCGTGATCCCCTTCAGGATTGGCCTGTCCGGCTCATACCGGAAATGCACACCTTCGAATGTAATGGCCGCTGCGCTGACATGAAGCGGCTTCGCGTCCTGTTTGTCCTGAACTTCAGGTGGGACATCCAGCAGGTTGAACATTTTTTCCATGTCCACGAGGGACTGTTTGATCTCGCGATAGGCGAAGCCAAGAATGTTTAGCGGCTGATACAGGGTCATCATGATGAGACTGATCGATGTAATCGTTCCGATGCCCATATCTCCAGCCATGACGGACCGTGCCGTCAGGACCAGGATCATGACGAGGCCGGTATTGAAGATCAGGGCCTGGCCTGCATTGACCAGCGCCAGCGAATTGTTTGAGCGCACCGCCGCGTCCTGATATTGCTTCATGGCGCCGTTATAACGGTCCGCTTCATAGGTTTCGTTGTTGAAATATTTGACAGTCTCATAGTTCAGCAGGCTGTCGATTGCCTTGGTGTTGGCATCAGTATCCTGCTGGTTCATCTCACGGCGGAATTTCAGGCGCCACTCGGTTGAAGAGGCTGTGAACCAGAAATAGGCTGCGACCGTCACCGCTGCGATGAGGGCGAAGACCGGTTCATAACGCAGCGCAAAGAGAAAACTGACGATCACGAGTTGCAGCAGTGTCGGTCCGATATTGAACAGGAGAAAGCGGAACAGGAAATCGATAGATTTAATGCCGCGTTCTATGATGCGTGACAAACCACCTGTGCGACGCTCCAGATGAAAGCGCAGGGACAGACCATGCATGTGACGGAACACATCAATGGCGACCTCCCGCTGTGCATTCTGTCCGACCTTCGAGAATAGAAGTTCGCGGATTTGGGGCACGGCAACACTCAACAGGCGCAAAAGGCCATAGCCGATGATGAACCCTGCCACGCCGCCAATCATGCCAAGACGCATGTCCTGCGCAGCCAGCGCGTTCACGGCTTCTTCCAGCAACAACGGGGCACCAATCGCAATGAACTGGCCGATAAGGATCACCACAAGCGCAGCAACAACACGCAGGCGAAATTCCAGATTACCCTTGGGCCAGATATGCGGCAGCAGAAATTTCAGCGCGCCCAGTTGCTCTATCAGGCTGCCGGGAGTGCCGTCTTCCTGTCCGAATGATTTTTCGCCGCGCCCAACCATGCAGCAGGAGGTAGGGCTTTGCCTGTCAAAAGGGAAGGGCTCAGATGGCCGCTGTCCTGATAAAATCGAGATAATGCTGGCTCACCTGCTCCGGTGCTTCGACCTGTGGGTAATGACCAATCGTGTCGAGGGCGGCGATATATTGCGGCTCGCCGACAATTTCGCGATAGCGGGCAACCATATGGACGCCGGAAACCGGATCAAGCGATCCGTTTATCAGCGCAATCGGTATCCGCGCTTCCTGCAGGGCGCTCAGCCAGCGCGCCCGGTGCTGTTTCCGGTCTGTCATATAGGTGATGAGATTATGGAAGATATGCTTGCCATCATTGTGCGTGATCAATCTCCAGAAAGACTCAAGCTCTTGCGCTGAAGGTTGCGTATCAGGTCCGAAAACACGGGAGAAAGACTTGTCGAAGGGGGCCTTGCTGGTCAGTTTGTTGACCAGTGGCCCCAGCGGGCTCAGCAGCAGTTTCTGGATCAGCAGGGCCTTGTGTGTTTCCGGAAAAAGCCCGCCATTCAGGAAACAGACGGACTGCCACTGTCCGGCGCCGCTGCCGGCATTTTGCCTGGCCAACAGCTCCTGCGCGACCGTATCGCCATAATCATGTGCCAGAACGTGAAACTCCGTCAGGGCTTTTTCCCTTATCATCGCTTCAATGATATCTGCCTGTTCATGAATGGAATACGTGTGTGCTGATGGTTTTGCAGAATAGCCGAAACCCAGCATATCCAGTGCAATGAGGCGATGGTTCTCCCGCAAGGTGGACCAGATCGGGGCCCAGTCCCAGCTGGAGGTCGGAAAACCGTGAATCAGCAGCACGGTCTGCTGCGTGGTATCACCTTCCTCGATGTGGAAAATAGGCTGACCGAGAAACGCTTCCA
Organism: Parvularcula sp. IMCC14364; assembly: GCF_030758415.1. NCBI lineage: Bacteria > Pseudomonadati > Pseudomonadota > Alphaproteobacteria > Parvularculales > Parvularculaceae > Parvularcula > Parvularcula sp. IMCC14364. Next base: position 2,084,590 of record NZ_CP132334.1, on the reverse strand, counting down.
CTTGTCCGCGCTGGTACCATTGCTCAATCGTGTCCATGCCGCATTTTCCCTGATGCATATAGGGAATGGTTAAACATGAACTTGACCTGTGGTTCAAGTTCAGTATCGTCGCGCAAAACAAAAACCGGTGAAAAACCAATAGCTTGTGCGCCGCAATAAATGCGCCTGTATAACGGGCAGTGATCCATCCTGCCACGGAGGAAGAATGCAAGATACTGATTGGGATTATCTGATCAAGGGCGGCCTTGTTTTTGATGGCAAGGGCGGACATGCGACCCGCGAGGATATTGCGGTCGCTGACGGTGTCATCGTTGCGCGCGGGGCTAATCTTGACACGGATAAAGCGGCGAAAATTGTTGATGCGCATGACCAATGGGTCATTCCGGGGATGGTTGATGTGCATACGCATTACGACCTTGAGATAGAGGTCAGTCCGGGCCTGCCTGAATCAGTGCGTCACGGGACAACAACAGTTGTCATGTCGAATTGCAGCCTCGGACTGGCCTATGGCGCACAGCGCAAGGATGGCGATGACCCGGTGGTTTCCTGTTTTGCGCGGGTCGAGAATATGCCCAAACATGTCCTCAAAAAAGTGGCGGATATGCTGACCTGGGAAAAGTCTGACGCGTATATAGACCATCTGCATACGCTCAACCTTGGCCCCAATGTGGTGCCGATGATCCCGCATTCGATGCTGCGCATTGAAGTGATGGGCCTGAAAGAAAGTGTTTCACGCGAGCCAACGGATGCGGAACTGGGCGAGATGAAAGCCTTGCTGCAAAAAGGCATGGAGGAGGGGTATGCAGGTTTTTCCACTGACGCCTTGCCGTTTCATTTTCTCGCCAATGATCCGAACCGGGACAAACAGATCCCGACCCAGTTTGCCAGTTACAAGGAGCTGAAGGCCTTGACGTCTGTGGTCCGCGAGTATGACCGCGTCTGGCAGGCGACGCCGCCAAAAGACAGCCCGCCAAATACGATCAAGACTTTCCTGTTGACCAGTGGCCGGCTGCACGGGAAGCCTTTGAAAACAACGGTTGTGGCGGCACTGGATGTGCACACCAACCGTAATATCGTCAGGCTTGGCAAATTGCTGGCGACGATTCTCAATTCAAGTTTTCTTGATGGACGCTTCCACCTTCAGGCCCTTGCGGCCCCTTTCAAGATCTGGGCTGACGGAATGTATTCTCCGTTATCAGAGGAAATAGATGAATTGCGGGAACTGATCGAAACAGACCTTGAAGACCGGGAAGGTCGGCAGAAGTTGTTGAATGATCCGGGTTTCATCACACGGTTCAGGAAGATGTGGCTCTCTGGCAAGTCAGGTTTTGGGCCAGCGCGGCTCAAGCGTCTGCTGCGTCTGGAAGACTATGCGTTTAGTCGTGCCCTTGACGAGATGATTATTGAAAAATGCCCGGTGACCAGTTGGGAGGGCAAGAGTTTCGAGGATATCTTCCGGCAGGTGCCAGGCCTCAAGGGCGCAGATTCGGCAGAGCAGGCGCTGATTGATCAGTATTTCTCTGATGTGCGTGATGAGGCTGACTTTGTGCTCGCCACCTTGCGCGCTTTTGATACTGACTTGATCTGGTATACGGTTACCGCCAACCGGGATCCTGAGAAAACACGCGCCCTGCTGATGGATCCGAAATTGCTGCCCGGTTTCAATGATTCAGGCGCGCATCTGACCAATATGGCATTCTATGACTGTAACCTGCGGGCACTGCAACTGGCCCAGCAGGGCGGCGCGGCCGATGTCGGGTACATGGTGAAGCGGCTGACGCGGGATGTGGCTGAGATTTTCGGCCTGCCAGTTGGGACCATAAAGGTTGGTGCCCCGGCAGATATTGCTGTCATCAACCCTGTTGCCCTCAAGGCATACGACGCTGAAGCAAATGTGCAGCGCGTTTATCGGGATGAATTTGAACATGAGCAACTGGTCAATCGCTCCGATGGCGTTGTGACCCTGACCATGATCGGCGGCAAAACGGCCTGGCGGGAGAATGCCTTTGCCGCGGCCCTGCACCGGGAGAAGTTTGGTCGGCCGCTTCTGGTCAACCAGGCAGCACCTGCGGCCATGGCAGCCGAATAAACCCCTGACATTACAGGAATTTCAGCCAGAATCTTTCACCTGATCTTAAAGGGTCGCGCCCTAGCTATAGTAAACAAAGCGTTATTGTGCGAGTGACCTCCAAAGGTGATGCGTAAAACTGAGTTCAGGCGTAATTTTGTGTCGGCCCTGACGGGGATTGTCGGGGCTGTTTGCCTTGTGCCCGGCGCAATCGCGGCTGACCTTTCCCCTCAGGTTACCATAGACGGTATTGCTGCACAGACCTTGCGCACAGAGATGCGCGCATTGAGCGATCTGGCGAGCGGCGAGAAAGAATGGAATTCTCTTGCTGCCATTCGCAGGGCCGGCAAGGCGGATGCCACCCGGATTGTGCAGGCGCTCACGTCCAAGGGATTTTATGCCGCGCAGGTGACACCATCCTATCGCCGAGCGGGCGCAGAGGTTGCCATCACATTTGATGTTGAGACGGGTGAGCGTTTCACCATTTCGCGCTATGCCATTCAATATGCGGATAAACAGACTGTCCAGCGCCCGGCAATGCTGGCCGATGCCGGTATCAAAACCACAGGCAACCCCGACGGGAAAGTCTTGCAGACACATGCTGGCGCTCTGGTTGCGTGGCTGCAGGAGAACGGATTTCCTGCCGCCGCCGCCAATCAGCACTATGTGCAGGCCAATTTCGAGACCGGCAATGCCATTGCTGTCTATGATGTCCGGAGTGGGGCCAAGGCTGTCTTCGGCAAGGTGATTATTGAGGGCGTTGACCAGACCGAGCCGGGCTTTATTGAAAAATACATCCCCTGGGAAGCGGGTACACTTTATCGGCGTTCCAGGACAGCCTCCTATCGCGATGCCTTGGTGGAAACCGGCCTGTTCCGCGAGGTTTCTGTCAATCCGGCGACACCTCTAGAGGATGGAACGGTGGATATCCTTGTGACCGTTTCGGAGCGCAAGCGGCGCACGGTCGGGGCTGGTGTTTCATTTGCAACTGATGTGGGCGCAGGTGTGCAGTTGTTCTGGGAGAACCGGAATTTGCTGGGGGAGGGCAATCGCGTCACGACCAGACTGACCCTGACAGCCCCTGAACAGGAATTTGCCATTACAGCGGCGCGGCCTTATCCCTCGCTCCCCGGAAGTTTGACAGGATCATTCAGTATCAGGAATGAAATATCAGATGCGTTCGAGGCGCAGTCCGTGGAGCTTGGCAGCGCACTGTCACGTTTCTGGTTTGACAGCAAGCTGGAGGTCAGTGGCGGGGCCGGTTTGAACTACAGCCAGATTGAGGACGCCGGGGTTGAGGAGACGTTTTTCTATGTCACCCTGCCAGCCAACATTGCCTGGAACAGTGACAATGATGTGCTCAACCCCACGCGCGGATTTCGTACCAGCCTGACAGTCACGCCCTTTGTTGGTGATGTGAATTTCATTCAGACAAGGCTTTCCGCGGCCAGTCGGCACGTCTTTGGTGAAGACGCGCGCTATACGATTGCAGGGCGTGGCGCGATCGGCTCCAGCTTCGGTATTGATCGCGATGATATTCCGGCAACGGAGAGATTTTTTGCAGGCGGCGGTGGCTCGGTGCGTGGATTTGCGTTTCAGGAGGCAGGCCCGCTGGATGCAGAGCTTGATCCGATTGGCGGTGCATCTCTGGTTGAAGCCAATATTGAGGGCAGGGTGCGCGTGCGTGAAAAAGTGCAGCTTGCAGCTTTCGTTGATGCGGGCACCGTGTCTGAGAGCGATTTCCCTGACTTCTCCGAAGAAGTACTGGTCGGGGCCGGGCTGGGTGCGCGTTATCTCACGCCTATCGGTCCGTTGCGTATTGATGTGGCAACACCCGTGAACGGGCGGGAGACGGATGATCCCGTCCAGTTTTACATCGCTCTGGGGCAGCCGTTCTGATGAAGCTACTTCTCAAAATAACGCTGGGCCTTGTTGGCTTTATTGTTCTGCTGCTGGTGGTGGGGTGGATCCTTTTGTTCCAGACGAGCTTCGGCAAAAGTTTCCTGCAGCAGCAAGCCATGGACCGCGCGGTTGGTTTTGCCCGCAACCTTTATGACAGCGAGATTGAACTGGGGGCATTGCGCGGCAGTTTGCCGGGCGAGATCATCCTGCAGGATTTTTCTGCCAGTCACGAAGGGGAGGTCTGGTTTCAGGTTGAAGAGTTGAACGTCAACTGGTCACCCTTTGCCCTGTTGCAGCAGAAAGTCATTGTACAGAGCCTGACCGTCACAAATGCTGAACTGTTCATGCCGCCGCCAGCCGTTGAGCGTGAGCCGGCAGCAACGGAAAACGAAAACCGACCGGTGTTGTCACTGGACCTGCCATGGATCGAGATAAGAAAGATCAATATCAATCGCTTCGGTGTAAGCGAGGTTTTGCTTGGGGCACAGCGCGATATTACCCTCACCGGCAATGTTTCAACGGCTGGCGGGACGATCCGCTCAGACCTTGAGGCGGGAACGCTGCGGCAAACAGATGATCTGCGCGCGCTGATCGAACTGGCTGATGATATTCTGACTGTAGATCTGTCTGTGGAAGCAGCGCCGGAAGGAATTGTCAGCTGGCTACTGGATGAAGATAAACCGGTTGCGTTTTCGCTCAACGGCACAGGCCCGGCGCAGGACTGGACGGGCGATCTGGCGTTGGACAGTGAGACATTTGGCAGCGCTGCCGCATCGGTGGCGATTGATCTGGCGGCCGCCAGCAGTTTCAGGATTGATGGTACATACCGGCCGGGGGCGATTTTGCCGGCTGCGCTTGCACAAGCCCTCGGAGAAGAAGCGCAGCTTGATGTGACGGTCAGTGAGCAGGACGACCAATATACAGTTCAGGTTACTGACCTGTCTGGTGCTTTCGGCCAGATATCGGGGATCGTACAGGGGCTTGCCAGTGCCGCTGAGCAGGCGGCCATCGAAGCGGCCCTGACGCTGGATCTTGCCGGGGGCTATGCTGACACACTTCAGCTGCGTCCTTTCGCAGGGCAGAGCACGCTAAATGGCACTTTTTCGTATCTGGATGGCGTCCTTGGCGCAGACGCAACAATAGCAACCCCAATCGCCCGTGCCGTTGTGGATGATTTTACACGGCAAGCGGATGGTGAGATCCAGACCGTTCTGCAATTATCTGTGCAGGAATCACCAATCAACCAGCCGACCCTGACCGAGCTTCTAAAAAATGGCGGCAATGTCAGCGCCCGGCTGTCGCTGGCAAATGAGAGACTGGGCTGGCGCAACCTTTCGCTTTACACCGGCGCGTCGCGCGAACAGGCAAGACTGCGCGTGGCAGGCGAGGGCAGTTATGGACTGAAAGACAGTCGCATACAGATGAAAGGCAATGTGTTTGCGCGCAGAGACCTGATCCCGGTCTTTACTGACGCGGTCACACTGACAGGGCCGGTAAACGCTGAGTTTTCTGTTGATGGCACCGCATCCAGCCTCAACCTGACACTACAGGCTGGCTATAGCAGCTTTGCCTATCAGGACCGCCTGTTCTCTGCTGGCAAGGCCAGTGCCACCTTGCGCCAGTTGCCATCAAGGCCGAATGGCAAGGTAATGGTCACCTCTGACAGTAATCAGTACCGGGCGGGTTTTGATCTGCGCAGCGCTGATACCGGGATGACCTTTATCGAAAATATAGACGCCAGTGCGTTGGGCCTGACCCTTGCCGGCACTATGCAGGCGAATCAGACAACCGGGGCGCTTGGCGCATCGCTTCAGTTTGAGGCACTGGAGGGCGCGGTGTTACCAGGCGGTCAGCCTGTACAGGGCACGGCTGATCTTGAGCTACGCCTGCAGGGCGATACAGGGGGCAGGCCACGTTCCTTGAATGCGGAGCTCGATCTGGCGAATTTCTCCAGCGGGGAAATCAGTGCCGAGATACTGAACCTGTCAGCTGGCGGATCATTGCAGAATACAGATTTCACATTGACAGCAGAGACGTTAAAATTACCGACCGGCCTCGACCTTGTGTCGCTGGCGGGCAATGGCACCCTGTCCGTGCAAGAGGGGGAGACCAGTCTGACCCTTGAGAGATTGCGTGGTCAGTCGCGCGTTGAGGGGGATGCCGGTGCCATCCTGCTCACCTCTCCCATGCGCCTCAAAAGCGGAAATGGCAATATTGCGGTTGAGGAGACTCTGATTAAATGGTTTGGCAATACGCGACTGCAGATCGCCGGCGGGATGATTGACAATGAAATTGTGCTGGATGCATCCGGCGAGAATATCCGCTTGCCTTCACTGCAAGCGCCGTTGTCCATAGACCTTGATATTGATACCGGTGCTGATCGTCCAGGCCGACTGTTGCTGACAGGCATTGCGCGAGACCAGAATGATGGCGAACAGGCGCTGCGGCTGGAAAGCCTGTGGGACGGGCAGGCGCTGGCAACAACCGCGACTTTGACCGATGATGCCGGGGCCACAGCTGGTCGCCTGACCCTGCAAAATCCCTTGCGCCTGATCCGTACGGATGGATTGGCCATCAATTACCGTGATGGTGCGCTCAGCGGTCGTTTCACATATGAAGACACACTGGTGCCTCTTCTTTCTTTCCTGCCTGTGGATACGGATTTTGTGGATGCGCAGGTACAGGCAGATGTGAGCATCAGCGGCACGGTTACGGCGCCGGATGTTTCAGGGGGAATCTCACTGGCAGAAGGGCGCTTTGAAGAGCGAGTCACGGGCGCGCAAATGAATGACATTCAGGGGCGGCTGGATTTTGCCATCGGGCGAGACGGGTCAGAAGGGAAGTTTTCCCTGAATGCTGCTGATGCAACAGGCACCGCCAATGCCATTCGGCTGTCAGGTGATGTTCTGCTGGCGGAGCAGTCTAATGGTGATTTGTCGAAAGTGGATGGCCAGTTGATTCTTGATCGGGCGAAGGTCATCAATTCTGATGTGCTGGAAGCAGAGCTCACGTCTACACTGGACCTGACCGGGTCTCTTTCAGACCTGCTGCTCGCGGGGCGGATCGACATCCGCCGTATCCGGGCAGTCATTCCATCTATTGAGGGCAAAAAGAGTTACACGCCAGTGCGTGTGGTGCGGGTCGATAGCGATGGCAATGCCCTTCCGGCACCGCAGGCCGGGCAACAACAGAACAGCGCGTTGACGCTGGATATTCTGATTGAAGCCAAGGACGAAATCTTCATCTCTGGTCGGGGCCTGCAGAGTGAGTGGCGAGGGCAGCTTGAGGTCTCCGGCACTTCTGCCGACCCTGCTGTCGGGGGAACGGTCGAGACTGTCAGTGGGCGGCTGGATTTCGCCGGGCGACAGTTCCAGATCAGCCGCGGGCGCCTGCTGTTCAGCCCGTCCGGTGGTCTTGCGCCTGATCTCGATATTGAAGCCCAGAGTGATGTTGATACAGATCAGGGTGACGTACAGGCAATCGTGACGATTTCCGGCCCGGCGGCGGATCCGTCGATCAATATTTCCTCACGACCTGAATTGCCGCAGGAGGATGTGATGGCGCTGATTTTATTCGGCAAGCAGCCCTCGCAACTGACTGCACTGGAATCCTTACGCATTGCTACGGCTGTGGCACAGCTCTCCGGCAATGGTGTTTTCGGCGGGGCAAGTGCGGGTCTGGCGCAGACATTCGGTCTTGATGCACTCAGCTTTGCCCAGGATGCCGCAACAGGCGGGGGCATGGTCTCTGTTGGCAAATATGTGTCCGATGATATCTATGTCTCCGCCACGCAAGGCATCGGCACAGGTGGTTCCGTCAGCGTCACCTATGACGTGAACGACAAGGTCTCGATCAAAACCCGCGTAGAACAGGACGGCACGCAAAGCGTCTCTGCCAACTACAAGCGGGATTATTGAGGTATTATAGGCACAAGCAAATGCGAGTTATAAGTTGATCCGGTGTGTATCTTATGAACGCCTTCATTCACAGAGTATCCATGTGCCAGTGCCGGGTGCTCAAACAGGTCATCACCCTGAATGATCAGCCGGAGCGTTTCACCGGCCCGGAACAGTGTGCTGCTCGGCAGGATTTCGATTTCTACAGGAACGATCTCGCCTGGTAAAAGAGGATGTTGGGCTTCGTGTGAGAGGACAGGTTGCCAGGGCGTTGATTTCACTTCATCAAGGGCGCGTTGTGATGCTCGTAACCAGCCCATGGCAACAGGGCCTTTGGTGTAGCCGGTCTTGGCGAAGAACGGGACTACTTCTCCTGTTGCCGTCAGTTTTTCGATACCGACAAAAAGGTCCATGTCCTTACCCTGCGATATGGACACCCAGAGTTTCAGCTTCATGTTGCCGCTCAACTCTGTGTCTTGTGTGAATGTATGTGTAAAGATGACCTTTTCGGACATGGCATCATATTGCGCTGTGCCTGATTCTTCTGATGGTGAGGCAGACAACAGCCCTGATGCCGCATCAAGATAGAGCTTTGTATAAACTGTATCGGGTATTGGCCACTCGGTTTCTTATCTTACCTGATATTCAGACAGGTTTTCGCGCACTTCAAGTCTGACGGCAGGCCGTTCATCAAAGCCATTGTCCAGGCCTTTCAGGAAGTAATCAAAAAAATCTTTCTGATAGGCGAGCGCGTCAGCGCTGTAATAAACATCCCATTTTGCCCGCCCGTGCGTATACAGCCATTTCTGACTGGAAGAAATTCTCTTGTATCCCTCGAAGGAGCCGCGAGTGTGCAACCCCTGGTCAGACCAGGTCGCGCTGATCAGCGCAGGCACATTGATCTTCGGCAGGTCAATGCCGGATGTTGTAGCCGGACGCTGTTGGACACGGCGCATTAACGCCGGGCGTTGATGTGCAAATCTGAAAATTACAGGCGGGGGCAGCGGATTGCCATTGGCACCGGCTCGCATTTTGCGGGACCAGAAATCCGTAAACGCTGTTTCCGGAATGCCACCGTGATAGAGTACCTCTCGATAACTGTCAGATTGCCCTTCCCAGGGGATGATGGCTTTGAGGTGTGGCGGATTGCCGCTAGCAGCGACCCATTGCGCAATAGCAAGGTAGGAGACGCCATTAAGGCCGACATGGCCATTGCTCCAGTCACGTGTGCCAGCCCATTCTACTGCATCAAAAAAGTCGTCCCGATCCTGGCGTGATAAGGTGCTCGGTTTACCCTCCGAGGAGGCAAAGCCGCGGGAGTCCAGATAGATCATGGCATAACCATTCGGTACCCAGAATGCTGGGTCAGGAGCTTCCCAGGAAGTCCATGGGCTGACCTCGAATGTCCCGAGATCAAAATCCTGCTTCAGGGCATTGCGCAACAATTTGGGATACTCATCTGGCCCCTTGTTTTTATCGTATGCTGTGAGAGCCATGACCACCGGATACTCTCCCGGGGCTTTCGGACGATAAACATTAGCCGACAAGCGCGTTCCATCGCGCATCTCCACCCAGACATCCTTTTCAATGATGATCTGATCTGACAGCGCTGACACATCCATTACTTTTACGGGGTAGTCTGGGTTCGCGCGAATCTCGGGATCGTCTTCAAGAAAAGCGTCAGGAGCATCCCGCTCAGTTAGAACCGGATGAATAAACAGTCCTGCAAGTAGAACAGCGGCCAGAACAAAAATTGAGAAGGCCCGAAAAAAACTCATCACACATCCCTTATTTTTATGAGGCAAGCATAGAGCCTTTCGTTCGTAATGCCAAATTTGGGGCCAACTGTACATTGATAGCGCGTATTGCTGTTATGCACCTACGCGCTGCGATTAGCGCTTGTCAGCAGGGCAGCGTCAGTGTCAGGCACGGGGCCTGAACAAGTGTGAATGACAGAGGCCGGTCGTGAGTAATCCAGCAGAGGATGATAATCTGGCAGAAGACAAGGTGTCGGCCAGCGCTATTGTGCCGGCGGTTACCGCCCCCCGACTGGATTCTGACCAGTTGCCGCCGCACCCTGCGGCGCATCCGGGGGAGCGGCGTCGGGCGATGGGTATTCTGATGCTCTGCATCATCTGCCTTGGTCTGGGCCAGACAATCCTGTTTGCCATTCTGCCCCCGATCGCCCGCTCTCTGGGGCTTCAGGATATTCAGGTTGGAATCATCTTCACCGTGTCAGCTTTCATGTGGGTCTTTTTCAGCCCGTTCTGGGGGCGGCGCAGTGATGTGCTGGGGCGCAAGCCGGTCATTCTCCTCAGCGTTGGCATGTTTGCTGTGTCCATCGGGGCACTGGCGGTCGTGCTGGAGCTTGGCCTGAAGGGTGTCCTGCCGGTCATGGCTGTGTTCGTATTGTTGACCTTATCACGCAGTCTGCATGGTATTTTCGTCTCCGCCGGGCCAGCGGCCGCGCAGGCTTATGTGGCGGACCGCACCGCACCGGAAGAACGCACCGCCAGCCTGGCCGGGTTGACCGCTGCCTTTGGTCTTGGGGCCAGCATCGGCCCTGGTATCGGCAGCGCAACCGTACAATTCGGGCCAGTGGTGCCGCTCTATATTGTGACGGTGATTTCCGTCCTGTCATTTGCGGCTATCTTTTTCTGGCTACCCGAGCGCAGCAAACCGGTTGTGGTGAAAAACCGTCGCAAATTGCAGCTCACCGATCCCCGGCTTCGCCGGATCTTTATTTATGGGGCAGGTGGCGGTTTGTTGATGGTTGTGCCCATTCAGTTGATCGGCTTTTACCTGCTTGACGTTCTTCAACTGGATGAATTGAGCGCGTCCCAGTTTCTTGGCGTGGCATTGATGGTCAGTTCCATGGCCTCCTTGTTTGCGCAGCTGGTGCTGGTGCAAAGACTGAAACTCTCGCCCTGGCTTTTGTTACAGGCAGCGCCCGCGCTGGTGCTGTTTGGTCATGTTATCATCGCACTGGGACGGGATTTCGGGACCATCGTGTTCGGTCTGGTATTTGCCGGACTGGGAACAGGGATTATCATGCCAGCCTATAATGCTGCCGTCTCACTCAGTGTGAAGGCAGACGAGCAGGGGGCAGCAGCGGGACTGGCCAATTCATTTTTTGCGGTGGGTTTCATTATCGCGCCGATCGTTGCATTTTCTCTTTATGACCTGTCACCGCAGACGCCTTTTATCTGCTCTGCAATAATCGCTGGCCTGATGGCCATCTATGCCTGGCGCCTGTTGCGCGGTGCGCGTGGGCAGTCATGACCTTGATGGAAGGAGCCTCTCAATGACTGACAAACTGATAATCGATCCGTATCTGTTCACAGAAGAGGCTATCGCGCCCGAAACAGCAAAGGCGACAGCCGAGCTGGAAGCGGTCATGAAAGAACTGCCGCGTATCTGGGAAGTCGGCGCGCCAGTTGTGCGCGAAGCGCGCCGTCGTGGTGAAGGATTGCTCGCGCGTGAGCCTTATTCAGAGATGGCTGAATGGCAGACAGCAACTGCCAACGGGCTTGAAGTGCCGGTGCGGGTGTTCAAACCGGAAAATCCCACAGGGATCTATTTTCATATTCATGGTGGCGGCCACACCATCGGGTCAGCAGACAGTCATGACCAGATGTTTGAGAAAATGGTCAGGGAAATGAACGTCGCCGTTGTCAGCGTGGAATATCGTCTGGCACCTGAAAACCCGTGGCCCGCCGGCCCTGATGATTGCGAGGCGGCTGCCTGCTGGCTGGTTGAAAATATGCAGTCCATGTTTGTAACAGACCGGGTTGTGATCGGGGGCGAAAGTGCCGGAGCGCATCTTTCTGCGGTGACTTTACTCAGAATGCGCGACCGGCATGGCTTCACCGGTTTTGCCGGGGCGAACCTCGTCTATGGGATCTACGATATGTCGATGACGCCGTCCTTGCGGAACTGGGGTGACCGCCTGCTGATTATTGATACGCTGGTCTGTACATGGTTTGGCAACAACCTTCTGCCACCGGAACAATATGACATGGAGGCTAAACGCGACCCGGCAATCTCGCCGCTCTATGCGGACCTTGCCGATATGCCGCCAGCCCTGTTCTCTGTCGGGACGCTTGACCCGATTCTGGATGACAGCCTCTTCATGGCGCAGCGCTGGCTGCAGGCGGGGCACGAAACGGCGCTGGATATCTATCCAGGCGGCATTCACGCGTTTGATGCCATGCCCATCCCGATGGCCAGGCAGGCACGCCAGCGCATGAACAGCTTCATTAGTAACTGCGTTGGCGACTAGTCTGTCTGCAGAAGGGCATCAGCGATGGCGTTGCCACTGCGCCAGCCATCCGAGACTGTGTCTTCCAACAACCAGTCACCGCCCAGATAAAGAGAGCCATCAGGGTGTGGCAGAAACGGGACGCCATATGCTGACGCGGTGAGTGCGTAGCGCCAGCGATGCGCCGTCTGGTACGTCACAGCCGGGAGCGGGATACCAGCCACGTCCGCAAACTTCGCCAACAGGCGCGCGGCGGCCTCTTCCTTTTCAAGCTCCAGATTGTCCGTACTCCATGCAGCATCAGCCTGTACTACCCAGCAATCATGATCCTGCGGGCGTCCGGGCTTGGCAGTATTGCGGATCAGCTTTGCAATGCCGGTATCCGGGTGTTCCTGAAAATCGAATGGCAGGTTCAGGCGTTCTTCAAAGGCCACCATCAGCGTCCAGCAGGGGGTCATCCTGATCCGGTCAAAAACACCGGAAAATCCCGCCAGATGACCGGTCAGTTCCTGTGCCTGTGGTGCCGGAACCGTACAGATAATGGTGTCGAAGGTTTCGCTTGTGGCCGCAGCGTTGTCAGCTTCGAGGGTCAGCTGCCACTGGTCATGCGTTGCAGCAATCCCGATCACCCGGGTATGCAATCGCAGCGGGATACCCTCGGCCATGGGTTTCAGCCATGCGTTCATCGACGGTACGCCGACATATTGATGCTCTGTTGCCGTCGGCCAGATGACGGCATCGCCTGTGCCGGTCAGTTGGCGCTCAAGGTCAGGGGCTTTCTCTGTCACCCTGATAAAAGGAGCGCCATGGTCAAAAGTCAGTCCCTGCGGTGTGCGGCGGGTCGCCAGCCTGCCCCCAAGTCCGCGACTTTTTTCGAAAACGGTCACCGGCCAGCCCGCGTCCTGCAGGCGTCGCGCACAGGCAAGGCCAGCAACACCGGCCCCGATTATGGCTGTCTGGCCACGTTTCATCGAAAATCCTTCTATTGGGCGAAGTCATGACATAGCGCGGCTATCGGCATTTTCTCGCCGGACCGGATTTTTTTATAAAAAAAAGTAGTCCCCGCGGTGATCCAAGAGCGGGTGCTAGGCGTATCACTCAATAGAAGGAGTGACGGGATGGATTACAACAGCTTTAATCGTGAAAGTGCCAGAACGGCATTTGAACACAAAATTCTGACAGTCGAGGAAGAACAGGCCTGCGCCGAACGCTGGCTGGAAAAGGGCGACAAGCGTGCATTGGACAAATTGATCCTCGCCCACCAACGCATGGCCGTTGCCGCCGCCATGAAATTCAAAAATTACGGTTTGCCGATCGATGATCTCATTCAGGAGGGTGTCATCGGCCTTCTTGAAGCGGCCAAACGGTTTGACCCGGCCAAGGGATTCCGGTTTTCGACTTATGCAGGCTGGTGGATCAAGGCCTCCATCCAGGATTATGTGCTGCGTAACTGGTCCATGGTGCGGGTGGGCACGACCAATGCGCATAAGAGCATTTTCTTCAATCTGGGCCGTATCCGCAAAATGATCGAGCAGGCGGATCGTGGCGAGATGACCAAAACGGATGTGGCGCACAAATTCAAGGTCACGGTTGAGGATCTGGATGTTGCCACGTCCCGGCTTTCAGCGCGCGACTCTTCACTGAATGTTATCCTGAAAGATGACTCCACCACCGAAAAGCAGGACATGCTGGAAGACGAGCGCGAAACGCCGGATGTGGCTGTCATGCGCTTGATGGATGAAGAGAAATTGCAGAACCGCATCGGCTCTGAGATGAAAAAATTGTCCGACCGGGAGCAGGCGGTTATCCAGCATCGTTTCTTTGATGAGACGCGTATGACACTGGCTGGCATTGGCGAGAAACTGAATCTCTCCAAGGAGCGCATTCGCCAGATCGAAAAAGCAGCTCTTGCAAAACTGCAGGAAGGCTTTGCGTCAGACGAAGAGCTTTACGCTCATTAAATGACATGCGTGTAAGGATAATGTGATGGGTTCCCTGTATGGAAGCATTGAGATTTCGCGACGCTTCGGCCATGGTGACATAATGGCAGCCGGGTCGCGTAACACATTATCTGCTCAGTATCTTGAGAGTCTCATGCTGTCCGTGCGGGATGATGCTGACAGGTCTGCTTTTGTGGAACTGTTTGAGCTTATGGCGCCGCGGGTGAAATCTTTCATCCTGCAGGGCACCACCCAGGACCATGTTGCCGATGATCTGACCCAGGAAGTCATGACCAGGGTATGGACGCGGCGCGCACAATATGATCCGGCCAAGGCGGCAGTATCGACCTGGATCTACACAATCGCCAGAAATGTCCGCATTGATCTTTTCCGCAAGGAAAAACGCCATCAGCTTGATGAGCATGATCCGGCCTTGCAACCGCAGGCCCCCGCCGACCCCGACAGGCAGGTCGACCTTGGGCGCCAGACGCAGGAGTTGAAAGAGGCACTGTCGGCGCTCCCCGAGGAGCAGCTCACCGTGCTGAAATTGTCTTATTTTGGGGGCTTATCCCATCAGGAAATTGCTGTGCAGACAGGCACGCCCGGCGGGACCGTCAAATCCCGCATTCGATTGGCGTTGAAAAAACTGCGCAGTGTGTTGAAGGAGTATTGAAGATGCCCAAAGTGCATCCTACGGAAGAGTTGTTGAATGATTACGCCGCTGGCACCCTGTCAGAAGGGGTGAGCCTTGCGATTGCGACACATATTGCCATGTGTCCGCAATGCCGCGGCCATGTGAGCGAACTGGAAGCTATTGGTGGCTCTATGCTGTTTTCTGCTGTGGAAACACCTGTTGGCAGTCAGGTGCTGGAGAATGTGCTGGCACAGCTTGAAGATATTCAGGGCGTGTCCGATGCAAAACCTTCTTTGCCACGTGATCTGAAAAATCAGGACATCATTTTACCAAACCCGTTGCGCGACTATCTGGGGGCGAAAACCCTGCGTGAGCTGGATCACCTGAACTGGACGAATCTGCCCGGCTATTCAGAATATGTTGCCTCGGACCGGTCGGATAAAACGAAAGTCCGCCTGCTGCGCGTTGCTGCCGGCATGACTCTGCCGCAACATACCCATGAAGGACTGGAACTGACACTTATCCTTAAAGGGTCGTTCTCTGATCATAATGGCACCTGCGGCGTGGGTGACCTTTCCGTGGCTGATCCGGCGACGGACCATGCCCCGTCTGTGGACCGGACGGGGGAGTGCATCTGCCTTGCGGTGACGGACGCGCCGCTGCGCCTGACGGGCCGGTTTGGCCGTATGCTCAATCCGTTTCTTGATCTTTAAGACAGCCATCACCAGACCCGTGGGGCTGGCCGGGTGCTGAAAACATCTTGACTCCGGCTCATTTGTTCACTATATGTTCCGTTCTGGATGGTGAGCAACATGTCCGACCTGAAATATCTTTTTATCGATTTTAATGCCTATTTTGCGGCTGTTGAGCAGAATGATGACCGGGCAGCGCAAGGCCGGCCTCTCATTGTGGTGCCGTTAAAATCCGAGCACACGTCGGCGATTGCCGCGAGTTACGAAGCGCGCAAGTTTGGCATCAATCGCGGCACGTCCGTCAGGGAGGCGCGCCAGCTGTGTCCCGGGATCATCATCCGCCATGCGCGCCATGACCGCTATGTACAGGTCCATAAAAAACTCAAAGAGGAAGTCGAGCGGCACCTGCCAATCACGAAGGTTTATTCGATTGATGAATGGGCCTGCCGTCTGGCCCCGTCGGAGACCGCGCGCGGTCCGGCCCTGGCAATCGGGCGACAGGTGCAGCAGGGAATCCTTGAAAATATTGGCCCTTCCATGCGGTCCTCCATTGGCCTCGCGCCCTCACGTCTGCTGGCAAAGCTGGCGGCCGAAAGCCACAAGCCGGATGGTCTGACAGCGCTGGAGAGCAGTGATTTGCCGCACACGCTGGAAGATATTCGCCTCAGCAAGATACCGGGTATCGGGCCCGGCATCCTGAAGCGTCTTGAGAGGGCGGGCGTTACTGACTTCATGGGCGTGTGGAATCTTCAACCCAAGCAGGCGCGCCGGATCTGGGGATCAGTTCAGGGCGAGCGCTTCTGGTACTCTTTGCATGGCCATGAAGTTTATGAGGATGACGCGCCGCAGAAATCGATGATCGGACACAGCCGCGTTCTGGGCGGTGAACATGAAACAGCCGCCGGTGCCAGAATTGTCGTGACCGCCCTGTTGATGAAGGCAGCGAGCCGTCTGCGTCATTACGACCGATTTGCCGGCGCCCTGACCGTGAATATCCGGATGCGGGCCGGTCGCCATGGCCCCGGCGGTCGCTGGGGGGGCACACGCCGCTTTGCCCTGTCACAGGATACTTACGGGTTTCTGGACGCGGTCGATGATCTCTGGCGGGGGCTGGAGCAACAGCGCGACACGCTGCGTGATGGCAATGGCGGCGGTCGCTTCGGCAACGTCTCGGTTTTCCTTCATGACCTTGCGGTGGCAGGTGATGCGAAAGTCATGCAAGGGGATCTGTTCACCGGACAGAGCGCGACCAGCCGTCAGGAGAGCCGGGAGAAACTCTGGACGGCGCTGGATGAAATGAACGCTGATCTTGAAAAAAGAATGGCAAAACTTGGCGGCGCGGCACGGATGAGGCCATCCACAGGGCGGTACGTTACCCTTGCTTCCCAGATGGGGCTTGATCTCAATTATCTCGGCGCAAAGATCGCTTTTTCGCGGGTGCCGGAGGAGGCGGAGTTTCTTTTCTAGCTGCATCATGTGATGGGCGTGGCGGCCGTAAATTTTGCTGGTACGCCGGGGGGAAGGCTTTTACATATCCGCCATGACAGACCGGCTTCGTATCAGTATTGCCCAGATTGCCCCGACAGTCGGGGATATCGACGGCAATGTAGAAAAAATTCTGGCGGCGCGCGATCAGGCCGCCGCGCAGCAGGCAGATCTGGTGGTGCTGCCGGAGTTGATCGTCAGCGGCTATCCGCCAGAAGACCTCGTGCTGAAACCAGCCTATCAACGGGCGTGCCGCGCGGCGGTCGAGGACCTGGCAGTTAGAACAGCCGATAGTGGTCCAGCCATGATCATTGGGGCCCCATGGGCAACCACGGATCAGGGCGGTGGCCAGCCCTTCAACGCAGCCATTCTGTGTGCCGAGGGAAAAATTTCTGCGGTCGTTTATAAAACACGCCTGCCCAATTACGGCGTCTTCGATGAACCACGTCGTTATCGTGCCGGGAAGGGGCTGGCACCGGTCAGTTTCAAGGGGGTCAAGATAGGCCTGATGGTCTGCGAGGACCTCTGGTACCCGGATGCGGCAGCAGAACTTGCCGCGCAGGGGGCGGAGATGCTGGTTGCGCCCCATGGCTCTCCCTTCCGGATGACCGCCCATGCAGAACGTCATGCTGTGGCCGAAGCGCGCGCAGCCGAAACAGGGTTACCGGTCATTTTCGTCAACCAGCTGGGAGGGCAGGATGAACTGGTCTTTGATGGCGCCTCCTTCGTCACCCAGCCCGCGGGCAAAAAAAAATTCCAGCTGCCAGCCTTTACCCGGGCTGTGACACTGACCCAGTGGCAAAAAAAATCCACCGGATGGGAATGTGAAAGTGGTCCGGAAGATGCGCTGCCCCCGCAACGCTCCCTGATGTATCAGGCACTGGTGATGGGGGTGCGGGATTACGTAAACAAGAACCGGTTTTCTGGTGTTGTGATCGGCTTGTCGGGCGGTGTCGACTCCGCTCTGACGGCGGCCATCGCTGTAGATGCGCTGGGGGCAGAGCGTGTGCGGTGCATCATGATGCCCTCCCGGTACACTGCCGGGGAGAGCCACACCGATGCAGAGCAATGTGCGGAACTGCTGGGCGTCTCCTACGAAAATATCGCTATAGAACCAGCCGTGTCAGCATTTTCAGACATGCTGGCAAAAACGTTTGAGGGCACAGCAGCGGACACAACGGAAGAAAATATCCAGTCGCGTATTCGCGGTGTGCTGTTGATGGCAATTTCGAACAAATTTGGCCCCATGGTCCTGACCACCGGCAACAAGTCAGAAATGTCTGTTGGCTACGCAACCCTCTATGGCGACATGAATGGTGGCTATAATCCGCTCAAGGACGTTTACAAGACGGAAGTCTTTGCTCTGTGCAGGTGGCGCAATGAACACCACCCAGCCGGGATGCTGGGGCCGGAAGGGAAGGTTATCCCGGCCAACATCATTACCAAGCCCCCGTCAGCAGAATTGCGTGAAGACCAGAAAGACCAGGACAGCCTGCCGCCCTATGATCAACTTGACGATATATTGCGTGGGCTTGTTGAGGACGAGCTGTCGGTGCGGGAGATCATTGCCGGGGCGAATGGCCGCCCGCCACAGGAAGAAGATGTCGTGCGGCGTATCCAGCATCTGTTATATGTTGCCGAATATAAGCGCCGTCAGGCCCCGCCGGGGCCAAAGATCACCGTCCGGAATTTCGGGCGTGACCGTCGTTATCCCATCACCAACGGCTTCCGCGACCGATAGCTGCGCCGCTTTTGTTTGACCCTTGCCATATCTGTCGCTATGGCCGTCTGTTCCGAAAATCAGGTAAGTTGAATGTCTCAGGTTAAGGTAAGATTTGCTCCGTCACCAACTGGCAAAATTCATGTCGGGAATGTGCGTGCCGCACTGCTCAACTGGCTGTTCGCGCAGAAGGAAGGCGGCATCTTGATGCTGCGCTCTGATGATACCGATCAGGCCCGGTCAACAAAAGA
The DNA here is from genome assembly GCF_030758415.1 of Parvularcula sp. IMCC14364. NCBI lineage: Bacteria > Pseudomonadati > Pseudomonadota > Alphaproteobacteria > Parvularculales > Parvularculaceae > Parvularcula > Parvularcula sp. IMCC14364. The sequence goes on along the minus strand of NZ_CP132334.1, from coordinate 2,065,741 downwards.
GTACGAAGACGGTATCCAGCATGATCTTGGCTGGCTCGGGATTACACATCAGGCATTTGCCCGCCAGTCCGAGCGCTTTGGCGAATATGACGCTGCGGCCAACTGGCTGAAAGAGCAGGGATTGCTCTATGCCTGCTATGAGACAGCAGACGAACTTGATCGCAAGCGCAAGCTTCAGCGGGCTCGCAGCCTGCCACCTGTTTATGACCGTGCGGCACTTGAGCTGAGTGAGGCAGAAAAAAAATCCTATGAGGCTGAAGGTCGCCGACCCCATTGGCGGTTGAAACTGTCCCAGCAGCCCGTGGAATGGCAGGACCTGATCCGCGGCGATGTGAAGGTGGATACGTCGGCCGTGTCAGACCCCGTTCTGATCCGGGAGGACGGGCAATATCTCTATACGCTGCCGTCCTGTGTGGATGATGTGGATTTCGGCATCACTCATGTGATCCGGGGCGAGGATCATGTGACCAACACTGCCACGCAGATAGAACTGTTTGCGCATCTGATACGCTTCAAGGGGGCTGGCACCATGCCCGCTTTTGCCCACCACTCCCTGCTTGTGGGAGCGGACGGGGAGGGGCTGTCGAAGCGGTTTGGCTCTCTTTCCATTGAAGGCTTGCGTGAGGCAGGGATTGAGCCCCAGGCCATCAGCAGTTTGCTGGCGCGCCTTGGCACCGCTGATCCGGTACAGCCAAAGGCAGACATCAACGAGCTGGTTGAGGGTTTTTCCTTCGAGAAAATGGGCAGGGCGCCAGCACGGTTTGACCCGAAGGAACTTGAGCAGCTCAATGCGAAAATCCTGCATGATCTGCCCTTTACCGCTCTGGCTGACAGGCTGGCAGCGCTGGATGTTGATGAACCGCTTTGGCTTGCCGTTCGCGGGAACATAGAAAAACTTTCTGACGTATCGACCTGGCGGGACATGATACGTGAACAGATCGATCCCGTGATCGAAGACAAGGCTTTTACGGATGAAGCTGCCACGCTGGTGCCGGATGCGCTTGATGAGACCAGCTGGAAAGAGCTTGTGAATACGTTGAAAGAAAAAACAGGCCGCAAGGGCAAGCAGTTATTCATGCCCTTGCGTCTTGCGTTGACAGGTCTGCCCCATGGGCCGGATATGCCCGTTATCTTCCAGTTAATTGGTCCGGAAAAGGCGCGCGCGCGCCTGCGGGGAGAGCGTGCCTGATTTCAGTCAGAGCCTGCTTCTCATCAATCGATCTTCCGCAGCCGGAATAACATCTTCCGGCTTGTCGACAAGAACAATATCGTGACGCAATTCCTCCGCCGCGAAACCACGATCAATGATGTGGTTAAGGAGTTCCACCAGAGGCGACCAGAAGCCACCAATATTCAGAAGGACAACCGGTTTGCGGTGCAGGTCCAGACGGGCCCAGGAGAGTACTTCGATAATTTCCTCCAGCGTGCCGATACCCCCCGGCAGGGTACAGATAGCGTCTGACTGCTCGAACATCATCATCTTGCGCTCATGCATGGTCTCGACGATTTCATGATCGACGCCCTCCAGGATGCCTTCCATTTCGACAAGGAATTTCGGGATGATCCCATACACATCGCCGCCATGATCGCGCGCAGCCCCTGCCACGGTGCCCATCAATCCGAGCTTGCCGCCGCCATAGACAAGGCGCACTTGCTCTTTTGCCATGTGCTTGCCCAGTTGTGTCGCCGCATCGGCAAAAATGGGCTCATCTCCCATTCGGGAGCCGCAGTAAACGCATAAGGATTTCAATCCGGTCATTTCTTTCCGCTTTCAAGGCTGCTGGCCTTGCTAGCAGGACATGCTAAGGTGTGCCAGATAAAATGATGTTTAGGTGGAATCGCTCCGGCAATAAACCCGCCTGATGGTAATCTGAAGGGTAATCTCAATGCGTGTCATTTTTCTGTTTCTGCTGCTGATCCTGCTGGCAATTGGTGGTTACTTCATCGTGCAAAAAGCGGGCTGGCTGCCGTCGCAGGAAACACCTGAAGTCTCCGAGGAAGTAACACAAGAGACGGACATTACAGAAGTGGAGCCTGATCCGGGTATTCAGCCACCTCGGTTTGATATTGTCCGCGTTGACCGTAGCGGATTTGCCGTCATTGCGGGGGTTGCGGCCCCTGAGGCGGAAGTGACCATTTTTGCCAATGAAGAGCCGCTGGAAACTGAAACGGCGGGGCGTGACGGCAGTTGGGCGATCAATACGGAAACACCTCTCAAGGCAGGTCCGGTCGAGCTGACCCTTTCCATGACCACCACGGATGGGCTGACGATCCAGTCAGATGAGACGATTGTGATTTATGTGCCCGAGCGTGAGGGAGACAAACCGCTGATCCTGCGCACCACACCGGGCGGTGCCAGCGAAGTATTGCAACGCCCGACCGACCCGGATGTCAGTCTAGGGCCTCTGGCGCTCGAAACGATTGATTATGATGATGCCGGCAGTGTCGTCTTTGCCGGGCGTGCGTCACCGGGCGCAACAGTATCCATTTACGCGAACCGCAGTTTCATCGGTCAGACAACGGCAGATGAAAATGGCCGCTGGTCCATTTCGGAATCCATCATGCCGGGTCGTTACACGTTGCAGGTGATCCAACTGGATGAGTTTGGCGAGCCTGAATATGCCCTGGAACTACCGTTCGAGCGGGCGTCATACAGTGATGTTCAGTTCAAAGATGGCAATGTGATTGTGCAGCCCGGCAATTCCCTCTGGGTGATTTCCCGTCGCATCTATGGTGAAGGCGCTCAATATACGATTATCTATGAAGCGAATGCCAGCCAGATCCGTGACCCTGATCTTATCTATCCCGGGCAGATATTCACTGTCCCGGAAGACGAGGAAGAGGATTCAGGCGACCAGTAACGTCTGAGTGCTGCCTAAGAAGCGGGTTTTGCGATTGGGCTTGCAATCAGATTCATGGCAATGGAAATGCGATCCTGCTCACCCTGATGCGGGCGCACGCCGTGAGTCAGCCATGAAGGAAAGGCGAGCATTCTGCCGGGTTTTGGCGTGACAGATATTTCCGTGCGTTCCCGGTTGCCTTGCGTGTCCCGAACGCTGAGATCCGGCACAGTCATCTTGTTGAGGGGAAAACGCGGATCCTGCAGGACAAGCTGTCCGCTGTTTTCCGAGCCACCATCATCGACAAAGTAAACGGCTGACCAGAACGCGCCTGGATGGGCGTGATACTGATTGGATGCCCCTTTCTGTGAGACATTGGCCCATGCCTGAATGCTCCAGCTGAAGCGTGGCTCATCATTCTTCATCCCGTCATCATGGGTGAAGCCATTGCACATTTCTATCGCAGCGACCGCGACCGTGCGCATGGCATCGCCGCCCCATTGAAGAATGTCATCTTTAGAATGCCAGCCATTGAAATTGGAGCGGTGAATGCCCGCATCTTCGGATTTCTTTTGCAGGATTGCCTGTTTGAGCTCCACATTGATGCGCTCAGCATCCGGAACGGTGCATTCAAGTACCAGGGTTGGAAAGATAGTCCGGCTGCGTACATCCTGAGCGGTTGTCATGATCAGGCTCCTCCGGCGTTACTCGGCGGCTGTACGGTGATAGTCATCATCAGACCCCTGTCTGGTACTATTTTCGGCTGTCAGTGCAGCCTGTCCCTGAGCGGATGAATGTACTGCCGGGTGTCCGCGCATTTCGCCGATCCAGTCACGGATTTCACGCCAGGCAATCATCAGGTTGGCCGGTATCTGGCTGGGGGCTGCCAGAAGAACTGGCGTCAATACAAGTGTCAGCAATGTAGAAAAGGCAAGCCCGTAAACCACAGCTGATGACAGTAGCACCCACCAGTCAGAGACGGCGTTACCGATCCCGATCTGGCCTGTGAGGAAATTCACATTGATCTCGAACACCATGGGTAGCAGACCCATGATCGTTGTAATCGTTGTCATCAATACAGGGCGCGCGCGTTGCGCAGCGGTGCGGATGACGGCTTCTTCAATCGAAAGGCCGGTTTTGCGCAGGTGCTGATAGGTATCAATCAGTACAATGTTGTTGTTAACGACAATTCCGGCAAGAGCAACGATTCCGGTACCCGTCATGATCACGGAAATATACTGGCCGGTAAGGGCGATGCCCAGGAGAACACCGAATACTGATAACACCACCGCCGACAGGGTAAGCGCGGCATGATAGAATGAGTTGAACTGCAACAGCAGGATCAGCCCGATCATGAACATGGCAGCGGCCATGGCACCGGCGAAAAATGTTGAAGCTTGGTCGCGTTCTTCCGTAGACCCGACAAGTGCCCATGGAACGCCGGGGCCAACTGCTTCTGCCAGATCACCACTGTCGAGCCATTCCTGCATTACCGATATGGCAAGGTCCTGACTGACCTGATGGCCCGATATATTGCTGTTGCCGTTGGCTTTAACATCCAGAACGCGGCGGCTGTCGCGACGGGTGACGCGGTCAATCTGCGGCTGAGCAACACGCTGTACGAAATTTGAAATTGGCAGCGGGCCGGACTGTGTCTGTATCTGTATTTCCTCCAGAGCCGCAATGGTACGCTCTTCGGCAGGATAACGGATGCGGATATCGATTTCTTCGTCGCTGTTATCCGGGCGGAACTTGTCAATCAGCAATCCATCCGTCACCAGCTGGATAGCCGCCCCAATATCATCAATAGAGACACCGAAGCGGCCCGCCTGTTCGCGATCTACCTGTAGGGCCCATTCAATGCCGGGCAGGGGGCGATTGTCCTCAATATCGATATAGGTTGGTACTTCCAGCCCGTTCACTTCAACCGTACTCTGATTGACAAATTCACGGATCAGGCGCGCTGCTTCCCGTGCCTTTACATCATCTTCTACGACGATCTCAACCTGTACGTCCTTGCCAATAGGTGGGCCGTTTTCAGGTTGGCCTATCTCAAGCACGATACCCGGCAGGCCGGCAGTCAGCCGACGGAATTCCTCCAGAATGACGAGACTGTGTTCGCGATCTTCGTAATGGATCAGCTCAATATTGAGTTGCGCAATCGTCTCAACCGGTGAGTTGTTACCACGGCTGAGGGCCGGGCCGGTCTGGGTATAGATGCTCTCTATCGCGTAGTGACCTTCGACCTTCTGCCGCACTTCGTTGGCGATCTGCAGTTTCTCTTGTTCCGAGATATTACCTCGACCCTGGATGTTAATATAGGTCTGCTCGCTGTCACCGCGGATAAAAAACTCGGATTCTGGTGTGGCGTTGCTGAACATGAAAATACAGAAATTCAGCACAATGAACGCCACGACAAGTGTGGCCAGCGGTTTGCGCAGGATCCAGCGTATAAAGCGCGCGTAGCGCCCGGTAATGTTGGTCAGTGTTGTTGGGTCTATGCTGTCGAAGTCGGCTTGCTTGTCGTTGTCCGTCTTACCCTTCAAGCCGAGCCGCTTTTTCACGACTTCCGGTATGGCGAAGAATGAACCAAAGAGCGGCAGAAAGATAAGGGCGACAAAAACCGACCCGGTCAGAATGAATATCAGCGTAATGGGCAAAAGGCGCATGAACTGTCCGGGCACGTCCTGCCAGAACAGGAACGGCACAAACGCCGCCAGTGTTGTCGCGGTGGAGGCGACAATCGGCCAGAACATGCGCTTCGCGGCACTGGCATAGGCATCCCGGCGCGTTGCCCCTTCGGTCATGCGCCGATCAGCGAATTCAACAACCACGATGGCCCCATCCACCAGCATCCCGACGGAAAGGACCATGGCAAACATGGTCATCATATTCAGGGTGTAACCCGACAGATTGAGCAGTGCGAGGCCGATCAGGAACGATGAGGGAATGGCAAAACCGACCATAACAGCAGAGCGCAGGCCCAATGCCGCGACGACAACAATCATGACCAGAAGGATGGCGAGAACGATGGAAGCTGTCAGGCTATTAAGGATCGTGTCGACGAAATAGGATTGATCGCCGATGAATTCGTACCGGATCGAACTGGGCCAATCAGGTGCTGCAGCCATTTCCTCCGTCACTCTTTTGACCCCTTCGGTCATGTCTATAATGTTGGCACCGGAGCGTTTGCTGACATTGAGGCCAACAGCAGGCTCGCCATTGAACTGGGCATAGCCGTCAGTATCCTCGAATGTGCGACGAATGTCTGCGACATCCGATAACAGAACGACACTCTCGCCATCACTACGCACCGGGATGGATTCCATTTCCGCGACAGAGCGGATCAATCCCGGTAATTTGACGGCATAGGCACCATCGGGAAAACGGATCGAGCCGGCTGTAATCAGACTGTTATTGTTGCGGATGGCGGCGGCAACTTCCTGTGCGCTCAAGCCATAGGATTGCAAGGTGTCAGGGTCGATGACCACTTCAAGGACTTCATCGCGTTGGCCGACAAGGTCCACTTCCAGCACGCCCTGGACGTTCTGGAGAGATTTCTGCAATCTGTCAGCGGTCAGGTAGAGTGTACGGTCGGGGACATCGCCTGACAGGGTGATCGAGATGATCGGGAACATCTGCTGGGCGTTGAATTCCTCGATCAACGGCTCCAGCGCTTCAGCGGGATATTCACTGCGGGCTTTGTCGACCGCTTCGCGTATGTCAACGAGTGCCTGATCCATATTGGCGGTCGGCTCAAACTCAAGGCGGATCTGTGCAGCGCCTTCATAGGCGAGCGCATTCATTTCCGTCACACCTTCGAGGGACTGCAGTTCCAGTTCCGTGGGTTTGATGAGAAGTCGCTCTGCATCTTCAGGCGAAACACCGGGCAATGGGATAACAATCAATGCCATGGGCAATGGCACATCCGGGTCTGCTTCACGCGGGATGGTATTGAACGAATTGACCCCGGCAAATACGAGAAGCGCCAGCGCCAGCAGGGTTACCTTGGCGCGCTTGAAAGCAATATCGACCAGATGCGTCATGCTGATTTTATCCCGTCGTCACGATGTCGCCAGGTGCAGCCGTCTGCACTTCCTGACCATGTTTTACATAGTCCTGTCCCCGGACAATCAGGTCAATGCTGCCATCAAGCCCGGCAACCCAGACGCCTTCAGGCACATCATTGAGGATCGAGACCGGTGCGAAACGCACCTTGCCATGGCCGTCAGTGGTGGAAATATTTTCGACAACGCGGACGCCCAGAGCGCCTGAATCGTCCTGCAGCAGTGCATTGCGCGGCACAAGATGCGCCGGTTTGTTACCAAGGTTCACCTGTGCATTCGCCGTTAATCCGTCTGGCAGGGCATTGGGGTTTGCCGCTTCAAGTTCGACGGTAAAGGTTCGGGTCATGTTTGACGCAGCTGGAGAAATCAGTCTGACGACAGCATCGAGTTCGTCGCCACCGGAAACTGTGACTCGCGCTGTGGCACCGAGACTCAGTCGCCGCACTTCCTGTTCAGAGACGGAGCCGGTGATGATGATCGGGTCAAGTTGTGACACTTTGGCGCAGGATGCACCAATCGTCAGCAGATCCCCGACTTCCACGTGGCGTTCTACAAGTATGCCGTCGAAGGGGGCGGTAATTTTTGTTTTGGCAAAATCCATCCGGGCACGGGTCAGATTGGCCTGACTTAGGTCCAGTGCAGCACGCGCCGCTGCAACGGCAGCTTCTGAAGAATATCCCTGCTGGGCCAGTTCGACAGCGGCGTTATAATCAATCTGGGCCTTGTCGAGGGCAGCACGCGCTTCGGCCAGACCGGCATTGCGGGTGCCGGGGGTAATCCGGCACAATTCGTCACCGCGTTTGACGATGCTGCCTTCGCGCGCAGGGGTGGCAGAAACCTGTCCGGCTGTTTCTGCCCTTAGGACCGCAGAGCGTGTTGCCTTGGTGCGTCCCCGGATGACCACAGTCTGTGCCTGATCACCGGCATTGATGGTTTCGACAACAACGCGCGTTACGGGAAATTCGAATCGCTCATCTGCTGGTTCTGGCGCAGAACTGAACAGCGTTCTGACGACAAAATACATGATGACGATGAGGGTGAGGACGAGGGATGTCCTGACGGAACTTGGAATTTTGCTGAACATGGCTAACGACCAGTCTGAACCTGAAATATGTCAATCGTGTCACTGATTTAGGGATGAATTCTTAAAATAACACATTCATTGACCAATTCAGGCAGGCCCGTCCGGGAAAGATCGTTCTGTGGATAGCCACTAAATGCATGAAACATATAGCATATGTCGCCATCTATGCATTGAGGTAATAATCTAAATACTGCACCAGAGAGAGATTTCTGAAGTCGCTCAACGGCCTCATAGAGGCTGTATGCGACACCCGTCAGGCGCTTTCTGCCAGCGTTTCCCGCTGTTTGCGCTCATCCACCCATTTGGTGACGACTGCGAGCAGCTTGTCCTGTTTGATCGGTTTGGGCATGTAGGCATCCATACCAACGGCGAGGCACTTTTCCTCATCCTCTTTCATCGCGTGAGCCGTGACACCGATGACCGGCACATATGCCATACCCTGTTCACGCATCCTGATGATTTCGGCTGTTGCCTGAAGACCATCCATCACGGGCATAGAAACATCCATCAGTACGAGGTCGTATGATTGCTGCTGCAACTTCTCGATTGCCAGTTGACCATTTTCGGCAATATCGACTTCACAGTTCAGAGGCTCAAGCATGGAGCGCAGGACCATCTGGTTGACCATGTTATCCTCAGCCACAAGGATGCGGCGCTCAGTATCATTGGCCGCTGCGGCTGGCGATACGGGCTGTTCAGCAGCCTGTTTCTGAAGTTCAGCGCTGGCGCTTTGCAGGCCACGAATGGTATTTGCGTGCAGCGCGCATATGATCGTGTCCAGCAGATGCGAAGAGCGGGCCGGTTTTATGAGATACCCCGCAAGTCCGAGTTCTTTCTGCAGTTCCTGGCTATCCCTATGGCCGGCCGAAGACAGGAGCACCATGGGCAAGTCCCGCTCTGTGTATTCAACTCTGATTTTCCGGGCCAGCTCTGCCCCATCCATGCCGGGCATCTGGAAATCCAGTATAGCAAGGCCGAACGGGTTACCTACTTCTCTGGCCTGTTCCAGTTTCTTCAGGGCATCAAAGCCATCCGTTGTCAGCACAGGGACGAGTGACCAGCTTTTGAGTTGTTCTTTCAGGATTTCACGGTTCACGCTGTTGTCATCTGCGACAAGAACACGAATGCCGCTCAGCACTGGCGTAATACTGCGCGTATTCTGTTGCTGTTTGCTTTCCACCGGCAGGCGGACATTGAAAAAGAACGTGGAGCCCTGACCAAGATCACTGCGGACAGAGATTGTACCGCCCATCAGTTCAATGATTTTTCTTGAAATGCTCAGGCCAAGGCCGGTTCCTTCAAACTTTCTGGAATTGGAGCCGTCAACCTGTTCAAACTTGTTGAAAATCTTGTCCAGTTTTTCGGCCGGAATGCCGCATCCTGTATCTTTAACCGAGATACACAATTCAGCATGGCCGCCATCTCTTGTGCCGGAAACATCGACTAGAATATGCCCTGTTTCGGTGAATTTGACGGCATTGCCGACAAGGTTGGTAATGACCTGGCGCAGGCGCCCCACATCACCGGTATAATCCTGTGGCAAGTCCGGCTGATACCGGATCATCAGTTCAAGGCCCTTTTCCTGCACATGCGGTGACACAAGACTGGCCACATCTTCAATGGCAGCGCGCATGTCAAAAGGCTCTGACCCGATGGCCATCTTGCCGGCTTCCAGCTTGGAGAAATCCAGAATGTCGTTGATGATCGTCAACAGGCTGTCGCCAGAGCGCATGATGACCTGTGCCATCTCATGTTGCCTGTCTGAAAGGCCGGATTTGATCAGCAATTCTGCCATGCCGAGGACCCCGTTCATAGGGGTGCGAATTTCATGGCTCATATTGGCAAGAAATTCGGACTTGGCTCTGTTGGCATCCTCGGCAAGGTCGCGCGATTTGCGCAAATCACGTGACAGACCGCGCAGTTCGTCTTCGCGGCGCATGTCGCGGGTGACATCCGAATACAGAATGACATACCCACCATCAGTCCGGGGGTAAAATACCTCGCTGATATGCTGACCAGATACATCAAGACGCTTGCCCCGGAAAGGCTTGCGGCCCCTCAGGTTCTCAACCAGCCTGCGATTTTGCTCAGTAACACTGCAAGTATCGCCCGTTTTTGGCAGTTCGACGCTGGCAGCGTTTTCGTACAGATCAATCGCATTCCTGCCAATATGCCATTCACCTGGCGGCAAGGGCACATCAGGTTTTTCGTTGACCATCTCGATATTGAAATTCTGGTCCAGCACCACCAGACTTTCGCCCATGGTGTCGAAAATTTCCTGCAGCAGATCAGTCTGGCGTTGCAGATCAAGGGTACGGCCCTTGATGCGCTTTTCCAGTTCCAGATTGGCGCGTTGCAATTCTGACTGTGCAGCATTGGCTTCCAGTCGCGCCGTATGTTCGCGCGTAATTTCCTTGGTATAGCCGCGATAGCCAGTGAATGTGCCATCCGTAGCAAATTTTGGCTTGCCGCTGGTGCTTAGAATATCGTCGTTGCGTGTACGAACGATAAAGTTCTGAAACGGTCTCTTGTTCTCAAGGTCATCCATATGAGTAGCCCAGTCTGTGTGGGCTGCTTCAGGCGTCGAATGTTCCAGAACTTCGCCTCTTTTCTGACCAAGAAGCTCCGATGCTTTTTGACCGGTCCATTTCTCAATCACATCTGAAATATAGGTATATATATGCTCTGCATCCGTTTCCCACAGGCAATCAGCAGCAAGTTCTGCGAAGTCACGGAATTTCTCTTTGGTACGGATTATGTCGTTACGCTGATGCATCAGGCGCGTGGTGTTCGCCATGACGCCGCGATACCCGGTAAGCTCACCTTCTTCGTTGAAGACTGGTGCCCCTGATATATCGGCATAAAGACTGTTGCCGCTGCTCGCGATCACGTTGACGACAATATGATGGAAGGGAATAGCCTGTTCCCAGGCATCCTGGAATTTTCTGATGTTACCCTTTGTTTCCGGGTCATTTTCATTCAGGAGACTGATGGGAGAGCGGTTCAGAAATTTGTGTGCCGGTTGGCCTGAGAATGACTCAATCGCATCTGAAATGAATGTGAATTTCATTTCTTTGTCGGTTTCCCAGACAATATCATCTGACATGTCGAAATAGTTCTGCATGGCTTTGGCAAGATCACGGCTGCGTTCTGCGTTTTGCAGAGCCTGTTCCTTGATCTGTGTCACCACGCGCAAAACAGTTGAGAAGCAGCCGATAACCAGCAGACTGCTGAGGATCATGACTGCGCCGAATGCCTGCAGACGATAATCGTCCTGAAAGACCATCATCAGATTGGCTGGTAACATCAGGGTGACCATGATGATCTTGGCCGTGAAGGGTGTCGCGCACATGCTGATACTGCTGATGCAAGCCATCATGGTCATCCAGCCAGCGATAATGAACATCGCTTCCGTTGGCATCGTAGACATGATGTATAATGCAAGCGCTGAAAAGACAGGACCGCAAAAAGCTGCTGACAGGGGTACGAAGGAGAGCGCTTTGTCCAACTCAGCAACGCTGAAGCTGCTAACGTCTGCCTTGCGCCAGTGAAGATACCGGACGAAAGAGAAAAGACCAATCAGCAACAGCGGAATGGCGGCGAATGGCTGGCCAGCAAGAAATACACCCGGCAGTCCCAGAGCGGCTGTGACACCCATGCAGGCAAACAGCATGGGGGACATGCCTTTGAAAACTTCAACAGCCTGAAGTTTGGCAGAAGGTGACCGCTCGGGCCAAAGTGTTTTCAGAACGCGCAAAATTTTCAGACCCGCCAGACAGATACACTAAATCAGGGTCACTTTAGGCGGTTCTGGTTAATCTGGCGTTTAAGCAGCGCGCAATCTGATCGATTTCAACCTGAAGGTTGGTTAACAAAGTATTACTCTTCAAGGCTTTCCCGCTTCATTTCCAGCTCAAGCCATTCCTCTTCCTTTGCTTCCAGCTGTTTTTCTGTCTGCTCAAGCCGTTCAGCGATCTTGTGAAACTCTTCCGGCGCGCGTGAGAATAAGTCAGGATCAGCCATCCTTTCCTGAAAACTCTTTATATCCTCCTGCAGTTTCTCGATTTCACCAGGCAGGGTCTCAAGTGCATATTTTTCCTTGTACGATAGTTTCGCGCTTGCTGTTCTTGGCTGTGCGCTTTCTGCCTGGGAAGAGGGCGACCGCGAGGAGGGGGCAGAAACCGTCTTCTGTTGCTCCGGAGCGAGCGCCTTCTGCTGGCGCTTCATATCAGAATAGCCACCTGGATATTCCCGCCAATTACCATTCCCCTCAGGCGTGAGCGTGCTGGTGACAGTCCTGTCGAGAAAGTCCCGATCATGACTGACAAGCATCACCGTTCCCTGATAGGCGCTGAGCATTTCCTGCACGAGGTCAAGGGTTTCGAGATCCAGGTCGTTCGTTGGTTCATCCAGTACCAGCAGGTTGGACGGACTGGCAAAAGCGATCGCCAAGGCAAGCCGTCCCTTTTCGCCGCCAGACAGGGCAGCAACAGGAGAGCGCGCCTGTTCGGGTAAAAACATAAAATCCTTGAGATAACTCATGGCATTGCGCATCTGCCCGCCGACAGAAATGGAATCCCCCCGGCCACCAGTGACGGCATCTACCAGTCTTGTTTCTGGTTTCAGGGTAGCGCGTTTCTGGTCGAGGGTGAGAATATCAAGATTGGTTCCAAGGCGGACATTGCCTGCATCCGGCGGTTGCTGGCCCAGAAGCAAATTCAGCAGTGTTGTCTTGCCGGAGCCGTTTGGCCCGGTAATGCCGACCCTGTCGCCACGGTTAAGGCGCATACTGAAATTATTGATAAGAATTTTACTGTCATATGATTTGGACAGGCCTTCAGCTTCAATCACAAGTTTGCCGGACTGGCCGCTGTCAAATGCTTCCAGTTTGGCTTTGCCAGGATTTTTGACAGCCTCCTTGCGCTGCTGGCGCAAGCTGTCCAGCTCTTTCAGCCGGCGGACATTTCTTTTGCGGCGTGCTGTTACGCCATATGTTATCCAGTGCTCTTCACGCACGATTTTGCGATCCAGCTTGTGGCGCTCCAGTTCCTCCTGTTCAAGCACTGTATCCCGCCAGCTCTCGAAGCCGGCAAAGCCGTCATTCAATTCCCGCGTTTGGCCCCGGTCCAGCCAGATAGTCTTACGTGTCATGTTCTCCAGGAAACGCCGGTCGTGACTAATCAGGACGAGGGCGGATGATGTCCGGCTTAACAGCTGCTCAAGCCACTCGATTGTCGGCAGGTCGAGGTGGTTGGTAGGCTCGTCGAGCAACAGGATATCAGGCTCTGGGGCCAGTGCCCGTACAAGGGCTGCCCGCCGCGCTTCACCACCGGAAAGTTGTGCAGGGGATTCTTCGCCGGTCAGGCCAATCTGTTCCAGCAGAAGAGTAACAATATAATCATCATCGCCGGGGGCGAGGCCTTGTTCCGCATACTCCCTGACACTTGCGTAACTCGAAAAGTCCGGGTCTTGTTCAAGATATCGCACCGTCACATCCGGTCGGTTAATGATGTCACCCTTATCGGCTTCAATCAGTCCAGCGGCAATTTTCATCAAGGTGGACTTGCCCGATCCATTGCGCCCCACAAGACACAGACGATCTTTTTCGTGTACGCTCATGCTGGCTCCAGTGAGCAACGGTGTGCCACCGAAAGTCAGGTGAACGTCCTGAAGGGTTAGCAGGGGAGGTGCCACGGGATTATTCCAGTTATTACGAAACGCCTGACCTAGCCGTTGGCAGCGATTTCAGCAATCCTAATGAGCCTTGCAGGCTCGTATATTGTACCTGCCCTGAAAAAGTCGCATATACGCGGTATCAGACAATCATCATGATTGAATGGAGGTCACCATGACCCCTGAGCAGAAAAGACTGCAACTTCTTACAGGTGCGCATATCGCGAGCAAAAAGAAAAAGCCGATGCCGGAAGGCAAGGGCCTGGACATGTTGGGCTTTGCCTTTATCGGCGCCCTGCTGATCATCATGCTGTTTGCCTGGATTGCGGGCGCGATTGCCTGAAGACTGGATTTGTTTTGGTTCAGGCAATGGCCAGCAAATGAGCAGCTTCGGGTAAATCTTCTCCAAAGGCGCGCTGGTAAAACTCAGCGACTGTTGGGCGCTCCAGTTCGTCACATTTGTTCAGAAATGTGACCCGGAACGCATGGCCGATATTCTGGAAAATTTCAGCGTTCTGGGCCCAGGTGATAACGGTACGCGGGCTCATCACGGTGGCGATGTCGCCGTTCATGAACGCATTGCGCGTCATATCGGCAACCTTGACCATGGCATCCAGCTTGGCGAGGCCGTCTTCGTTGTCGTAAGAGGGCAATTTGGAGAGCACAATCGCCACTTCTTCTTCATGTGCGAGGTAATTCAGTGTGGTAACGATTGACCAGCGGTCCATCTGTCCCTGATTGAGCTGCTGTGTGCCATGATAAAGACCCGTGGTGTCACCAAGACCGATCGTATTTGTGGTCGCAAACAGGCGGAAATGCGGGTTGGGTGTCAGGACGCGGTTCTGATCGAGCAGGGTGAGCCTGCCTTCTGCTTCCAGCACCCGCTGGATCACGAACATCACATCAGGCCGACCGGCATCATATTCATCAAAAACGAGTGCGACCGGGCGCTGGAAAGCCCATGGCAGCATCCCTTCCTTGAAGGACGTAATCTGTTTGCCATCTTCAATCACGATGGCGTCCTTACCAATCAAATCAATCCGGCTGACATGGCTGTCCAGATTGACACGGATGCAAGGCCAGTTCAGTCGGGCTGCAACCTGTTCAATATGTGTGGACTTCCCTGTCCCGTGATAGCCCTGCACCATGACGCGGCGGTTGTGTGTAAACCCGGCTAGAATAGCGAGCGTGGTTTCAGGATCGAACCGGTAGGTCGGGTCAACAGGCGGCACATATTCGTTGGCTTCGGAAAAAGCGGGTACTTTAAGATCAACCTCGACGCCAAATACGTCCCTGGCAGATACTTCCTTATCCGGCGCTTCCTGAAAATGCGCGTCACTGGTCAGATTACTCATGTAGAATCAACTCCGGTCCTTTGCTCGGACATTCCCTGAAATGCGCTTGAGTGGCAAGAAGCTAATGCACCATTATTGCAGCAGCGTTCAGCAATAGCCTGCCTTCTTGAGGATCTGGTGCGCCTTGATGACTTCCTGCAACTGCTCTTCAGCACCGCGATCGCCTGCATTGGAATCAGGGTGGAAGCGTTTGACCAGCTCCGCATAACGCTTCCTGATATCGGCATCGGGGGCGTTGGTTGGCAGATTGAAGGTCTTGAAAGCTGATACCTGTAGTTTGGTGAGCTTGCGGCCTTCGCGAAAAGCGCCTTCCATACCCGGCTTGGCCTGAGGGCTTTGCGCAAAAACGCCGACGCTGTCGTCGATGCTTGCCTGTCCGTCCACACCGGCGCGTGCCGCAGCACTGGCCCTGGCATTCTTGGACATCTGCCAGGTTGGCCGCCCGCCATAGCGCTGTGCCTCACGAAATGCCTTTGCCTCATCATCTGTCATGCTGGCAAAGAAGTTCCAGTTCTTGTTGTGCTCCCGGGCATGGGTCGGGCAAAACCAGAAATATTCGCTCAGTTGCTGCGGTGATTTTGGCGCGCGTGATTCGGCTGCGTTGGTGCAATCCGGCGCATCGCACTGGCGTACTTCTTTTTTGGCCCAGCTTTTTGCTGCCGTGCGTCCGCCGCGTGACGGTTTTACCCGGATATCAAAGCCATGACGTGGCTTGTAGGAATAATCATCTGACATAATGACATTATGGGATGTTCGGTATGCCGATACAATCTTGACAGTTGAGTGATTGTTTGGCTTTCTCCACAGTTTTTCAAAATTCCGGTGGCGGGAGGTCTCCATTGTCCATGGTGGCTGGTTCGTGCTAATTTCCTGCCACATAACAAGGCGAGGAATGATGTATAAGGTCGATCTGATAGAATCCTGGTTTCCGGCAGTTACTGACGGAAGCCTTGACGAAGTGACAGTGGGCGGGTTGCTGGAGCGCATGGCGCAGAAGCATCCAGACAAGATTGCGCTCAAGGAGCTCGACTTTGAAGGCGCTATCGGCCGAACCTGGACCTATCCGGCCTTGCTGGCTGAGAGTCAAAGGCTGGCCAGTGCACTTGCGGCCCGGCATGAAAAAGGTGCCCGTATTGCGGTTTGGGCGCCGAACTGTCCCGAATGGGTATTGCTTGAATTTGCAGCAGGGCTTGCCGGCCTCACGCTTGTCACCGTCAACCCATCCTATCAGGCACGTGAGTTGAAATACGTACTCAAACAGTCCCGCGCCGAAGCGATCTATCTTGTAGACAATTTCCGTGGCAATCCGATGAAGAAAATTGCCGATGAAGTATGTTCGGAAATTCCTGCTATCCAGCATCGGATATTACTCGAGGACAGCGCCGCCATGTATGACGGTGAAGGGGCCAGTCTGCCGGACGTCACGCCGCAGGATATTGCACAGATACAATATACCTCCGGCACCACCGGATTCCCGAAAGGTGCCCTGTTACACCATCATGGCCTTGTTCAGAATGCGATTGATTCAGCCGGGCGTATCGAGACAGATGAGAATGCCGTCATCCTGCATAATATGCCGCTCTTTCACACAACAGGGTGCGCCGTTGTGTTGCTGGGGGGCATTGGTGTCGGCGGCACCTTGCTGCTCGCGCCTATATTTGACCCGGTGATGATTGCCAAGGTGATCGAGCGCGAAAAGGTGACGCATTTTATGGGCGTGCCCACCATGATTGTTGCCATTATCGAGGTGGTCAAGAAACTCGGCACAGACACTTCCTCGCTACAGGCTGTCTTCTCCGGTGGGGCGATGGTCTCGCCGGAACTGTGCCGTGAAGCCAAAGACGTGCTTGGGCACTACATTCAGATAGTCTACGGCCAGACCGAAAGTTCGCCCTGCATCACCGGATGCTGGGGCAGTGACAGCCTTGAGGATCTGACGACCACCATTGGCCAGCCCATGCCCAATGTGGATGTGTCGATCCGTGATCCACAGACAAACGAGGTGCTGCCGATTGGCCAACAGGGTGAAATCTGTGCGCGTGGCTATCTGGTCATGCATGGTTACAACGACAATCCGGAAGCCACGGCCAAGACAATCGACAAGGATGGCTGGCTGCACACAGGCGATCTCGGGCGCATGGATGCGCGTGGCTACATCAAGATTACCGGCCGCGTCAAAGAGATGATCATTCGGGGCGGTGAAAATATCTTCCCTGTAGAGATTGAAAATGCCATGGCAGAACATCCGGCGCTGGCTGAAATTGCCGTTGTTGGGGTGCCGGACCGGAAGTGGGGAGAGCAGGTCGCCTGTTTCATGCGTGCAGCTGGTGACAGCAAACCCGCTCCGGATGAGTTGAAGGCCTTCGTCCGCGAGCGTCTGTCACCGCAGAAAACGCCTGTCTACTGGGTCTGGGTGGACGAATGGCCGCTGACCGGTTCGGGCAAGATACAGAAGTTCAAGCTGGCCGAACAGTTTGAACAGGGACAGTTGAAGGATACCGCCTGATGAAAGTTGCTGAGCGCATGAAGACTGCACTGACAGAGGCACTGGCACCTGCAGAGCTGGAAATCATTGACCAGTCGCATCTCCATGCCGGCCATGCCGGAGCACCTGAAGGCGGCGAGTCCCATTTTCGCGTCCGGATTGTTTCGGCTGCATTTACGGGCAAGTCGAGGGTTGAACGGCAGCGACAGGTCAACAGCATTCTGGCAGAGTTGCTGGCCGGCCCGGTGCATGCGCTGTCGATGGATTTGCAGGCGCCGGAGGCCTGAAATTCATGAATTGAAAACAATTGTTAAGCGCGCGTTAAGGCGCGTTTAATCCGGAGTTGCCTACAGTACATATTGTACCCGAGGACAGAATCAGGAAGCCATTAGATTGTGATTTCAGTCACAGCACATCATGTCGGAACGCCTAATCTGGACCCGCAATAAAACACCACCATCTAAAGGGAGAGAGTGAATGCCTTACGATAGCCTCCAGTCAGAAGAGCAATATACAAGCCCGGTAAGTGATATATCGGACGTCATGTCAGTTTTCTGTGGCTGTATGCTCAATGCACATGATCCCAATGATGGTCACAACCACAGTTTCGACCAGAGCAGCTTCAGCTTTGATGGCGGCGTGTTCGGCGACGGCGTCGCGGTGTCAGGTGCCACTGGCGTGACAGGCATATCAGCTGAAGATCTGGCCGAGGCAATCGGTACAGTTTCAGACGGCGTACAGAATGCACTCGAATTTGGCCTAAATGTCGTTGACCTGACCGGCACGGCCACAGCCGAAACGCTGGCGCTTTTTGAAACCATCGCCGGACAGGCCCTTGATACCTGGGGACAGTTCATAGATGCCGCCGAAGGGGCCAGTCTTGAGGTGACGCTGAATGTGGGCGGCACCAATGCCGTTGCTTCCGCCGGGCCAGGCACGTTTGCCATCAGTAATTCGTTCGATCTGAACGGATCTGGAGAGCTTGATGAAGGTGACTTTCTGCTCCTTGAAGCGGGCAGCCTGTTTGAATTGCGGACCGGCATTGATGTGAACGGCGAAGGGACTGACATTGTCATCAATGTGAACCCGGCTTTCATCGAAAGCGGTCAGTTCTTTTTCGACCCTGAGCTTGATGATCCGGTACCGGCGGACCAGTTTGATTTCTTTTCCGTGCTGTTGCACGAGCTTGCCCATGGTCTTGGTTTCCTTGGTATCCGGGATACAGCAAACCCGTTTGATCTGCCGCTGTTCGACCTTGCCAATATCGGCCTGCCACCTGGCCTTGTGACCATCGGCACGCCTTATGATCTGCTGATTGATGTCACCGAAGAGGGAGCACCGGTTTTCAACGGAGCATTATCTGCGGCGGCCTATGGCGAAGCCATCCCGCTGGAATTCCAGACCGGCAGTTCCGGATCTGATCTGTCGCATTTCCTGGGTACTGGCGGTGATATTGCCCTTGCCCTGATGAACCCTTTCGTCATCCCGGGAGACCGTGTGGAGATTGGCCAGCTTGAGTTGAATTTGCTGGCTGATATCGGGATGCCAATTATCAATGCCGAGCAGGTGCCATTTATCAACAGGTTTGATCAGTTACCTGAGGAACTGGAGCCAACTTTCTTCTTTGGCGGTATTACAGGGCTGGCGGATAATGCGCTTAATTTTTCCATTAATCTCACCTCTGTGCCACCGTTTGTGTCTTTGCCGTCATCTGTCGGCTTTGGCGTAACAACGCAAGCTGGTGACTTCAGTCAGCGGTTGAGCCTGACCAACCCGGAGACGGAAGCCAATTTCAGTATCGCTCTGTCAGAGATTTTCGGCGAGGATGTCTCCGCCTTCGTCGGAACAGTTTCCGGTACACTTGATATACGTCTTTTCAATCCGGCGCAGGCCACCCTTGTGGACGGTGTCTTTGAAGATATCACAACGCTGGCCCTGACATTTACAGGCGGTGATGAAGGCCGAGACCGGATCACGACCGGCGATGATATAAACATCGTCTTCAGCCGTGGCGGGAATGACCGCATCGAAACCGGGGCGGGTGATGACTTCATTGAAAGCGGTGATGGCAACGATAGCGTGGATTCAGGTGCCGGCAATGACAGCGTTATCACCGGAGACGGGAATGACCGCGTCACGGCTGTTTCCGGTAATAATCAGATAGATACTGGCGAGGGCAATGACCGTGTCACCACTGGCGATGGGGATGATATTATTCTCACTGGCGCGGGTAATGACCGGGTATTTGCTGGCGAGGGTGACAATCAGATTGATACAGGTACGGAGAATGATCGCGTTGAAGCGGGTGATGGTAACAATCTGGTCCTGACAGGCGATGGTCGCGACCGGGTTATCGTTGGTGATGGTGACAACCAGATTGATACAGGTGCCGAACGGGACCGCATTGACGCTGGTGATGGTGCAAATATCATCCTGACCGGAGACGGCAATGACAGAGTGTTCGTCGGGAATGGCGACAACCAGATTGATACAGGTGCGGACAATGACCGTATTGATGCTGGCGATGGTAACAACCTGATCTTTGCCGGTCTTGGCAATGACCGCATTTCTGCAGGTAATGGCAATAATGAAATTATCGGGGATGCGGGCAACGACCGTATTTTCACGGGAGAAGGCAGTGATGTCATCTTTGGTGATGGGGACAATGACCGCATTTTCTCCGGTGCCGGCGCTGACATTCTGTTCGGTGGTACGGGTAATGACCTTCTCTCCGGTGAAGACGGCGACGATATCCTCATCGGGGACGCTGGTTTTGACAATCTGTTTGGTGGTGCCGGAGCCGATGTCTTCATCATAAATGTGGGGACCGAGAAGGACACCATCCGGGATTTCAGTGCCGAAGAAGGGGACACAATCGATGTCACCGGCTTTGGTGAGGCATTTGATACATTCGAGGAAATCCTGGCCGCCGCAACCCAGCGGGGCAATCACACGCTGATTGATTTTGGCAATGGTGACGAGCTTGTTCTGCGCTTTACGCAGTTGGATACGCTGACAGCGGAAGACTTCATCGCCGTGATACCTGGCCTGTAAAAAAACGACCGCCCTTTGGTTGCGAAGGGCGGTCAATTTTTGCGTGGCACTGTTGACGCGCATTATAAATCAACAGGTCCGCCGGGGCGACCCGGTTGCGTGAAATCAGATAGTACCGTGACAATGCTTGAATTTGCGACCTGACCCGCAGGGGCATGGGTCATTACGACGTACACGCCCCCATGTTGCCGGATCATTCGGATTGATCTCTTCAGCCGCCTGTCGTGCCTGGAGTGTCGACACGCGCGCAGAGCGACCATAAGAGCGCTGCGGCGCATCCGGATTACCGTGGGCGGCATCGTTCTCGCCAGTGGTGGCGTCGATATGCGTTGCCTGCAATTTGGACTGGTCAAGTTGACGCCGCGCTGCCAGCTCGCGCAACATGCGTTCCGCATCATTATCTTCATCCGGCAGGTCGATATGCATCAGTTCACGGACCACATCCTGACGCAGGCCTGTAATCAGCGCTTCGAAAAGGGCAAAACTTTCGGTCTTGAACTCATTCAGCGGGTCGCGCTGGCCCATGCTGCGCAAGCCGACAATGGAGCGCAGATGGTCAATCATCTGGATATGCTCGCGCCAGTTTCTGTCCAGTGTGCTGAGGAGTACGCTTTTCTCCATGCGGCGGATGAAATTGTCAGGGTCTTTAAGGCCCCGGTTCCGCGCCTTGCCGTTCAGGTCAACAGCACGTTGTGATGCATAGGCATCAACGGCCTCTGTCAGGCGCTCTGTGATCTCGGTATCGGCCACACCTTCTTCTGCAGCCCATTCCTTGACCGGGAAGGCGCGTCCGAACACTTCTTCGATTTTAGTGTGCAAGCCCTCCACATCCCAGCGCTCCACATAGGACTTGGGGGGAATATGCGTTTCGACAATATCCTCGATCACTTCCTGGCGCATGTCGCGAATTGTATCTTCGACACTCTTTGACGACATGAAGTCGATGCGCTCTTCAAAGATGGTCTTGCGCTGGTCATTGATCACATCATCATATTTCAAAACATTCTTGCGGATGTCGAAATTGCGGGTTTCGATCTTGCGCTGTGCATTCTCTACGGCCTTGGTGAACCAGGGATGTTCAATCGACTCATCTTCCTTGATGCCGAAGCGCTTGAGCATGTTTTCCATGCCTGTCCCGAAGATGCGCATCAGGTCATCTTGCAGGGACAGGAAGAATTTCGTCGTCCCCGGGTCACCCTGACGACCTGATCGGCCGCGCAGCTGATTATCGATGCGGCGGCTTTCGTGACGTTCGGTAGCCAGCACATACAGTCCGCCAGCATCAAGCGCTTTCTGCTTTTGCTCGGCGATGCGTTTTTCAATTTCAGCACGTTTTCTGGCGATGGTTTCTTCGCTGTCGCCTTCTTCCAGCTGCTTCATCAGTTCAAGGTCTACGGATCCGCCAAGCTGAATATCGGTACCGCGCCCGGCCATATTGGTCGCAATCGTTACTGCGCCCGGCACGCCGGCCTGAGCAATGATTTCCGCTTCCTGTTCATGGAACCGCGCGTTCAGAACATTATGCGGGACCGGCTCTTTGCGTTTTGCCAGTTCTTCGAAAAGAGCGATCTGACGTTTGACTTCGGCAATTTCGTCATCATGTTTGCCGGGCTTGAATTCCGCCAAATATTTTTCTGTATCTTTCGCCAGTTCACGGAAGAATTTTTTGGAGGTGAGCAGCTCGGATATCAGCTCTGATTTCTCAATGGAGGCTGTGCCAACAAGCAAAGGCTGGCCACGGTCATGGCAGTCAGCGATTTGCCGGGCGATGGCTTTGTATTTTTCATCAACGGTAATGTAGAGTTCGTCATCCTGATCCGCCCGGGCAATTGGCCGGTTGGTCGGGATTTCGAAGACGTTGAGTTTATAGATATCGGCAAATTCCGATTCCTCGGTCAAAGCTGTACCGGTCATGCCGGACAGCTTTTTGTAAAGGCGGAAATAATTCTGGAAAGTGATCGAGGCGAGGGTCACATTCTCGGGTTGTATATCGACCCCTTCCTTTGCCTCGACGGCCTGATGCAGGCCATCAGACCAGCGCCGACCTTCCATCATGCGGCCTGTGAATTCGTCGATAATCACGACTTTGTTGTTCTTGACGATATAATCCTTGTCGCGCTTCTGATTGATATGCGCCCTAAGGGCATTCTGCACGTGATGAACGACCGAGACATTCTCAGCTTCATAGAGGCTGTCGCCCTTGAGCAAACCGGCTTCCATGAGCAGTTTTTCGATATGCTCGTTGCCTTCATCGGTGAGCGTGACCTGTTTCTGCTTTTCGTCGAGTTCGTAATCCTCTTCCGTCAGTTGCGGAATGAATTTGTCGATCGTGAGATAAAGATCTGATTTGTCTTCTGTCGGGCCGGAAATAATCAACGGTGTCCGTGCTTCATCAATCAGGATCGAATCAACCTCGTCCACAATCGCATAATGATGCCCGCGCTGGACCATTTCTTCGAGCGAGGATTTCATATTGTCTCGGAGATAGTCAAAACCAAGCTCGTTGTTGGTCGCGTAGGTGATGTCAGCGGCATATTGTTCGCGGCGCTCGGGATCACTCAGCTCGTTCACGATAACGCCGGTGCGCAGGCCAACTTTCTCAAAAACACGACCCATCCACTCTGCATCCCGCTTGGCGAGATAATCGTTTACCGTGACGATATGAACACCGTTTCCGGTGAGTGAGTTGAGATAGGCCGGCAAGGTGGCGACAAGTGTCTTGCCTTCGCCGGTTTTCATCTCGGAAATGTTGCCTTGATGCAGCACGATGCCGCCCACCAGCTGCACATCATAAGGGCGCAGACCCAAGGCGCGTTTTGCGCCCTCGCGGACCGTCGCAAAGGCTTCCACAAGCAGGTCATCCAGGCTCTCGCCGTCCTTGTAGCGCTGCCTGAACTCCTGCGTCTTGCCAATGAGTTGTTCATCTGTCAGGGCCGCGATTTCGTCCTCAAGAGCATTGATTTTCTCAACCGTTTTCATCATCGGCTTGAGGCGGCGCTCATTCGAGGAGCCAAAGATTTTTTTTGCAACGTCCAGTAAGGCCATTTGGTATCCTGTCAGGCAGTGAGCGGCGTGGCCCAACCTGCACTGTTTCTTGACTATCAGATGTTAGTCTCTAATCCACTTTTGGAATGGGACACATAAGCAGGGCCATAGCTGGTGTCAACGAAACGGACCGTAATGCAGACAATGCCTGATCACACCGCACATGTTGCCACAAGAGGACAACTGGCCGCCAGGCTGAAGGGGTTTGCAGGTGACATTGCGAGCGTTTGTGGCTGGTTCGGCAAATTACTCTGGCGTTCGTTATTGTTGGCGACGCAGGATATCGCCATAGGCATGCGCGTTTTCCGGCGCTGGCTCAATTCGACAGACGGGCAGGTTGCCTTGTCCGTGTTAACGCTCTCACTTGTGATTGTGGGCATGAAAACAATCGACGCCCTGCGGCTTTATGAGCCGCCCGTCCAGATGCAGGCTGAGCAGGTTGAGGCGCCGGTTGTCGCGCCAGAACCGGACCCTGTGTTGGTGCGAATCGGCAGACGTCAGCTGCGCCATAGTGATGTGCTGGAATATGCCCATCAGGCGGGCAAATTACCTGAAGCAGAAAGCCTCTCGGTCGCGGAAGTGTTCGAGCGCGGGCTCGTCACTGAAGCGATAGACCAATTTTTGCTGGCCCGGGCCGGGCAGGCCAATGAAGCCGTTACCAGTGACCCGGAGGTAACGTCGAAACTCGCCATGGCGCGCAACCGAATTCTCTCTGCGGCCCATTTACAGGAAGTCATTGCCGACAAGGCCACAGAGGAGCGAGCAGTGCGCCTCTACCAGAGCCAGCGCGAAAATATCTCCTTCGGAGATGAACTGCGCCTGCGCCATGTTGTGGTCGCTGAAGAAGTTCTGGCGCGCGGATTGCGCGACACATTGCAGGAGGGTAGCGATTTTGCCCAGATCGCCCGCGATTTTTCGATCGACCCGGTCTCAGCCGGGCGCGATGGTCAGATGGGCTATCTGGCATTTGGCCAGATGCCGGGCGGCTATGCAGAGCGTGCTTATGCCATGGCCAATGGTGAGATCAGTGAGGTTTTTGAGACAGAAGGCGGCTGGGCCTTTTTCAAGGTCGAAGGTCGCCGGCCGGTGCGCCCGCCAAGTTTTGACAGCGTGCGCGAAGACATTCTTGAATTCCTGCGATTACAGGCGATTGAACAGGAGCTGGACCGGCTGCGCAATGCCGCTGATGTGACAGTCTATCAGCCGGGGGAAGCTGTATCGTCCGGTTCCGGGACAGACAGTGTGCAATTTCGGGATTGACCTGTAAAAACTTTTGTCTGTTTACAAAGTTTTTCATAAAATACGATATGACTTGGCTAAAGCAGCAAGTTTCGACAAATTGTCGAATTATATTAAAGGCATCTTAAAGACATCAGGCGACAATAGGGCGAAAGAATGTCGAAAATACTTCTGGTTGCAGCTTGTGCCCTGATTGACAGGGATGGTCGCGTGCTGATGGCTCAGCGGCCTGAGGGAAAAACAATGGCAGGCCTCTGGGAGTTTCCCGGCGGTAAGGTCGAAAAAGACGAAACGCCTGAAGAGGCCTTGATACGTGAACTGAAAGAAGAACTGGATATCGAAACAGAAACATCATGCCTGGCCCCGCTGACCTTTGCGTCGCATGCCTACAAGGACTTCCATCTGTTGATGCCCTTGTTTGCCTGCCGCAAGTGGAACGGTGTGCCCAGTCCCAGGGAAGGGCAGAAGCTCACCTGGGTACAGGCACGCGACATGATGAAGCTCGATTTACCGCCCGCGGATATTCCATTGGTGGCGCAACTTAGGGACTATCTTTAATGCCTGCACTGATGAAAAAATATGCGGGTTTGCGCCGTCAGGTAGACGCTTTTTCTGAAAGCGAAAGCGGAACGACCTTTATGGAATATACCATGATTATTGCACTGCTCAGCATCGCAACGCTTGCCTTCTTCGGACAGGCTATTGATACGATGAAAGCCGTCTTCACGGATATTTCCGACAAGGTGGACACAGCTGCGAGCTGACCTCCGGTCTTCCGCAATATCTTTAATCCTTAAAACCTGTTTTCACGGCTTGCTCCAATGAGGCTTTTGCGGAGCCAGGTTTGAGAGGTTTCTGCTGGCTTTCATGTGGCGCCCACCCGGTAAGAACGGCTATTTCGAATGTGGCGGTGACGCTGCCATCTTTTCCGGCACTGAATTTCTCTCTGTACAGGTCAAGGGCTCTTGAAAGAACCTGCCGTCCAAGTGTACCTGGTTTCCTGTTACGAAGTATGTTCGTCTCGCCCATATATCGCAGATCTTTCAGGAGACTGATGGGCGCGCGATAGGTCACCGGCAGGCGCAGTGTATCAGCAACAGGCAGCGCGAATCCGGCACGCTGCATCAAGCCGCCAAGCTCCCGCAGGCTGGCAAAGGGATAAACCCTCGGGCTGACACCGCCGGTTATTTCTGTTTCTGCCGCATAAAGACAATCACGCAGTTCCTGCAGGGTGTTTTCGGCTGGTAGTGCGCCGATAAACAATCCATCGGGTTTCAGGGCGCGGCGAACTTGCGCGAGGTATCCCGGCATGTCGTTCATGCTGTGCAATTCCATCATGGAGACAATCAGGGCGCAGCTTCCAGGGCGGGCGGGCAGTTCTTCTGTACCGGAAAACCAGACTGGGGTTGCCGGGGTGTCAGTTGGTTGAGCAAGGCTGTCATACATATCAACGGTACCGACGGCGCATTGGGCCGTGAGACCATTGCTCAGCCTCTGCGTACCGGTCCCGAGGAAACAGGCGCTCGGAAAGTCACGTGTCACTGTTTCCAGTCGGTCAACAATGTCCTCGGCAATGATTTTGTGCAGGAAATCATGGTCAGCAAACCTCAATGCCGCGCGTCTTTGCCGCAAGCGCAGGAGTTGCCGGTCGAAAATCTGCGGTACTGTCCGGGTCTGGTGTGTGCTGCTCATACGCTTTATATGCAGTCAGGTGGGGAGCAGGGCAATTCTTCATGCAAAAAGCCTTGGCACAGTTTCTGGACAGCACGCGACGCGGATCAATATCTGCCCTCAGCGCTTTGCGCGATACACTGTTACCGCCCCAGTGTCCGGTGACGGGCGAGCAGGTACTAACACACGGCGGATTGTCGCCGCGTGCGTGGCAGCAGGTCTCCTTTATCGCACCGCCATTATGCGATCTTTGTGGCATACCATTCGAAATATCACTGAGTGACGCGCTTATTTGCGGGGCTTGCGCAGCGACCGGAAAATTCGACTCTGCGCTGATTTCTGACAAGGGCCTGGACCGGGTCAGGGCTGCCATGCGGTATGATGATGTATCCGCCAACCTCGCACTCAGCCTTAAATATGCAGATCGGCATGACCTGGTGGAAGGGTTTGCCGCCATGATGTCAGGCGTGATCGCGCAGTTGCAGACCCCAGAGACGATTGTCGTGCCTGTGCCCTTGCATCCACGCAGATTAAGGCGGCGCAGGTTCAATCAGGCCGCCTTGCTGGCAAAAGCTCTGGCGCACAAGGCTGACTTGCCTGTCTGTCTGGATTTTCTCGAACGCCATCGCTCGACACCCCAGCAACAGGGCCTCTCCGCCAAAGCGCGAAAACGAAATGTCGCTGGCGCTTTTCGTATTCGCGACAAGTATCTGCCACTGCAGGGCAGCCAGCATTTCCTGCTAGTGGATGATGTGTTGACCACAGGTTCAACCCTGAAAGAGTGCGCGCGTGTTCTCAAGCGGGCCGGTGCCGGACAAGTGAATGCTGTCGTTCTGGCGCGGGTTGTGAAAGATGATGTGATCGCAATATAAAGACAGAACCCAAGGAGTGCCCGTCATGGTGACTGTTGATATCTATACAAGACCGTTTTGTTCCTACTGCCAGCGTGCCCTGAAACTGCTGCATGAAAAGCAGGCGGATGTGAATGAGATCAATGCCGGGATGGACAAATCAAGACGGGCGGAAATGATCCAGCGTGCCAACGGTGCCTCGACATTTCCGCAGATATTTATTGGTGATCTCCATATTGGTGGCTCTGACGACCTCCACGCGCTGGAGCGTGCTGGCAAACTCGATCCCCTGCTGCAGGGAGACACAGCGTGAAAGTAGCCTGTGTGCAAATGTGTTCGGGGCTTGAGCGCGCTGTGAATGTTCAGTCTGCGTCCCAAATGATCCGGGAAGCGGCGGCGGCGGGGGCCAGTATCATCCTGACGCCGGAGATGACAAATATTGTTGATCGCAAGCCGAAGCGCCTGTTTTCGGCATTGCCAGCGGAGCAGGGGCTGGAAGAAATCAGCACCTTTGCCGACTTGGCCGAAGAACTCGGGATATGGCTGGCTATTGGCTCCATGGCGTTCACGCTGTCGGGAGACGCAGACAATCAGCGCGCAGCCAACCGCGCCTATCTGTTCAGCCCGGCGGGCCGGATTGTGAATATCTATGACAAGATTCATATGTTTGACGTAGATCTGCCGGACGGCGAAAGCTGGAAAGAGTCGAGCATCTATACGGCTGGCGAAACAGCGGCAGTTATCGAGACGCCGTTGGCAAAAATCGGCCAGACCATCTGTTACGATCTGCGCTTCCCGGCCCTTTACCGAAAGCTGGCGCAGGCTGGCGCCGAAATTCTCCTGATCCCGGCAGCATTTACCTATCAGACAGGCAAGGCGCATTGGGAAAGTTTGCTCCGGGCACGGGCTATCGAAACCGGCTCTTATGTCATGGCGGCCGCGCAAGGCGGCGAGCATGAGGATGGTCGCAGCACATGGGGGCACAGCATGATTATTGATCCGTGGGGGAAGGTGATTGCCGTCAAGGCGGATACATCTCCGGGGGTTATCGTGGCTGATATTGACCCGGCAAAAGTGTCACAGGTGCGCCAGCAAATTCCAAACCTTGCACTTGAAAAGAGCCTGCACATCAACAATATCCAGGCCTCATGATAAAATATCAGCTTAAATGCCCGGACACGCATGAGTTTGAGGGTTGGTTCCGCAACAGTCAGGATTTTGAAGATCAGGCTGGCCAAAGCCTGCTCGAATGCCCCGTATGCGGCTCTTCACAAATCAGCAAGGCATTGATGGCACCAGCATTGGCGCGCACATCAGCTATTGCCACCTCTTCCGACAAGGAAGAAAAAATCGCGGCCTACAAGCGTGACCTCAATGATGCGGCCCGCAAGGCAAAAACATATATTGAGAAAAATTTCGACGATGTTGGCAAGCGCTTCCCAGAAGAAGCGCGCAAAATCCATTATGGCGAAACCGAGCAGCGGTCGATTTATGGCGAAGCCACCCCTACAGAAGTGAAGGAACTGGTTGAGGAGGGCGTCGAGATCGCGCCTGTGCCTCAACCAGAACCTGAAACGTCCGAGGTCAAGAAGAAGCTGAACTGATTACCCGTCAGATTCTGGCAAGACCAGATCAGAAGCTGTTTTCGGATTGCGCAGCATATCCTCAAAGATAGCCCAGCGTTCAGCCTCGGTTTCAGCCCTCGCTTCGATATAGGCTTTGACCAGATTATACCCATGCGAATAATTTATGACGTAACCGCGATATTTCTCGATGAAGTCCAGTGACTGCTCGGCGCGCTCGCGTGAAACCAGCCTGTATTTCTGAAGCACGTCAATCGCTTCGTCGCGCGTAAAGTTTCCATCGAGATAATTACGGGCAACATAAACGGTCACAAACTGTAACTGGCGGGAGGCTTCGGCCACGACACTGTCAATTTCTGCCAGCGCCGGATCTATGTCTGCAATCGGGTAAAGCACGTCCCGCTCAAAGTCTTTTTTCTGACTGCCGGGGAAGGCGACGTCTACGCCGTAATTTGCCGATCCTTCAGCAAAAAAAGCGCCCGGACTGAACAGTGGAAAGACGTAATACTCGATCCAGTTATTTTCCTTCAGCAAATAGCGTTCCGTATAGATATTCCAGACATGATGCCCCGGATATCCTTCGTGGCAGCCAAGGTCCAGCGCCCGGTCAACGCGGAAAGGCTGGTCCAGATTGATCTGTATCAGGCTTTCATAATCACCCTGATACCAGTTATAGCCGCTCCAGGGTTTGTCGCGCACCAGCTCAAGCGTAAAGCTCTCATCTTCTGGCAGATCATAATATGCCTGCGTGCGTTTGCGACATTCGGCGATCGCGACACGTATCATTTCCTCGATCTTGTCTTCCGGCACTTCCAGTTTCGCCTGCAAGGCTTCGCGTCGCTCTGCAATCGAGCCGTCGCCAGGCAGGATTTCGTCCAGTTCTGCCAATGCAGCATCGAAAATGGCAGGATCGATCTCCGGGACGACAGCATCATAGATCAGGGCTGTTTCGTCGTTGAAAGACAAGGTTTCCCCTCGCACCATGCGCATCCGGGCGATCATGGCTTGCAGGTTACCCTGAAGAATTTTGGCGCGGCGCACTTCGTCTTGCGGCGGTGTTGTCAGGGCAAGGTCAGCCGAAAGCCCGGCAGCTTCTGTAAAAAGCTGATCCAGCGTGCGTCCGGCAGAAAGGGCGCTTTCTTTCCAGTCTTCCGGGCCGGTATAGGCGTCGACATAATCCGGATCGAACTCGCCAAACGCCAGCGCGACAGAAACGTAATCGCGTGCAATCTCATCAATATCGCGAATGATGGCCTCAGACCCGTTTGCTGAACCTGCGGTTGCAGCAGAAGAGGGGGCAGCGGGATTGGCTGCTGGCGATGTCTCATCGGCGGGTGGGGGTGTCTCACCACAGGCAATCAATGTCAGCGCGAGGCAGGAAACAGCAATTTTTTTCACGGAAAGCACCTTTGCAATTTTTTGTGCAGCTAATCAGTATTTATCCAGGCAGGCAAATGGTCAGGAGCGCGGCGGCTTCACCGACGTGATCATGTAGTTGACCGATGCATCATCGCTAATGCGCCAGGCATCCAGCAGGGGCTGGTAGTTCATGCCCACCGGGGTGCGCACCTGAAGGCCTGCTGCCTCAAGCACATCCCTGATTTCTGTCGGGCGAACGAATTTGCGTGGGTCATGAGTCCCGGCAGGCAGCCAGCGCAGAATATATTCTGCGCCAATTTTTGCCGTCAAAAGGGCTTTCATCGTCCGGTTGATGGTCGCGGTAATCATGATGCCACCCGGCTTCAGCAATTCAGCCGATGCACTCAGGAACAAGCCGGTATCTGCCACATGCTCCACCACCTCGAGATTGAGGACCACATCGAATGATGCTGATTCACTTTCAGTCAGTTCCTCGACGGTTGTGTGCCGGTAATCAATCTCGAGGTCCTGTTCCAGTGCATGGGCAAGGGCCGTTTTCACATTATTTTCCCCAGCGTCGATGCCGGTGACAGCAGCACCCAGCCGGGCCATTGGTTCGGAAACCAGCCCGCCGCCGCAACCAATATCGATCAGCTTCAGGCCTTCAAGCGGCTTTCCGGCAAATCTGTCACGATCAAAATGCTGGCAGAGTTCGTCCCGGATATGGCCAAGACGCGCAGGATTGAATTTGTGCAATGGCTTGAACTTCCCGAGCGGATCCCACCACTCAGCGGCGATAGCAGAAAATTTCTCAATTTCGTCGGGGTCTATGGTGGTCGCCATGGTCATCCTTGTTTTCCGCATCCTGCCCACACAGGGCCATCTCCGGGATTAAATCTTGCCTTGAACGGGCAGCATCATTAGGTACGTGGGCTTGCCCGGTACAATTCAGGAATCATATAGGCCCAGAGAGAGATAATGTCTGCACCATTCCTGCAAAAGCCCGCCAGTTCGCGTGTGGTGCTCAAGTTTGGCGGTACGTCTGTCGCCGATCTGGACCGGATTGCGAACGCGGCGGAATTCATCAAGCTGGAAGCCGATGCCGGACATGGAGTCATCGTCGTGGTATCAGCCATGGCAGGTGAGACGAACCGGCTCGTGGATCTGGTGCAGCGGGTCGACAGTACAGGCAATTCAGCTGAATTTGACCGCCGTGAATATGATGCTGTTGTTTCGTCCGGTGAGCAGGTCACGTCTGGCCTTCTGGCCTTGACGCTCCAACGACACGGCTACAAGGCCCGGTCCTGGCAGGGCTGGCAGATCCCGCTCAAGACCAATGATGCCCATGGCCGGGCCAGAATTATGGACATTCCCGAAGCTGCCATCGGGCCAGCCGTTGATGCCGGAGAGGTCGCGATCATCGCCGGCTTTCAGGGCATCACCGAGGCGCAGCGTATCTCGACCCTTGGTCGGGGCGGTTCAGATACCACAGCCGTGGCGCTTGCTGCGGCCCTTGGCGCAGAGCGCTGTGACATTTATACTGACATTGACGGGGTTTACACGACAGACCCGCGCATTACGTCAGAGGCCCGCCGTCTGGACCGCATCTCCTATGAGGAAATGCTCGAAATGGCGTCGCTTGGCGCAAAGGTATTGCAGACCAGATCAGTTGAACTGGCGATGGCGTATAATGTTCAGCTGAGAGTGCTGAGCAGTTTTGCCAACCCTGAAGAGGCACGTTCGGGCAAATTACAGCC
This sequence comes from Parvularcula sp. IMCC14364, assembly GCF_030758415.1. Lineage (NCBI taxonomy): Bacteria > Pseudomonadati > Pseudomonadota > Alphaproteobacteria > Parvularculales > Parvularculaceae > Parvularcula > Parvularcula sp. IMCC14364. The sequence goes on along the minus strand of NZ_CP132334.1, from coordinate 2,033,678 downwards.
GTGCACGGTCATTTGTAACGAGGATGAGATTGTGGAGAAACACATTGTCAGTGGCATTACACACAGCCACGCGGAGGCCAAGATCAGCCTGATGACGGTACCGGATGAGCCGGGCCGGGCCGCCCGTATCTTCGAGGAACTGGCAGCAGCAGACATCAATGTGGACATGATTGTGCAAAGCCCGGCCAAGACCGGCAAGGCAGCGAATATTTCCTTCTCGCTGGATGAAGGAGATGTGGCCAGGGCGCAGGAATTGCTTGCAACACTGAAAGATACGATCGGATACACCGATGTTGTCGCTGATCGCAGCGTCTCCAAAGTGTCAGTCATTGGTGTCGGCATGAAATCTCATGCAGGTGTTGCCGCGACCATGTTCAAGACATTGGCGGACCGCAGTATCAATATCCTCAATATCTCCACGTCAGAAATCAAGATCAGTGTGCTTATTCATTCGGAATACACGGAGCTTGCCGTGCGGGCGCTGCATCAGGCCTATGGGCTTCACACGATTGCGGAAGCCTCCTGACCCGTGAGTGAAACAGGCGACACAGGACATCCATTCAGGTATGGCGGCAGTTCGCCGCGTGTCCTGCTGCGTCGTTTGCGCGAAATCATGGCGGCGGAAGAGGGCGCGCAGGCGCGTCTCGACAAGCTGTCGGAGGCAATTGCTGCAAATATGGTTGCAGATGTGTGTTCGATATATCTTCGGCGTGATGATGATATTCTCGAACTGTTTGCGACAGTTGGCCTGAAGCAGGAGGCTGTGCACCAGACGCGCCTGAACTGGCGGGAGGGTCTGGTCGGCTATGTTGCTGACAAGGCGCAACCTCTCAGCATCAACGAAGCGCAGGACCATCCCGCGTTCTCGTTCCGGCCCGAAGTTGGTGAGGAAATGCTGCATGCGTTTCTTGGTGTGCCCATCATCCGTACAGGACAGGTTCTTGGCGTGCTGGTCATCCAGAACCGTACCTCCCGCCATTATACGGAAGAAGAAATGGAAGCCGCGCAGCTTGTCGCGACAGTATTGGCGGAAATTGTCGCTGCCGGAGACCTTCTGGAGAAAGAAGACGCCGCCGAAGTCGACCGGCTGCTGCATCGCCCGGAACATCTGAAAGGGATGCCAGTGGTCCCCGGCATTACCATCGGCATCGCCGCGTTGCATGAGCCGCCCGCGCCAAAGCACAAGGTTTTTGCTGCTGATGTGGCGCAGGAATCAGAACGGCTGAAAGAAGGAATCATCCGTCTGCAGAAGTCTGTTGATGACATGATTGCCAATAACAGTCAGTTAAGCGCTATCTCCCGAGAAGTAATCGAGGTTTACCGGCTGTTTGCCTATGACAAGGGATGGGCTCGCCGTCTTGAAGAGGCTGTGCTCTCCGGGCTCAGCTGCGAGTCTGCGGTGGAGCAGGTTCAGGCAGAAAACCGCCAGCGGATGCGCAAGGCGACAGATCCGTATTTGCGCGAGCGCCTGCATGACCTTGATGACCTCTCGCGCCGCCTGTTGCGGTCCTTGTCTGGCAAGACCCGCAGGGATGAGCTGGAACTGCCTGAGGATGCGGTTTTGTTTGCTCATGCCCTTGGCCCGGCAGAAATTCTGGAGTTTGACCGCCGCAAGCTGAAGGGCATCGTCCTGGCGGAAGGGGCTGATACGTCTCACGCGGCAATCGTGGCGCGTTCTCTAGGCATTCCCATGGTCGGGCGCAGCGAGGCGGCGATTCAGCGCGTCGAAGCCGGCGATGCTGTGGTGATCGACGGTGAGAGCGGTGAAATCTTCATTCGTCCTGAGGCTGACGTTATCTCTGGCTATCAGGAGAAACTTGCGTTTTTCTCGGCCGCCCAGAAAGAATATGCACAATTACGGGACTTGCCTTGCGTAACGCGCGACGGCACCACAATCGAGCTGTTCATGAATGCCGGGCTGGCGCTTGATATGCCACATCTTGAGACAACAGGGGCAGAGGGTGTTGGCTTGTTCCGCACAGAGTTGCAGTTCCTGGTCAGCCCGCAATTACCGACCTCTGCGTCACAGGAAGAGCTCTATCGACAGGTGCTGGATGCGGCACAGGGCAAGCCCGTCGTCTTTCGCACGGCTGATCTCGGCAGTGACAAGACCGCGCCCTATATGCGCGTCACCCGCGAGGGCAATCCGGCCATGGGTTGGCGCGGCCTGCGTATGTCGATCGACCGGGAAGGTCTGATCCGGCCGCAACTGCGTGCGCTACTGGCGGCGGCTGCAGGGCGGGAATTGAATATCCTGTTACCGCTGGTGACAACCAGTGACGAAATATCTGCCATCCGGAGCATTCTTGATCGTGAGATCGACCGCCGTGAGCGGCTTGGTCTTTCCCAACCGACAGACATCCGGGTCGGTGCCATGATCGAAATACCCGCTGCTGCCTGGCGTCTTGAGCATATTGCCCCGCAGGTAGACTTTCTGTCCCTGGGCGGGAATGATCTGGCCCAGTTCTTTTTTGCCTCGGACCGGGAGTCTGAGAAAATGGCTGGCCGTTATGACCATCTCCATCCGGCTTTTCTCAGTTTCATCGGCATGACAGCCACCAAGGCGAACAGGGCGGGTAAGCCTTTGTGCTACTGCGGTGAGCAGGCGGCTGATCCTCTGATGGCGATTTCTCTGATGGCGCTGGACATTCCGCGTCTTTCAGTGTCAGCATCCAGCATTGGCCCATTGAAGAAGCTCATCCGCGCTGTTGATCTCAACGATCTTACGGCCTGGCTGGAGCCGAGATTGCAGTCTCCGGTGCAGAGCCTGCGCAAGGATCTTGAAGCTTATGCCGCGGAGCGATCACTCCCGTTGCGGTGAAGCATATTATTGCGTGTATTAACTACTTTTGTGCGTGTCATTTAACCATAATGGCAGGTTGGCACGAAAAAGTGCCGGAAAATGGCAACTTTGGCATTGTTCTGGCATTATTAGTTTGAAACGGTTTAACTTTTTCCCTTTTTAGGGTTACTATGTAACAGCGATCTGGCCGGGGATCGCCGTGAGGTTAGTGGCATATGTCCAGTGTAGCTGACATTGTTGAGTTGCAGGAAGAGCGGTCCAAACGTGCTCCGCTGACGGATGAAGAATTTCAAACTGCCGGGGCAATGCTGAAGGCGGCGCGCGAAGCGGCAGGTTACTCTCTTGACGACGCCCATGATGCGACGAATGTTCGTATTGATTACCTCGAGGCGATTGAGGAGATGGATGCAACCCGTCTGCCGATTGCCGCCTATACAACTGGTTTCGTCAAGGCATATGCGCAATTCCTCGAATTACCTGACGAGGCGCTTGTGGCGCGGTTCCGCAAGGAGGCAGGATATGTCGGCGGTGCCTCTACCGCGCCTGAACTGCGCTCCAGTGCGCGCGAGGATGTGACAGCAGGCCGGGAACTTTCCCTGCTGGCAGTGGTCGCAATCCTGTTCTTTGTCATCTGGGTGGCTTTCCAGATTACCCGACCACCGGTTGAGAGCGGACCGATTGCTGTTGAAGGCACACCGTTGCAGCAACGCCCGGTCGAACGGGTTGAGGAGCCGACGTTCACCGTCGCGAACGAGGCAGCGGGAGATGCCGCACGCGCAGAAGCTGCAACTGAAACAACAGAATTGACTTCAGCAGCTGCACAAAGCGACGCCGCAACAGGCGCTGATGATACTCTTGCACAGCCTGCCGTTGGGGATGCCATCGCCGCGGAAGATACCGTCACAGGTGAGACAGAAACCGCTGCCCCGACACAGATCCTCAGTACCGAAGCGGAACAGCTTGCAGACGCAATAAACCAGGTTGCCCTCGATGCCGCGGACCTGAACGCACAGCAACTGTCAGAAGCGCAAGCCGAGACTTCGGCAGACGACCTGTCGCGCAGCATCGCAGACGCGCAAGGAGAGTTACCGCTTGCGGAAACATTCCCACTGGAAACAGAGCGGGAAACAGAGACAGGAAATTTATCTGAAGCCATCACTGAGCCGCCGGTCGTCACGGATGTTGCGCAACCGGATTTACCGACGCCAGCGCCGGTTGTCGCAGCGGACGCAGCGACCCCGCAAGAGCCGGTGCTGATCGAGGCAGTGCGCCTGTCATCGGTCTCTCCCGTCTATCCAAGCCGCTGTCAGCGCCGCGCTGACGGTACAGAACGCGTAACCGTGATGTTTGACATCGACAGTCGTGGTCGCCCGGTCAATCAGCGGGTCAGTCAGACCAGCAACAGCTGTTTCAATGGCGCGTCCCTGAGCGCCATCGACAGATGGACATTTGAACCTGCCAGACGTGACGGTGCACCAGTGCCTGTCTATGGCCAGACAACAACCTTTGTGTACAATCTGCCTGAATAGAGACGCCGGGCACCTTTGGGCCGCATTTTCTCCTTCCAATGCCGCACTTCGTGCTCTTGACAGGGCTGCTAAATGAATACACCTGCTAGTAAAGTTGAACGAAGGTGAAACATGAGCGTCAGGCCGTGGAGAGATATTGAGCGTCGCAAATGCCGACAGATCATGGTTGGCAATGTGCCCGTCGGCGGCGACGCCCCGATCACCGTCCAGTCCATGACAAATACGCTGACCTCGGACGCAAAGGCGACTTTGAACCAGATTGAAGAAATCGCCGAGGCGGGGGGCGACATTGTGCGCGTGTCCTGTCCTGATGAAGCATCAACGGCCGCCATGAAAGAGATCTGTGCGCAGTCACCTGTGCCAATCGTGGCTGACATTCATTTTCACTATAAACGCGGCATCGAAGCTGCTGAAGCAGGCGCTGCCTGCCTGCGCATCAATCCAGGCAACATCGGCTCTGAGGATCGCGTCAAGGAAGTCATCAGGGCGGCAAAGAATAACGGCTGTTCCATGCGCATCGGCGTCAATGGGGGGTCGCTTGAAAAACACCTTCTGGAGAAATACGGGGAGCCATGTCCTGAAGCGATGGTTGAAAGTGCTCTGGATCATGCACGCATCCTGCAGGATAATGATTTTCACGAATTCAAGATTTCGGTCAAAGCCTCAGACCTTTTCCTGACGGTTGCAGCCTATCAGGGCCTTGCCGAGGCGATAGACTGTCCCTTGCATCTTGGCGTGACGGAAGCCGGCGGCGCGCGGATCGGCTCAATCAAGTCGTCGGTAGGGCTCGGCGCCCTGTTATGGGCCGGCATTGGCGACACGATCCGCATCTCGCTTTCAGCTGACCCGGTGGAAGAGATAAAAGTTGGCTATGATTTGCTCAAAAGCCTTGGTTTGCGTCACCGCGGGGTCAACATCATTTCCTGTCCGTCATGCGCGCGGCAGGGCTTTGAAGTGATCAAGACGGTCGAAATCCTCGAAGAGCGTCTGGCGCATATTTCGACACCCATGTCGCTGTCCATCATTGGATGTGTCGTGAACGGGCCGGGTGAGGCCAGAGAAACTGACATTGGTTTTACTGGTGGCGGCGCCGAATCCGGTATGGTCTACATTGCTGGCGTTCCGGATCATAAAATGTCGAATGACGGGATGGTCGAGCACATTGTCGAACTGGTCGAAGAAAAAGCAGCCCAGATTGAGGCAGCCAGAAATTTGAACGCGGCTGAGTAGCCCTGAAAAAGAAGTAGTACAGTTTTGATACCGCAGGAAAAACTCGACAGTCTCATCGCGAGGTTCGAGACGATTGAGAAAGCCATGGAGACGGAGATGGACGCCGAAGAGATCGTGCGTCTGTCCAAGGAACATGCAGAGTTGCGGCCTGTCGTTGAAGCCGGGCGGGAACTCACAGACGCCCGTCGTCAGGTGGAAGAGCTTGGTGAACTGGCGGGTTCTGATGATCCGGAAATGGCCGAGATGGCTGGCGAAGAACTGGAAGAGCTGAAGACGCGCATCCCCGAGATTGAGCATGCCCTGCAGATCATGCTGTTGCCCCGTGACAAGGCGGACAAGTCAGCGAGTGTCATTCTGGAAGTGCGCGCCGGCACAGGTGGTGATGAAGCGGCTCTGTTTGCGGGCGATTTGTTCCGCATGTATCAGCGCTATACACAGATCAATGGCTGGAAAATGGAAATCATCTCCGCGTCTGAATCCGATGTGGGCGGATACAAGGAAGTGCAGGCCAGCGTTTCCGGCGAGGGTGTTTTTGCCCGGCTGAAATTCGAGTCAGGGGTGCACCGTGTGCAGCGTGTGCCGGAGACTGAAACCCAAGGGCGCGTTCATACCTCCGCTGCGACGGTCGCAATGTTGCCAGAGCCGGAAGAAGTAGACATCGAGATAAATGAAAGTGATCTGCGTGTGGATGTTTTCCGCGCGTCAGGTCCGGGCGGTCAGTCTGTGAATACCACTGACAGTGCGGTGCGCATCACTCACCTGCCAACCGGTCTTGTCGTGTCACAGCAGGACGAAAAATCCCAGCACAAGAACCGCGCCAAGGCAATGAAAGTGCTTCGTGCCCGTCTTTATGAAGCAGAGCGAGCCCGCGCCGATGCAGAGCGCGCAGCAGAGCGTAAAGGACAGGTTGGCTCTGGCGACCGGTCGGAGCGTATCCGGACCTATAATTTTCCGCAAAGCCGCGTAACTGACCATCGCATCAATCTGACTTTATACAAGCTGGACAAGGTCATCGCCGGGGAAGCGCTTGATGAACTGGTTGATGCACTGATCACCCAGGATCAGGCGGATCGTCTGGCTGCTATGGAAACGGATGGAAGCTGACGGGTGATGATTGCGGCGGGAACCGGCGCTGAGACAGCCCTGCGATCAGCACGCTCACATTATCCGGGCATATCCCGACTTGATGCGCGGCTGTTGCTTCTGCATTGCCTGGGGATCAGCCTTGAAGAACTGATCGCAGAGCCCAACCGTCAGTTAACAGACATACAGGCTGAGCAGTTTGAAAAACTTCTCTTGCGGCGCTCGCAAGGACAGCCCGTTTCGCAACTGCTTGGCGAAAAGGAATTCTGGGGGTTGCCCTTCAGGATTTCCCGGGATGTGCTGACCCCGCGACCGGACAGTGAAACGGTTGTGGAACTGGCACTCGAAATATGCCGTGGTAACCCGCCCGCCCGGATTCTTGATCTGGGTACGGGAAGCGGTTGTCTGATGGCAGCTTTGCTGACAGAGTTCATGCAAGCCGAAGGGGTTGCTGTAGACATCAGTCCGGCCGCTGTTACTATTGCCGAGCAGAATTTTGCAGATCTGGAACTTTCTGATCGGGTGAGACTTCACTGTGCTGATTTTTCAGACTTCGAAGGCGGTCCCTTCGATTTGATTGTTTCCAATCCCCCGTACATTGCGGATGCAGACCGGGACAGCCTGCCGGTTGATGTGCGTGACCACGAGCCAGCCATGGCCCTGTTCGCAGGGGATGGTTATGAGGCGTATCATACGCTTGCCCGTTATATGCCGAGATTGATCGCGCCTGGTGGCAGGGTTGTTCTGGAGATCGGGCAGGGACAGGCGGATCGTGTCCTGACCATGTTTGAGCTGGCTTTCAACCAGGCGGGGCTGTCCGCCAGGGCATCCGTGAAGCCGGATCTTGCCGGTATTGACCGTGCGGTAGCGTTCTGTCTTGATTGAAAAAAGTGTTTGAAAAGCAGGTTGATATGGGCCATATATCTCTGGTGAAAACAATAGTTTTCAATTCGCTTCTATCTCAATAAATAACCGGATGTTTCGGGCATGTTGCCCCAGAACGATCTGGCTTATGAGAAGGCTGATGTAAATCAGGGAAGGGCGCACAAAGCATTTAGGCGAGAGCTGTAAAGCAACTGCGGGTAATCGAACAAATGGCACTCCGTGTGCCATGTATTCCAACGAATGACCGCTTACGAAGAATTAGCAAGGACGAACATTTTATGGCGCAAAATATGAAGCGCGGGCGTAATCAACGCCGAAGAACCGGCTCTAATATCAACAGGGCATTTGATTCAACAGGCCCTGACGTCAAAATCCGGGGCACAGCTCTGCAGATTCATGACAAATACCAGACGCTTGCGCGGGACGCAGCCTCCTCCGGCGACCGTATTCGGGCTGAAAGTCTGCTGCAACACGCCGAGCACTATCACCGTATGCTGAAGGCCCTGCAGCCGGCACAGCCGCCGCAACAAAACCAGCAGGACCCGTCTGACGAGCCACAGCCTGAAGTGGCAGACGCAAACAATGAGAAACAGTCTGCGGCCAAGGCTGAAAGCCAGCCAGCTGAAGCAGCAGCAGAAGCGCCGCAGGAAAAGGTAGCTGACTCAGAGGAAGGTGCCGCCGATGAGCAGGAGAAGCCCCGTCGCCCCCGGCGTCGCCGTGCCCCGCGCAAGGCGGTTGATGATGCTGACGCGACGGCGGACAAGCCTCAGGAGCAGGTTGCAGAGGACAAGGCAGAAGTGGCTGCCGAGTAACAACCTACCAGCACAAACGGGCAACTGAGTATTTTTGTTGCTGCGCCTTCGCAATCCGGCAACATTGCTGTCTCCAGTTAAAAGGAGATCATGATGGCCGGGATTGCAGACACACTTTTCAACCTTGAAGGAAAAACCGCGATTGTTACCGGTGCCTCACGCGGTATCGGCGAAGCAATCGCGCGGCGCTTTGCCCAGCATGGCGCAAATGTTGTCGTATCCAGCCGCAAGATTGAGAGCTGTCAGGAAGTTGCAGACTCCATCAACGCAGATGAAGGTCGTGAGGCGGCCCATGCCGTTGCCTGCAACATTTCCCATAAGGAGCATTTGCAGGGACTGGTCGACGCGACGAATGAAAAGTTCGGTGATGTTGATATTCTCATCTGCAACGCCGCCGTCAATCCGGCATTCGGCCCGTCCAAGGATATAACCGAAGAAGCGATGGACAAGATATTTGCCTGCAACATCAAGGCAAACCACTTCCTGTCCCACATGGTTCTGCCGCAGATGCAGGCAAAGAAGGATGGGGCGATTGTAATCATTTCTTCGATAGGCGGTTTTCTGGGCAGCCCGACAATCGGCACCTATGGCATATCGAAAGCGGCTGACATGCAGCTGGCACGTAATCTCGCGGTAGAATATGGAAAAGACAATATACGGATCAACTGTATCTGCCCTGGTATTGTAAAAACATATTTTGCCGAAGCGCTGTGGAAAGACCCCAAGACAGAAGAATTCATTGCCGGCCAGTTGCCTATGCGGCGTTTTGGTGAACCGGATGATATTGCCGGCGCTGCGGTGTTCCTCGCCTCTCCGGCAGGTGCCTGGATGACGGGCCAGCATATGGCGATTGATGGCGGTACGTTGATTGGTATCGGCGCGCTTTAGCTCGCCGCAGCGGCGCCTGCCGTGCTTGCTGCAATGACGGCGACCATGGCAGCCTGCTCCTGCATCGCAATATAGGCCTGCAACGCAGCGATGATGGTGGTGAAACCGGTTAGGTTATCATCACCCTGACTGGCATCCCGCATACTGATGACCCTGCTCATATTGACAAAATTCATGGCCAGGGCGGGCGCATTGGAAGACCGGAACGGGCCATCTTTAAGTTGTTGGCGAACCATATCAGTTTCACTGACATACTGTTCCGGCGAAATGTCCGTCAGGCTCGCAACCGCTAAAGATGTTGTGCGTTGCGCTGCACTGCGCATCTTGTTTGCTTTGAAAGCCCGGTGAGCATCCACCAGCCACTGACAGGTTTCTTGAGGGCCTGATTGTCGCAATGTGCCGATCAGTGCCGTGGACATTCTGTATTGGGATGGAAATTTCGCTTCTTTCAGTGTGTCGAACAGTAACGCCCCATCCGTGGCAGCAGCAGAACTGTGATGCATTGCCAGCGATAAGGCGGGCAGGGTGAGCGATCCTACATGCCAGAAATAGGCATCCTTTAGCATGTCAAAGGCTGATTTCAGGCTGGCCATCGTGCCCCGGTCAATCGCCCCGCGGCCCGCAAAATAAAGTGTAATCAGGCTTGCCCCTTCATAAGGCGAGGTGCGTCGCAATTTCAGTTCTTTCCAGAACTGCCGTGCAGCAGAAATGTCGGCGACAAAGGTCTCGGTGTTCATATTCTCTGACAGGAGCGAAGCGGCAACGGCATATCTTGTAGAGGACCGCAAAAAATAGAGTTTGGCATTATTTTGTTTTAGGAACGCAGCGTTTTCCCGAATCGCAGCGAAATCGACGGGTTTGCTGACTGCGACAGGCAATAGCGCAAGTGCCACAGCATCGCGAAGCGGCCCAGCACCGCGCCATTTCAATTCTTCTTTTACAGAGCCCCGAAGGGTCTGGAATGTATCAAAGTGAGCCTGATTCATAATGCCTCCCTATCACTTTATATGGGTATATCCGAACCAAAATTAAAGGGTCTGGCGATATGATCCGAACAGATTGAGTCTGGTAAGAGAGCCTGACTTGAAACAGGCAAAACGGCTTCCCATTTTAATGCTGAAGGCGTTGCCATAACGGGACGCGCATACCTGATGCTCAAAAGAGGTCACATATGAATTTTGATAACTACACAGACCGTGCGCGCGGCCTCATACAGGCTGCACAAACAATAGCGCTGCGTGAAAGTCACCAGCAACTTATCCCTGAACATATCCTCAAAGCGCTGCTTGATGACACGGATGGCCTGAGCGCCAACCTCATCCGCGAAGCAGGCGGTAAACCTGAAGTCGCCTTGCAGGCGGTCAACAGTGCCGTAGGCAAACTGCCGCGCGTAGAAGGCGGTGGGGCGCAAATGATGTTAAGCCAGCAGGCGGCCAAAGTGTTCGCCCGCGCTGACGAAATTGCCAAAAAGGCAGGCGACTCTTATGTCACCGCCGAGCGCTTGCTGATTGCCCTGGCCATGGAAGGCCAGACTGCTGACTATCTGAAGCAGGCGGGTGTCATGCCGCAAACCCTGAACGAGGCCGTCAATACAATCCGCAAGGGCAGAACAGCTGATACAGCGTCTGCCGAAGAAGGATATGACGCGCTCAAGAAATATGCGCGCGACCTGACAGAAGAAGCCCTTAACGGCAAACTGGACCCTGTGATCGGGCGCGGTGACGAAATTCGCCGCACCATGGAAGTACTGGCCCGACGCACAAAGAATAACCCTGTACTGATCGGGGAGCCGGGCGTTGGCAAGACAGCGATAGTCGAGGGCCTTGCCTTGCGCATCGTCAATGGCGATGTGCCGGAGTCCCTACGCAACAAACGTCTTCTGTCACTCGACATGGGTAGCCTCATTGCGGGCGCCAAATATCGCGGTGAATTTGAGGAACGCCTCAAGGCTGTGCTGCAGGAAGTGACAGAGGCTGAAGGGCAGATCGTTCTGTTCATTGATGAAACCCATACGCTGGTTGGCGCGGGCAAGACGGATGGCGCCATGGATGCATCAAACCTCTTGAAACCCGCTCTTGCGCGCGGGGAATTGCACTGTATCGGCGCGACGACACTTGATGAGTACAGAAAGTATATTGAGAAGGATGCTGCGCTCGCGCGTCGTTTCCGTGCGGTTTATATTCAGGAGCCGACGGTTGAAGATACGATTTCCATTCTGCGTGGCCTGAAAGAAAAATATGAACTCCACCATGGAGTGCGTATCTCCGATGGGGCCATTGTTTCTGCCGCAACATTGTCCAATCGGTATATTACGGACAGGTTTCTGCCAGACAAGGCCATCGACCTGGTTGACGAAGCTGCCTCGCGCCTGCGCATGGAGGTTGATTCCAAACCCGAGGAGCTTGATGCCCTTGACCGTCAGATCATCCAGATGAAGATTGAGCGGGAGGCGCTGAAAAAGGAAACAGACGAAGCGTCCAGCGAGCGGCTGGAAAAGCTGGAGAAAGAGCTTTCCGAACTGGAGCAGACCTCCGCAGGGCTGACCGCGCGCTGGTCCCGCGAAAAGCAGGCGCTTGCCTCCGCAACGCAGGTCAAGGAAGCGATTGACCGTGCCCGCCAGGAACTGGTGGACGCAGAGCGCAAGGGTGATCTCGCCCGGGCGTCCGAAATAAAATATGGTGAACTTCCAGAGCTGGAGAAGAAACTTCAGACAGCTGAGGAAGTTGGTGATCAGGACACTCTCGTGCAGGAGGTTGTCGATGCAGAGCATATTGCCGGCGTTGTCTCCAAATGGACAGGCGTACCTGTTGACAAGATGCTGGAAGGCGAGCGCGAGAAGCTTTTGTCCATGGAAGCTGCCTTGCATGGGCGTGTCGTCGGTCAGCGGGAAGCGGTTTCGGCGGTATCGTCTGCCATCCGCCGGGCCCGGGCGGGCTTGCAGGACCCGAACAGGCCTCTTGGATCGTTTCTGTTTCTTGGGCCAACAGGTGTCGGCAAGACGGAGCTGACCAAGGCACTCGCCGAATTTCTATTTGATGATGATGCCGCAATCGCCCGCATTGATATGTCAGAGTTCATGGAAAAGCATTCTGTCGCCAGATTGATCGGTGCCCCACCGGGATATGTCGGCTATGAAGAAGGCGGTGTGCTGACGGAAAAAGTGCGGCGTCGTCCATATCAGGTTGTCCTTTTTGATGAAATCGAAAAGGCTCACCCGGATGTGTTCAACGTGCTGCTTCAGGTGCTGGATGATGGCCGTCTGACGGACGGGCAGGGGCGTACTGTGGATTTCAAGAATACGCTGATCATCCTGACGTCAAATCTTGGCTCGGAATTTCTGGCTCAACAACCTGACGGGCAGGATACGGACCTTGTGCGCGATCAGGTTATGGATGTGGTCAAGTCAACCTTCCGGCCTGAATTCCTCAATCGTCTTGATGAAATGATCCTGTTCCACCGATTGCAAAGAGCACAGATGAGCAATATCGTCGATATACAGATTGCTCGTCTTCAAAAGCTGCTAGCTGACCGTTCCATCATTCTTGAACTGGACAGCGCCGCGACAGACTGGCTCGGCGAAGCAGGCTACGATCCGGCTTTTGGGGCCCGGCCACTGAAAAGAGTGATACAGAAGAAAGTGCAGGACCCGCTGGCAGAATTGCTGCTGGCAGGTGAGATCAAGGATGGTGACATGCTTCAACTTTCTGTTGAGGGAGACAGTCTGACCGTGAACGGGCGTGCGCTCGCAGGTGGCAGTGCCTATTCTCTTGGTGGCGGCGCGCCTGATATCAACAGCCCACCGGGCTCTGCCCTGTTGAATTGAGCGGCTGAAGAAAGGAAACAGCATGAGCAATGAAAGCAACTGGAAACCGGATATCGAGGAAGCGGTGAAGAATATCATCCGCGCGACCTACAAAACATCTGGTGCGCCGCGACCGGATGAAATTCCGCACCTTGTTCGCTCGCAGCTCAGCGATCAGGTGACAGGGCGGACCGATCTTGATCAGTATATCAAGGATACGCTGAAGAAGATGAGGGAAGCAGGCGAGATTTGATGCTGCCGGTTGAATGGCAATAGTGCAGGTCCGAAGCGCCCTTTATGCTCTACCAGTCTTGCTGACCTGAATCTGCGTAGGCACCCTAAGACCTAGTTTTGTGCCAGTACCAGCAGTTGCTGTGGCTGGCGCAGGTCTTCAATCCAGTCGCGCTCTGTTGCAAAAGAGGCCATTTCCACGGCGTCCAGTTCCTTGCCTGTTGCGACCTTGATGGTCATGGGATTGATCTGCTTGTTGTTTCTCAGCACTTCGTAATGCAGATGTGGCCCGGTGGAAGCGCCGGTCGAGCCCACATATCCGATGATCTGGCCCTGTCTGACCTGCGTGCCGGATTTGATGCCCCGGGCAAAACCTTTCAGGTGTGCATAGGCTGTTTTATAACCGTTTGCATGTCGGATACGGACATAATTCCCGTAGCTACCAAAGCGGTTGGCCCGCTCGATGACGCCATCACCGGCGGCCATGATCGGCGTGCCGCTTCTGGCGCCAAAGTCTGTGCCCTTATGGCGTTTTGAATACCCGGAGATCGGGTGACGGCGCATACCGAAGCCGGAGGTGATGCGCGCGCCGTCTATAGGGGTTTTCATGAGAAGTCGCTTGGCGCTTTTTCCGCCAAAGTCGAACCAGGCAATCTTGCCCTCGTCACGATAGCGATAATAGCCGCGCTCTTTGGTCCGGTTCAACCAGCTCATCCGGCCAAAGACGATATCGCCATAGCCGGCAATACGGCCCAGTTCATCATAGAACACTTCATAGACAGCCTCAAAACGGTCACCGCGACGGATCTGGCGCTGAAAATCAACATCATAAACAAACATGTTTGCCAGTTTTGCGACAATCTCTCTCGGCACGCCTGCACGCTCCGCACTGGCGAAAAGGCTGTCAGTGATCTCGCCGGAAATGGCGGCATAGTGCATGGAGGTTTCCGCAACTTCCGTTTCCGCATAAAAAGTTCCATGGCTGTCCTGACGCACGAAAACCCTGCGCACGGGATCATCGGCAAGCATGAGGCTGTTCAGGCGGTCCTGCGCCAGGGCATCGCTGCCGTGAACATGCGCCATTTCCTGAAATTCAGTTCTGGCCGAAGCGGTGCGCGTGATGGTGAATGTGGTGCCAGCGCGAAGGGTGCGCACACGGATCAGGTCAGATAATGCGGCAACAGCCGCTTCGCTGTCATCCGGGTGAATGCCTGCACGAACGAGGGCAGCATAAAGGCTCTCTCCGCGTTTCAGGGTGACGCTGTCAGCGGCTGAGATATCCTCTGGGTCCGTGAAAGGGGAGACATATTTTGTGAAGATGGACTCGCGCCCGCCCGTGAAGTCCCGGTTATGGGCGAAGCTGTAAAACTCGCTTTCCGCAAGCCATGTACCGTTCATATTGATGGATTTGGCAATACTGCGCACCGGCTGCGGGGCAGGCGGCTTCAGGCGCGGCATCGGGTCGGTGAGGCCATTCTGTTCGTTGTTGCTGGCAATAATGAGTGGCACATCAGTCTTATCAGGCGTTTGTGTTCTGCCCCCCAGAATCGCGAACACATCCCGCGTGGTGTGCGACAGGATCACGACGCCACCACTGCCGGTATTGCCGACCTTCGCGAGAGCGTTTTTGTCGTCCCCGAGATTAAACAGATATCCCAGACCGACAAAAAGAACGGCGACAGCGAGCGCTGTCAGCGACAAGGCACCGCAGAGGAAAAATCTTGCCACCCTGTCTGCCTTGAACCGGTCGCCGACAGGAATAAAATCAGTTAATGCAAACACGAAATGACCACACCCAAAAACGCCACACATGCCGTACTGTTATGCAATCTTTGTGCTTGAAGCTGCCAAATCCCAAGGTACGACAGGCAAAACATGACAAGCGCATGCTGTTGAGTCAAATAAACGGCCCGTAACCTCTATGGTAATCTCCGGCAAATGATGTCGATAGCTACCTGTGGTAGAATCGGCGGAAGGTTATTTTCCAAATAGAAGGTATGCCATGAATACTCCCCTTGATCCGCTTACTTTAGCCTCGCTTCTCGCTTCGCGTCTTTGTCACGATCTTGTTAACCCTGTTGGTGCGCTCAGCGCCGGCCTTGAGGTGATGGAAGATGAAGATGATCCGATGATGAAAGAAGAGGCACAGAAACTCATCAGCATCTCAACGCAGAAGTCGATTGCCATGCTCACTTTTGCGCGCCTCGCCTTCGGGGCTGGTGGTGCCTATGGTGCAGAGATCGATCTCGATGAGGCAAAGCTGGCAACGGCGGAACTCTACAAGCATGTCAAAGCCGAATTGCACTGGCAGTTACCCTCGAAGCATGTGGCAAAGGATCAGCTGAAAGCCATCATGAATATTGCCCTGGTCGTGGCGGATTGTGTGCCCCGCGCTGGCAGCACAGTCACGGTTGGCGGCTCTTTGCAGGAGGTGAGTTTCAGCGCACAGGGACCGCGGGCCAAACTGAAAGAGCAGCTTGTTGATGCCTTGTCCGGCAAGACCGAAGAGCTTGAGCCGAAAATGACCCCTGCCTATCTCGCCAGCGTGCTGGTGCAAAAGGTCGGCGGCGCAATTCACGCTGAACTTGTCAGCGAAGAAGAAGTGCGGGTTACAGCTACATTTCCGGCACAGGCAGAAATCGCTGCCTGAGTCTGAATAAGCCTGTCCGGTAAAACGGAGCACATACCTTAACGGTCTGTTCAATCGTTCTCCTCTAGGATTACTTGCCGGTTATTCAAGAGGAATAGTGCTGTGGCCATATGCCTTGTTGTCGATGACTCTGATGTTATTCGTCTTATTACCAGGAAGATTCTCGAGAACCTTGGTCACTCTATTATCGATGCCCCAACGGCTGAAGAAGCGGTCAGTATTTGTGCGACCGACATGCCAGAAGTTGTTTTTCTGGACTGGGATTTGCCTTCCCTTGGTGCGTTGGACTTTCTCAAAGGGTTGAGCGAGATCAAGACACAGCAGAGACCTGCTGTTGTATTATGCGCAACCGAAAACGACGCGCAGCAATTTGCCCTCGCGCGGTCAGCCGGGGCAAGGCATCACGTTCTCAAGCCTTATGAGTTGAGCACTATTCGCGCTGTTCTCGAGCAGGCAGGTTTTCAGGGAGAAGAAGCGCAGGCTGTTGCTTCCTGAACGGGACTATTTTTTCAGATCAAAAAAAGGCTCCCTTCGTGGGAGGCTTTTTAGTTGAGGGTGATTGGCTGGCTTACGCAGCTTTTTCTTCCGCCGGGTCACGCAGTACATAGCCGCGGCCCCAGACTGTTTCGATGTAGTGCTCGCCACTTGTTGCCGCAGCCAGTTTCTTGCGCAGCTTGCAGATGAACACGTCGATAATTTTCAGTTCAGGCTCGTCCATGCCACCATAAAGATGGTTGAGGAACATTTCCTTGGTCAGGGTGGTGCCTTTGCGCAAGGAAAGCAGCTCCAGCATCTGATATTCCTTGCCAGTCAGGTTAACGCGCTGGCCACCAACATCGACGGTTTTGGCGTCGAGGTTAACGGTCAGGGAACCTGTTGTAATAACGGACTGGGAATGTCCTTTAGAGCGACGGACAATCGCATGAATACGGGCAACCAGCTCATCCTTGTGGAATGGCTTGGTCATGTAATCGTCCGCGCCAAATCCGAGGCCGCGTACTTTGTTTTCTGTATCACCAAGGCCGGTGAGAATCAGGATTGGCGTATTGACTTTCGCAACACGCAACTGCTTGAGAACGTCAAAGCCGGTCATGTCCGGCAGGTTCAGATCAAGAAGGATAATGTCGTAATCATAGAGCTTGCCGAGATCGACACCCTCTTCGCCGAGGTCAGTAGTATAGACGTTAAAACCGTCTGATTTCAGCATCAGTTCAATACTTTGTGCTGTTGCCCCGTCGTCTTCAATCAGCAATACGCGCATGCCGCAAGTCTCCTGAGTAGCCTTGTTTTGGCAGCCTCCCCTGAAGCAGCCATATTGTTTGTAAGACCACGTTCCAATAATTTACTTTCGTAAATGTTAACGCGAGTAACTTTTTGTCTTTTCTGGGGCAACTGCATTAAGCTATCCGCAACTCGAACTCCGGCGGAAACGGCATAAACACTGGCTTCCCGGTATTCTTACTCTCTCAACCATGTTTTTCATGGTTACCCTGATTCATTTTACTTCACGAGATATGAAGCGCTTTGGTTAAGAGGAGAAGGGCAATTTGAACAAGATGGTGATGTCTGATGACTGTCGGACAGATCGTCATGCATCTGAAAGAGCATTATACTATCCGATAAAGAAGGCAGGGCATGATGACGTTTGATGGTTTCCCGACAGATTTTTTTGATTTTTTCTCTGAGCTTGAGGCGCATAACGAGCGTGGCTGGTTCGAGGAAAACAAACCACGCTACGAAGAAAGTGTGGTCGCCCCCTGTCTCGACTTCATTTCCGCCATGGGACCGGAGCTGAAAAAAATATCACCGCATTTCACCGCAATTCCCAAAAAAACCGGCGGCTCGATGTTCCGCATTTATCGCGATACCCGTTTTTCCAAGGACAAGACGCCCTACAAAACCAATGCGGCCCTGCATTTTCGCCATGCGCTAGGCAAGGATGCCCACGCGCCGGGCTTTTATCTGCATCTGGAGCCGGGGCAGGTTTTCTTCGGTGGTGGCATGTGGTTGCCGCCGTCAGACGCGCTGAAAAATATTCGCGCAACCATAGATGAAGATCAGGCAGGCTGGAAAAAAGTGAAAAATAACAAAAGGTTGAAAGATCTTTTTGGGGCGCTGGCTGAGGGTAACCCGCTGACCCGTCCACCAAAAGGCTATGCGCAGGATCATCCGCTGATTGAGGACCTGAAGAGGCGCAGTTTCTTCGCTGTGACAAACAGCACGGCTGCTGCGGCCACCCGGCCAGATTTCATCAAGGAAGTCTCTCAGGCCTATAAGGCAGCAAGTCCGCTGATGGCTTTCCTGTGCAAGGCGACGGGAGCCTCTTTCTGACCGTGCAGGA
Organism: Parvularcula sp. IMCC14364; assembly: GCF_030758415.1. NCBI lineage: Bacteria > Pseudomonadati > Pseudomonadota > Alphaproteobacteria > Parvularculales > Parvularculaceae > Parvularcula > Parvularcula sp. IMCC14364. Next base: position 2,015,424 of record NZ_CP132334.1, on the reverse strand, counting down.
TCTGGAATATGAGGCCCTCTCCTGGGGCCTGCCGATGCAGCATCTGCACACCATTCAGGCAGAGGCCCGGCACGTTGATATGTTCGGGCATGTCAATAATGCCTGGTATGTGGCCTGGGCCATGGATTGCGCCTGGGGCCATTCCGAAGCGCTGGGGCTTGATTTCACAGCTTATGAGCGGGTGGGCATTGGCTGTGTTGTCAGGGAGCATCGTTTCACCTATCTGGCTGCCGCTCACGCGGGAGACGGGGTTGTCATTGGCACGGCGATTATCCGCAATGACGGCAAACTGCGGCTGACCCGGGGGTTTGAATTGCGCCGCGCAGGGGATGACAGGTTGCTGGTGCGCGGCGAGACGGATTTTGTCTCAATCAGCCTTGCGAGCGGACGGGCCACAAGAATGCCCGCAGATTATGTGCGTCTTTATGCACCAGCAGATGCAACACAGCGCAGCCGTGCAAGCCGGACACAAGGCTGAACAGGATGATTGTGCACAGCTTACATATTTATCCGTTGAAAAGCGCCCGCGGCATAGACCTGTCAAAGGCGGATATAGCGCCTGCCGGCTTGGCGGGAGATCGCCAGTTCATGCTGATCGACGCGCAGGCCAGATTCCTGACCCAACGTGAGCACCCTGATCTTGCAAAAATCACGGTGCACACCGGCGCCGATGCGATCAGCCTCTCTTATGATGGCAGTCCTGAGAGCTGTATCGCGCTGCCTGACGGGACGAAGCGCGAAACCGTTCAGGTCTGGCGCGCGCAGGTTGATGCTGCCTTATGTGATGACGCTGCAAATGCGCAGCTTTCCGAGTGGCTGGGCGAGCCTGTTCGGCTGGTGATGTTTGACGGGCAGTCTGCCCGATCAGCCAATCCCGACTGGACGGGGCAGGTGGCACCGATCCGGTTCTCTGACGGTTATCCAATCCTGATAACCACGACCGCTTCATTGCGTGCCCTTAACGATGATCTGACAAAAAAAGGTGGCACACCCGTGCCCATGAGCCGCTTCCGGCCCAATCTGGTGATTGAGCATGACACGCCGTGGATGGAAGATTACTGGGCAGCGCTTGACATAGCGGGCATACGCTTTGATCTGGTCAAACCCTGTCAGCGCTGCGTTGTTACAACGCAGGATCAGACAACGGGGGCGACGGGGCTGGGCGACCCCATGCCGGCGATGAAGAGGCTCAGAGTTTCTGCCGATATCCGGGTCAAGGGTGTCCTGTTCGGCTGGAATACGGTCCCAAGGGGATGCGGCGTGATAAATCTTGGCGATCGTGTCAAAGTCATTGAAGATCGCCCGGATGGATGGCCACTGCGCCAGCACTGAAAAAAGTCAAGCGAGGAAAAATAAATGCCGTCATTCGATATCGTCTCCGAAGCTGACCTGAATGAGGTCAAGAACGCTATTGGCAATGTCATGCGTGAAATTGAAACGCGCTACGATTTCAAGGGGTCACAGTCCCGCGTCGAGGAGAAGGACGGCGTCATCACCATTCACGCGGATGATGACCTGAAGCTGCGGCAGGTGCATGAAATTCTGCAAGGCAATCTGCAAAAACGCGGCATTGAACCGGGTATGCTGGACTATCAGAAAGTAGAACCTGCAGCCGGTCAGTCGGTTCGGCAGAATGTGCTGGTGAAGCAGGGACTGGATCGCGATCTTGCGAAAAAAATTACCAAGTACATCAAGGACTCGAAAATGAAAGTGCAGGTGGCCATTCAGGGGGAAGAGCTGCGCGTCACGGGCAAAAAACGTGACGACCTGCAAGCCGCGATCTCTCTGGTCAAGGAGATGGGGCTGGAGCAACCGCTGCAATACAAGAATTTCAGGGACTGATTGACCCCCAGCGACGCGGACAATGGCTCAAGGCGGGGTACAGGGGCGTTTATTCTAGTAGGGATACAGGCTGCCGGCCGGGCGCTGCTCTTTCGGCTTGTGCCCGCCATGGATGATGCGGCGTATATTGTAGCCGAGATAAACCAGCCCGAGAATGCCAAGATACCGGACCACATAATAGGTAATATCCTGCGGGATGGACATGATTGTGGCCCAGAAGGCGGCCCAGATTGCTTCCGTTTCATACCCGTGCAGGTGCATGGAATAAAACGGCCAGGCACGGTCGAAGAAGAAGGCGAGAATCCCGACTTTCCAGGGGCGAAACTTGCGTGTTGCCAGCAGGGAGGCAACCAGACCGACCCAGAGCGCCCGCCAGAAGTCACTTCCCGCGAAGCCGATATTGAAGATGTACTGAAGGTCTTCCATGGCCTGAATAACAGTCGCAATTATCCTGCTTATTTAGGCCTGTCGTAGTTAATGTGGCGTAAACCGCAGGAAGCCAATCGGGCGCATTGCATCCGGAACGCTAATCGTTATATATCGTCAGACTTGGTTTCATGGCCCGACTGATAAGGGGCCCCTCAAGGAGAATTTGGATGTTCACATTGACCGCCTTTGCTGCAACGGCAGCAGGTGCCCCGGCTGCCGCAAACCCATTGGTGCAGCTCATCCCGTTCGTATTTATTTTCGTGGCCTTCTGGTTTCTGCTGATCCGCCCGCAACAGCAGGCGCGTAAAAAGCATCAGGAAATGGTCATGTCAGTGCGTCGTGGTGACAAGGTTGTGACGGCAGGTGGTCTTGTGGGCAAGGTTGTCAAAGTGCCTGAAAATAGCGAGGAAATTATTGTCGAGATCGCTGATGGTGTTCAGGTCAATGTGATGAAATCGACCCTGAGTGATGTGCCGTCCAAAACCGAGCCGGCTGATAAAAATGCCGGTAAAGACAAAGAAAAAAAATAATCAGTACGACCGGCCATCTTTCCTGATGTGTGTCGGACAGGACCAGTAGAATGCTTCAATTTTCAAGATGGCAACAGGGCTTGATCGCTGCGTTTATCGCGCTTGGTGTCTGGCTGATGCTTCCTAACTTTTTCGCTGAAGATGCAAAGCCCTGGGGATTGCCAGATACACGCATTACGCTTGGCCTTGACCTTCAGGGTGGCTCTTATCTGTTGCTGGAAGTGGATACGGATAAGGTCATCACCGACCGTGTTGAAAATCTCCGCTCTGACATGCGCACAACATTGCGTGGTCGGGCAGCGGATGGTTTGGAACGGATCACGTTTTCACCGCCGACAATCTCCGGCAATACCGTCACAATCCAGATCCGCGATGCAGCAGACTCTGCTGAAGCCGAGCGGCGGCTGGACGATCTCATCGAGCCGGTTGGGGGGATAGGTGCGGTCGCCCGCAATGCACGGCTGGAGAAGATTGACGATGTCACATTCGCCATGACCCTGACCTCTGAGGCCCAGGCATTCTATGCTGATACTGCCGTTAATGATTCCATCGAGGCGGTGCGCCAGCGGATCGACAGTCTTGGTACAACCGAGCCGATTATCCAGCGTCAGGGTGACAACCGTCTGGTTGTGCAGGTACCCGGAGATGAAGATTCTGAGCGCCTGAAAAACATCATCAACGCGGAAGGGCAGTTGAGTTTCCATATGGTGGACAGCTCTATCCCCGTAGAGGAGGCACGCTCTTTCCTCCCGCCGAACCGCAAAATTCTGCCAAGTGAAGACCTTGGGGTTGATCTGGTGATCTTCGAGTCGGCCGAAGTGACGGGCGACAAGATCACTGACGCAAGTGCATCCCCCAATCAGGATCAGGGCGGCTTTCAGGTTAACATCTCTTTTGACCGGGACGGGCAGCGCCGGTTTTACGAGACAACGCGCAATAATGTGGGGCAGCTTTTTGCCATCGTCCTCGATGATGTGATTATTTCCGCGCCGCGCATCCAGACCGTCATCAATACCCCGCAAAGCCGTATTACCGGCAGTTTTTCCCCACAGGAAGCCGCTGACCTTGCGCTGCTGATCCGTGCAGGTGCTTTGCCGGCACCTCTCCAGACGATTGAGCAAAGAACAGTTGGGGCGGATCTTGGCGCTGACTCCGTTCGGGCAGGAACGATTGCCCTCATTATCGGTTTTGCGGGCGTGGTTATCTTCATGGCCATCTCTTATGGCCGTTTCGGTCTTTATGCGGATATAGCCCTTATTGCCAATGTTGTATTGATTGCTGGCGCGCTTTCGCTTTTGGGGGCTACACTCACCTTGCCGGGGATTGCCGGGATCGTACTGACGATTGGCATGGCGGTGGATGCCAATGTGCTGATCTTCGAGCGTATCCGTGAAGAAATCAAAGCAGGCAAAACGGCGGTTGTGGCTGTTCAGACCGGTTATGAAAAAGCCTTCAGCGCGATCTTTGATGCCAACCTGACAACTTTTTTCGCCGCAGCCATCATGTTCTTCATGGGGGCAGGGCCCGTGCGCGGTTTTGCTGTCACACTGGCAATCGGCGTCATCACCTCAGTTTTCACCGCATATGTTCTGACACGTGTTTTCACAGGCGGCTACGTTCTCAACAAGCGCCCCAAAGCACTGACAATTTAACGACCAGAATCCGGATCACCCCATGGGCCTCAAACTTATACCTGAAGAGACAGACATCAAGTTCCTGCAAATGCGCTGGATTGCGTTTGCCATATCTACTGTTGCCGTTCTGGCCTCGATTGCCGTTTTCTTTCTCAACGGTCTGAATTTCGGCATTGATTTCAAAGGGGGTGCTGTTGTTGAGGTCGGGCCAGCCGAAGGGCAGGTCTTTACGACTGATGATCTGGCAACAGTACGCAGTGCGCTTACGGATCTTGGCCTCGGGACAATCAATGTCAGTGAGATCGGGGGCAGTGGCGGCGCAGATGCGGCTGGCGGTATTGTTGCCAAGATTGAGCTTCAGTCCGGAGATGTTGAGTTTACGGAGCAGTGCCTTGCGGCGAAACCTGAAAATATCGGCGGTGATCCCGCCGAACAGGCGCAGCAGATTGCCACCGCCTGTGTCTCGGCAACATTGAAGGAAGTGCTCGGAGAAGATATCCGGGATCGCCGGGTTGATGTTGTTGGCCCTGCGGTGTCAGGTGAGTTGATCCAGAAGGGTGTCGGGGCGATTGTGTTCGCTGTCATCGCCATGCTGGCCTATATCTGGTTCCGCTTTGAATGGCAGTTTTCACTCGGGGCGATTGTGGCATTGATCCACGACGTGATCCTGACAGTTGGCATGTTTTCCATCACCCAGCTTGAGTTCAATCTGCCGATTATCGCGGCGCTGCTGACCATTGTCGGCTACTCCATGAATGATACCGTTGTGGTTTATGACCGGGTGCGGGAGAATCTGCGCAAATACAAGAAGAAGCCGTTGCAGGACCTGCTTGATTTCTCGATCAACCAGACATTGTCACGGACAGTCATGACATCTGTCACGACACTGATTGCCTTGCTGGCCCTGTTCATTTTTGGGGGACCTGTGTTGCGCGGATTTACAGCGGCGATGATCTGGGGCGTGATTATCGGGACATATTCATCCGTCTTTATCGCGTCGCCTGTTCTGCAGGTGCTGGGTGTCAAGCGCGAGTGGAACCAGACGGCTAACTGATAGAGGTCATGAGCGATCAGGACCGCCATCACCAGAATGCCGCATATTGTCTGTCGGAAGTCAGAAAATACGCCGAAGATCAGTTTATTTCTCTACAGTTTGCCCCGCGCGAGCAGCACGCGCGCCTGATTGCACTCCATGCGCTGGCACTCGAAATCCAACGCATCCCGGCAACGGTCAGCGAGTCCCCCCTTGGTGCCATTCGACAGCAATGGTGGCGTGATGCGCTGGCCGAAATTCGCGACGGTCAGACGCCGCGCGCGCACCCTGTGGTCGAGAGCATCAGTCAGCTTCCTGGAGCAGGGAGTGAAGCGGAAGCCTGCAGGTCGGTCATGTTATCCATTATCGACGGGACAGACACATTGCTGCAACCGGGAGAGTTTGGCTCCACAGAGCAGGTTCTGGCATTCGCCGAGCGTCAGTATGGCGCTGTTGCACGGCTCGTCGCAACGGTGCTTTCACCCGATGAAGCGCCTGAGATTTTCGACATGATTAGCCGGCTCGAAGCAGTTCACGCTGTGAGCAGAACCGTCTGCGAAGCTGTCCGCCAGGACAGTGAGCCGGTGCAAGGCGTTGAGACCTTTGCCCAGCGGCTTGCCAGGTTTGATCGCCGGCATCCGGCCATGAGAGATGAGTTAAGGGCTGCTCTGGCGGACATCACGCGTAAAGCAGCGGTGATACCGGCGGCCGTCATGCCTGGCATCGCCCATGGGGCGCTGGCGGGTGGCTATCTTGAACGCGCCGGGCGTGGTGCGACCTATCATCCGCTACTGAAGCGTTTCGCCATATTTCGCACAGTGCTGACTGGCCGCCTTTGACGGGGCTTTTCCGGGGCAATGGGCAAAATAAGAGTGTACGCAATCGCGAATTTATCTGTTAGAGTTTGCATTGTGGGTGATTTTGCCGTGGGGGATCTATGGGCAGCGAAGTTTGGGCAATCGTTTTTGGGCTGGCAGGTATTCTGCTACTGGCCGTTCTCATGCTGCCGGTGGCCAGTAGAACACGCATTCCCCATACAGTTATTCTCGCCCTTCTGGGGATCGCGCTTGGCCTGCTGATTCATTATCTGGGTGGTAGCCCCGACGCCGTGGGCCATGGTGGCGGTCATGCCGGTGGCCACGCAGGCGGCGCGGCAAGTGATGCCGGGCACGGAAGTGCGCCATTCTGGATGCAGATGCTGCAAGCCATTGGCAGCCTCGAGATAACGGCGGACGTGATCCTGTTTGTGTTCCTGCCTGCGCTCGTCTTTGAAAGCGCGCTCTCGCTGAATGTGCGCAAACTGATGGCTGATATCGGGCCCATTTTGTTCCTGGCTGCGATTGGTGTTCTGATTTCGACATTCGTTATCGGGCAGGCGATCAACTGGTACACGGGGCAAGGCCTGCTGCTGTGCCTGCTGCTGGGCGCGGTGGTTTCTGCGACCGACCCTGTGGCCGTGATTTCCCTGTTCAAGGATCTTGGTGCGCCGAAACGACTGACCATCCTTGTTGAGGGCGAAAGCCTGTTCAATGACGCGACAGCGATTGTGGTGTCCTCGATCCTGCTGTCGATCCTTGTGCAGCCGGGCGATACAACCTGGCTTGATGGCCTGTTGCAGTTCTTCGTGGTGTTTTTCGGCGGCATCATTGTCGGTCTGGTGCTTACATGGGTTGCCCAGCAGATCATGAAGCCGTTCCGGCGGCAGCCTACGGTGATTGTCACCATCACATTGATCCTGCCATTCATTGTTTTCGTGGTGACTGAGCATTTCATGCACATCTCCGGAGTCATGGCCTGCGTTGCCAGTGGCCTTCTGCTCGGCTCTGTTGGGCGACGGATTATTCCACCGCAAAGTTTCGAGGAAATCGAGCATACCTGGCATCAGGTTGCTTTCTGGGCGACGTCTCTGATTTTCGTCCTTGTGGGGCTGGCTGTGCCCCAGTTACTTGGCGGCAATCTGTTGTCTTATGCTGATGAGATCTTGATCCTGTTTGTCGTTGCCACGGCGATCCGGGCGGCGATCATTTTCGGTCTGGTGCCAGTTCTCGCGACGGTCGGACTTGGCCAGAAAGTCAGCGGTGCTTTCCGCGCGATCATGGTTTGGGGCGGATTGCGCGGCGCGGTATCCCTTGCGCTGGCGCTTATCATTCTTGAAACCCCGGGTGTCAGCGAAGACGCAAAAGCCTTCATTGGTGTGATGGTGACCAGCTTTGTGCTCATTACGCTGCTGGGGCAGGCGACGACGATTTCTCCGTTACTGGCCTTCCTCGGCCTCAACAAGCTGGACCCGACCGACCAGGCCGTGCGCGACCGTTCCCTCATCAAGGCGCTTTCCGATGTGAAGAACCAGCTTGATGACTTCGTGGACGGCAGTTCCGTGATCGAGCCTGAAAAGCTGACATCGGTGACGGATGTTTATCGTGAGGCCCTGGCCAAGGCAGAAGATGGCGCAAACGGTGTCAGTCTGCTCTCTGATACGGACTGGCAACTGATCGGCCTTGAAATGGCCATCGCGCAGGAGCGCCAGATGTATCTCCAGAAATTCGGCGAAGGCCTGCTCGGCTCTGGCCGTCTGCGCGAAGTGTTGTCCAGTCTTGAAGGTGTCTCTGAGTCACTCTCTGATGTGACGCGCACAAACAGTCACAAGGCGGCTGATATTGCGATCCAGCAGGGCGTTGAGTATGCCCCGAATTTCAAGACAGCCATGGGTTTGCAACGCCGTTTCGGCATCACCGGCCCGCTTGCCAGTTCGCTGGAAAAGAGGTTCGGCATTCTCGCCCTGAAAAAGGATGTTCTGCAGGAGCAGCGTCAGGGGCGCTTACCTGAGATCACTGGTTTGTTGCCGCCACAGGCTCAAGCCGATTTCATCGAGGTGATGGATCAGCGTATCGCGTTGGTAGAGGAACATCACAAGGCACTGTGTCTTCAGTATCCGGATTATGCCGAAGCGCTGGAGCGCGCCAATCTCGAACAGATTGGGCTTCGCCTTGAGGAGATTGCCTATAACAAGCTGAAAAGCAATTCGATCATCGGCCCTGAAATTCACAGTGATCTGATGCGTGAACTGGTGGCTCGTCAGGCGAGTGCAAGCCGGTTGCCGAAGCTGAAACTGGACCAGAATCCGGCACACCTTATTGCCAAGGTGCCTTTCTTTGCCGAGTTGCCGGAGAGCAAGCAGCAACAGATTGCCCGTATGCTGAAGACAAAATTCACCGTGCCGGGAGAGAATGTCATCAATGCCGGTGAAGTCGGGGACAAGATGTATTTCATCGCGTCCGGGGCGGTGCGCATTCATGTGCAGGATGACCTGACATTGGGTACGGGGGACTTTTTCGGGGAGCTTGCCCTGATTACGGATCAGCCGCGCAACGCGGATGTATCGGCCCTGGGCTTCTCCACGTTACTGGAATTGCACAAGCGTGACTTTCATACGCTCCTGAAAAAGGATGCCAGCGTGAAGCAGCATATTCAGGCGATAGCCATTGAGCGGCTTGGGCCTGATTTCAGGATTCAGCTGGCAAAGTGATATCCTTTTCAATCGATGAGGAAAAATCGTAGCCTGTGAGCAATATACCGGAAAACCAGTTCGTGCACGATTGTGTCGTCATGCAGGATGGGGCGGTTGCGTTCCGCTGTGATACGGACCAGTTGAAATGGCCCTGGCTGACATTGCCCCCGGCCCATAATATCGTTGTCCAGTCTGTCAATTATTTCGCGTCGATTGGTGCTTCTCATGTTGCCGGGCGGATTGACCCGCAGAAGTGGACGGCGCTGACCTCTTTCCAGTGGCAGACATTTGCCTGTGGTGCAGATGCCCGGCCAGCGACACACGGGGTGGTTGATCCTCAAGCAGATCCTGACAGGGCCGATTATGGGATTTCGCTTTTCGATGCAGAGGGCGCGCCGGTATATCGTTTCACGGGCGCGGGCGTTGTGTTCCAGAACCGCGACTTCAAATCCTGGCGGGCAAAGGCACGTCAGGAAATCATGGCGTTACCAGTACCGGAAGATTTTCTCTATGCGGTGCCTGAGCGTGTTGGTGTGACAACCGCTATAGAGAGCCTTGTCAGCGATCTGTCATATGATCAGGATATGCCTGTGGTTGAGGTGCTTGTCACGTCGGTCAATGGTTTTCGTCCGGGTCATCCGTATCATGATGGATCCGGAGACCATGTGAATTCCGGCCATCTGTGTGATGCGGCGCAGCAGATGGCGCATATGATCAGAAGTCAAGCGGGCAGGCATGCCCACCCTTGTGCCGGTCGCGTTATTTTCAAACGCTATGTGGAGCTGGATCGCCCGTTTCGCCTCAGCCTCACAGATATATCAGCGGATCAAAATGACCTGACACTCCGCTTTACGCAGGGCCAATATCATTGTGCCGACCTGACCTTCCAGTACGCGGACTAAAATTGATTTGCGCAGCAAAAGGACCACAGAAGAACCTGTATTTCAGCGCACATTCAGGCCGAAGCGGCGGGTTGTTTCGTGGCGGTAATGCCTGGAAAGCGGATAATACTGGCTGACTGGGCACTGGCTGATGGGCATAAATCATTTAACGGGCACCGCCCACATTCAGGTTTGCCCTGATGGCAGTAGGTTTCCGTCAGTTTGCGCAAGCCCCCGTAGAGCACGGACACCTCCCGCGCCTGCCAGTCGGCGGGTACCCGGTCCATGACCTGACGATCAAGCGCAGACATCGGGGCACCTTTTTCCACCAGGCCAAGACGCCGGGCAGCCCGTGCTGTCTGGTTGTTGAGCGTAAGAATGGTCCGGCGCAGAGTGCTGAAATTGAGGGTGGCGGCACTGATTGTGCTGTCTACACCGGGCAACGCCTCCAGCCATTCGCGGGCTGCTGCCGTTGACCAGCCCCCGAGAAAATCCAGTTCCAGCAAACCGTGCCGGTCTTCAATGGCCTGCAGCAGGCGGGGCAGGGTAACTGCCTTCTCAACCGCGCGTTCAACGCCGCGCAGAACATTCAACAGCACCTCGGGGGCTTCGTCCCGCAGGTCACTCCAGCGGGGATAGCGCAGGCGCATCCTCTGATGCGCTGCGAGCGCAATGGCTGAGGGCGTATCTGCGCTGACCAGCATGAAAACGAGCTGTGAAAGCGGATCAGCGTTTTGCGCCTCGCGCGGCGGCCATGCCGCACTTAACCTGTCCAGAATGACCGGCAGGCGCGCATCAGCGGCGAAAGAAAGAGGCATTTGCATATTGATCACCATTTGTTCTATTTGACAAATATGGAACAAAAAAAGAACAAGTCAAGATGCCCGGGCAAATTTTTCTGTCGCCGTGACAGCCCGGCCTCCCGTTTTCAGGAGATGTCGTCAGCTCTGCATAATATTAGGAAAGGACGAGCATCTCTTGACCAGCCCCAAAAACGGCCGATAGCTGTGCAAACAGCACCAACGGCTCACGATCACCCTGTACTCATCATGCTGATATTCGCTTCCATCCAGGTCTTCACCTGACCGGCGCGGATGCTCTGGAAGAGGGCGACGCGTTCCCACAAATAGAAATGTTTGGCCAGCCGTTGGTCCTGGCAGGCTTCGGCCAGGGGCACGCTCAGTGTGAGGCGTCTGTCTGCTATGCCGGGCATGTTCTCGCTTTGCGTCAGGTCACCAAAACCGATGGCAGGGTGATCTTCTATTGGCGAGTCGAATGGCCATGTTTCCAGCCAGTTCAGGGTGTCCTGTGCCTGTGTGAGGCGTCGGCGCAATTCGTCGAGACGGTTGCGCTCTGTCTCACTTTGTTGGGCGAGGAAAGCCTCATTGCTGGTGAGGGACTCTATGGCACTGTGACGCAGGCGGAGTGTCGGGGTACCCCGGATGATGTTGAGGCCGGCTTCAAAACGCACAAGGTCTTCTGGTGCCGCGGCACAGCGTCGCAACACATCAATCGAGCTGCGCACCAGTGGCAGGGTGGTCTCCTTGCCAGCGAGGAAGGCGTCTACCGCATCGAGATTGGCCTCACTCTCCGCGACCAGTCGCTCTCTGGCGAGCTGATAGGCTTCCCGGCTGTTGCGGTTGTCATTCCACTCTGACACCTGCAGACCGATAAACACGCCGGAGACAACAATCAGAAAATCGATGCCGACAGCAAGCCAGTTCTGGTCTTTCACATGGCCCATGACACGGCGCAGCAACATCTTTTATTTCCTCTTCAGGTGATCAGGCGGCGCGTTGCATGGTGGAGAGCCAGTCGTCGATGTCTGACAGGGCCCGGGCGCACAGGGCACGTTTGCGCGCGAAGCCCTTTTCCTTGCCCTTGATGCGCCTGCCCTCAGCATCTTCTTTTGGCGTTTCGATAAAGGGGAAAAGGCCGAAATTCACATTCATGGGCTGGAATGCACCTTTGGCGCCTGCGCCATCTGACAGATGCCCGCCGGTAATGTGCCGGTGCAATGCCCCGAGCGCGGTGGTCTCGGGCGGTAAAGCCTGTGTTGGTGACTGGCCGCGCGCAGCGAGGGCGGCAAAGCGCCCCGCCAGAAGGCCGGTGGCAGCGCTTTCGAGATAGCCCTCGACGCCAGTGATCTGTCCGGCGAAGCGCAACTGCTCTGCTTTCTTCATACGGAAGGTTTCGTCGAGTAGCCTGGGGGAATTGATGAATGTATTGCGGTGGATGCCGCCAAGCCTGGCAAACTGTGCTTTTTCAAGGCCGGGAATAAGTCGGAACACTTCCTGTTGTGCGCCATATTTCAGCTTTGTTTGAAAGCCGACCATATTATACAATGTGCCCAGCGCATTGTCCTGTCGCAGCTGCATAACGGCATGGGGGCGGCTGCCGGTGCGCGGGTCGGTCAGGCCGACCGGTTTCATGGGGCCAAAACGCAAGGTTTCACGACCGCGCTCGGCCATCACTTCCACCGGCAGGCAACCCTCGAAATAGGGCGTGTTCTTTTCCCATTCCTTGAAGTCCGTCTTCTCGCCGGTCAGCAGTGCGTCAATAAAATGCTCGTATTCTTCTTCCGTGAACGGCAGGTTGATATAGTCAGCGCCGTCACCTCCGGGACCTTTCTTGTCGTAGCGCGACTGGTACCAGGCGATGTCGAAATTGATCGAGTCCTTGTGGATGATAGGCGCGATGGCATCGAAGAAGGCAAGTTCGGCCTCACCTGTCAGGTCATGAATGGCTTCAGCCAGCGGCAGTGACGTAAGCGGGCCGGTGGCGATGATGACATTGTGCCAGTCTGCTGGCGGCAGCCCGTCAACTTCCTCCCGGCGAATCTCGATCATCGGATGATCTGCAATCGCCTGCGTAACGGCGCCTGAAAATAAGTGCCGGTCCACGGCAAGTGCACCACCGGCAGGAACCTGATTGGCGTCCGCGGCGCGCAGAATCAGGGAGCCGCAGCGCCGCATCTCTTCATGGAGCAGGCCAACAGCGTTCTGGGTCGCATCATCGGACCGGAAGGAGTTGGAACAGACAAGCTCTGCGAGGTTGTCGGTTTCGTGGGCATCGGTTTTGCGTACCGGACGCATTTCATGCAGGATGATGCGCGTATCCTGCACGCCTGCTGCCTGTAACTGTGAGGCGGCCTGCCAGGCAGCCTCTGATCCGGCGAGACCGCCGCCAATGATGTGAATTTCGCTCATCAGCGGAACATAAGGGGGAAGACGGTGAGATCAATGCCTTTTCGCGTGGCACAGGCAGTGCTTGCCATAGGCTTGTTGGCAGGGTTAGGCTTTATTTACAGGGGTATTCAGTAACGGGCGGGGCAACAGGCATGAAACTATCCATTTACGGGACCATCACCGATGCGCTCGGCTTCGCCTGGCACAAATATGAAACCGCCTTGCGACTGGCGTGGTTTCCGCTGCTGCTCCTGTTTTTCCTGCCGATCCTGTTTGTCTATCTCTATGCAACACTGACAAGCGGCGGTCTGGTGACGCCTTTTGGCACCAGCTATTTTGATGCGATTGGCTTGATAACGGATAATGCAGACCGGTTGAGCATGCGCACATACTGGACTGTGGAATTCTTCCGCTTTGTCTTCACCCTTATCCTGCAAACCAGCTATCTGATTCCCCTGTTCCGCTTTGCGGCGCGTGATGTGATGCCGCCGGAAGGGTCTGTCTATCTGCGCTTTGGCTGGCGCCACTTGAAATATATCGTTTTGCAGGTTCTGGTCGGCCTTGGTATCGCTCTTCTGACCTATCTGCCCCTGTTCATCTCCCTGATGCTGTCGACAGCGGCATTGATGGGGATTGAAGGAGAGGTTTTTGCCGTCTTCCCCAATCCGGACAGTCTGCATACGATTGAAACGGAAACAGTTGTGCCGTGGTTTGTGAATGTCATTCCATTGGCCCTGATCGGTCTTTTCCTGATTGCGTTGATCTATTTTTCTCTCAGGCTTTATGCTGTCCCGATTTTCGGGGCTGTGCGGGAGAAGGGCGACGGCTATAATTCGTTGATGCTGTCCCTGAAAATTTCCAGTGGCTGGAATGTGCTGCGCCTGTTGGCGATCAATATCGTTCTGTTGCTGTTGATGCTCGCTCTGTTGATTGCTGTGCAGTTTGTGATCGTGCCGCTGGTGGCTATTGTCCTCTCGCTCATCTTTACCTTCATCCAGTCTGCCGGAAATCTTGTCCCGTCTGAAGCAGCGTCAGATCCTTCTGGCGGCCAGGATCTGATCCTGGCCTTTGTGCTTCATGTTTTGCTGATGTTTTATATGGTATTCACGCAAGCATTGAATGCCGGGTTTGCGGGCAGCCTGTTCCGTCAGGGAGCGCAGTTTGTGGGTACGCCCACCAGCACCGCTGATAAAACATAGAAATAAAGAGCTTTTTACGAGGGAGCACGCAATGTCAGAGAAAATGCCGGTCACGGACCTTTTGAATGAATCTTTCACCTTCGGCTTTCAGCGCTTTTTCACCGTGCTGCGCTGCTTGCTGGTGCCGTATATCATCCTGATTTTCGGGTTGATCATTGTGGCTGTCGGGTTGCTTGATTTCGATATGATCTCCCGACTGGAGTCCGACATCATGCCAGAGCCGGAGTCATTTGAAGACGTGATGGCGATTGTGAACAGCATCTTCCGGGGATCCTGGCAGTCAGCACTGGGGCTTTTCGTTCTGGCCGCAACAGTGCTGTCTCTTCCATTATATGGGGGCATCGCCAGTATTTTCCGGCTGGTCGGGCTTGGGGAAGAGCCGGGCGGCTGGTTCACCCTGCGTCTTGACGGGCCAATGTGGCGGACATTTTTTGCCTGGCTGATTATCGGTATCCTGCAATATGTTTTTTACGGGATAGGTTTCCTGATTGCGTTCTCCATGAACCCGGAAATGTTCGACTTTTTCCAGAATCTCGATCGTCTTGATGATGATCCGACGCCGTTGTTTGGTTTCATGGGCGGCCTTTTCTTTGCCGGGTTCCTGGCGCTAATTCTGATGATGTTCTTCTTTACCAAGCTGGCACCCTTTCCAGCGGCCTCTGCCTGTGAGAACCGGTTGATGCTGGTGAACTCATGGAGCAGGACAAAAGGGCATTTCTGGACGATTTTGGGCGGCTATATCATGCTGGTCCTGGCACTTTTCTTTGCCAATATGGCCTTCCAGATTCTGACCAGTGTCCTGCAGGGAATATTTACAGCTGTCTCAGCCATGGGGGGCGAGGCACTGATGGGCATTATGGTACTGATTGTGACCATCGTCGTGCTGGTTGCCACGATTGCATTTACGGTTTTTACAACCGGGGTGCAGATGGCATTCCCGGCTGTGATCTATCGGCGTCTCTGGCGCGACTAGAGATCTGATGGGGGGGCTTAGCCCCCGCAGCCACCCCCACCACATCCGCCGCCACTACAGCCAGAGCCGCCATCGCCGCCGCCGTCTGCATCTCCATCTGCATCCTTGTCCATTCTGGAGCGTCCGCTGCCGCCGCTGACATAGCCTGCGCCGCAGCCTGATCCTGACTTTTTCGCGGCCGCAGACTTTGCGCTGTTAATGCCGCTGATCACCCCGAAGAGGATCAGGAAGGCGCCAGCCCCAAGCAGAAGCCAGACGAAAAGGGGCCAGCCCCCGCTATTCTCACCCTGCAGAGCGGCCTGGGCGCTGGCAAAGGTCAGCCCGGAGAGCCCCAGAACCGACAACAGGCCCAGTGCCAGTCTGTTTCTGGCAGAAAGAAGCTGACGCACGGCACGTGGCACCGGCAGGACCAGATGCGTCGCCTTGTTGACCCGCTGATAGAAGGGGGCGTCGCCAAAGCGTATTGTTGCGTCCGGCCAGATGTCTGCTGGCGGCACGTCCCCGAATTCACGCTCATAAGACGCCAGCGTGTGGGCATAATTGTCATCAAAGCGTGCCTTGTCGCTGCTAGTGCCTTGCGTTGGCCCATGGTGCAGCGGCCTGCCCAATGCGTCCTGAAAAGGCCCCCAGTAATGGCGCGTATATGTCATGTGCAGATGCCAGACCTGGTCTACCTCATCAGAGGGCGTGACCTCATGGCCGGCGACCATCGCGAGATATGCGAATTTCCTGTATTCATTGATGACACGTTCAGCGAAGTCGCCGGACCAGCCATTGTCGCGGGCGAGTCGTCCGGCGAAACCGAAGGGAACGGCATTCTGTTCAAACGGTAAGGCGCTGAGGGTCTTCCAGAGTTCAGGATTGGTTTGCATTGTCTGTCTCCTTTCCTGGCGGTGGATCCGCCGAAGCCTGTAAAGCTCGCTTTACAATTTGGGATTCGCCGGGTGATTTGTCAAGTGACCTTTACAGTTGGCTGATCGGCCGGGAATGAAGCGTGCCAAACAGAGACAAAAGCCAGTGGCACAGTGTGCACACTTTTTTGTGAACGGAAAAAAGCAGGAAAACATCGATTGTTGAAGAAAACTGCACTGAGTGCACTTGTATTCGCGCTGCCAAACTCTATCTCCGGAGTGTCCTGACAATGCCCCCCTTTATCCCTGTCAGGGCTGCTCGCGCTATCCGGATTATCCCTCCCCCCTTATTGTTATCCTGGTAGCGCGGGCCAAAGGGCTTGGATTTTCAATCAGGACGATCCCATGAAAATGCGCCGCAAGTCAGACCTGCCGCAAAAGGTGTGCGTGACATGCGGGCGACCGTTCACCTGGCGCAAGAAATGGGAAAAGGTCTGGCATGAGGTGCGATATTGTTCGGATCGGTGCCGCCGGGAGAAAAGCAGGTCAGCAGACAGCAAAAAGCCCTGAACAATATGCTCAGGGCTTCATAAGTCAGATTTGACAGGGCGTTGCGCCCCGAACCTGTTTAGGCGATTTCGAGTGTGCTGACAGCAGGTTTGCCGCTGCGTTTGTCAACTTCAGTTTCGAATTCAACTTTCTGGCCTTCGTTGAGACCAGCAATGCCACAACGCTGAAGAGCTGTCGCGTGGACAAAAACGTCCGCGCCGCCTGTATCAGGTTGAATGAAGCCGTAACCTTTTTGGTCGTTGTAGAATTTTACAGTACCGGTAGTCATATTCACGTCCTTTCACTGACGATAGTTTAGCGAAACAATGGCGCGCACTCAGCACACGTTACAAAGTCTCTGGTAGTCGATTTTGGGGAAAAGTCTAAAACGTCAGCGCTTGTACAAAAACAAAACAACGCACGGCCCAGGTCGTCCGGCCAAATATCGATGAATGCTCCATAGAAGAATCCGTGCACAAGCACAAGCAAAATCCGGACTAGTCCGAAAGGGCAGTAAATGCAGGTTTTCCGTCCACCACACTGGCGAAAACCGGAATCTTCCCCCAGGCAGTGCCCGGATAGTAAGTGAGTCCTGGCCGAGTACTGGAGTGCTTCCCGGAAAGTGGCCCATAAGTTGATTTAGTTCTGGCTTCAGTAATGGAGCAACAGAATGGGCAAGAGAGCCAAACCTGAAGAGATAATCGCGAAGCTGCGCGAGGTAGAACCCCCATGATCCGGGCATTTTTATGGATCACAAACCCTTGAACAGGGCGCCAGGCCTCCCCATTTCTATAACACAGGGCGTCGAATTTGTAATGAGAGGACTTTACACGATATGAACACAACAACTTCATCTTCATCATCGCAAGGCAACTGGCGCCATCAACTGCGTCCGGCATGGACGCCGCTGAACATTGCTATCATGGTCGTGTCTTTCATGACTGGCGTATTCTGGTTCGTCGGCGTCTTTATGATCGCCTACATGATCTGGGGGCGCGACTGGGGGCTTGATTTCTCCACCTGGGGGAATGTTGAGCAAAGCATGAACCGGATGGGTGACAACCTCAAATCAGCTTTTGACGGCAAGGCGCAGTCGAACCGCACCGGCAATGCCGCTTTCGACGAGTGGCGCGATGCCGAAATCAAGCGTCTCGAGGAAGAGCGCAAGAAGCTGGAAGATGCCAAGCAGGAATTCCAGTCCTATATGGAAGAATTGCAAAAAGCGCGTGACAAGGAAGAATTTGATCGCTTCTGGTCACAGTGGAATGCGCGCCGTGCAGGCGATACCGGTCCCGGCAGCACAGGCCCAGGCAATACCGGCCCTGGCGGCACGATCAACCTTTAATTGTGCCTACGCTACGTTGACAGAAACGCCGCCTCAAAAGGGCGGCGTTTTTCATATCTGACTATTTCTTGAACGTACCCAGAATACTGCGCATCAGTGAACGGACAATCTGGCTGGTTGCTGTTCTGGCAGCCTGTTTGAAGACAGCCTCGCTGGTGCTCTGACGCCGGGAAGAGCGGCGTTTGCCGGTAGAGCTTTTACTCTTCTTCGCTTTGGCAGCCCGCAGTTTTTCCTGCTCCTCTGCCTGTTCCAGCCGCTCCGCCTCGGCGGCAGCCTTTTCCGCACGCTCATGCAGGATTTCGTAGGCTGAATGACGGTCAAGCCGTTTGCGATACTTCGCTTCCATGCTTGACGCTGACATCAGTTCCTTGCGGCGCTTTTTGGTGATAGGGCCCATCTGGGAGCAGGGAGGACGGATCAATGTCTGCTCAACGACCGAGGGGACACCTTTTTTCAGCAGGGTACTGACCAGCGCTTCGCCGATGCCAAGCTGTGTAATCACATCCTCTGACTTGAATTTTGGGTTGGGGCGAAAGGTCTCCGCTGCGGCCTTGATGACGCGCTTTTCCTTTGGCGTAAACGCGCGCAGGGCGTGCTGGACGCGGTTACCCAGCTGGCTGGATACACTGTCAGGCACATCCATGGGGTTTTGCGTCACAAAATAAACGCCAACACCCTTGGAGCGGATCAGCCTGACCACCTGCTCGATCTTTTCCAGCAGTGCTTTTGGACAATCATCAAACAGCAGATGTGCTTCATCGAAAAAGAACGCGAAGATCGGTTTGTCCGGGTCACCTATCTCGGGCAATTCCTCGAACAGCTCCGAAAGCAGCCAGAGCAGGAAGGTGCCATAGAGTTTCGGCGTCATCATCAGCTTGTCAGCCGCGAGGATATTGATGATTCCCTTGCCATCCTCATCAGTGCGCAGAAAGTCAGCCAGTTCCAGCGCCGGTTCCCCAAAAAACTTGTCCGCGCCCTGTTCTTCCAGGGCAAGCAGCTTGCGCTGGATTGCGCCGACCGAGGCCGCTGAGACATTGCCATATTCGGCGGAGAGTTCCTTGCGGCGCTCGGCGACATTTACCAACAGGGCGCGCAGGTCCTTCAGGTCCAGCAATAGCATCTTCTCGTCATCGGCCACGCGGAACGCGAGGGTCAGAATGCCTTCCTGGGTATCGTTCAGGTCGAGCAGGCGTGACAGCAGGAGAGGCCCCATCTCACTGACCGTCGCCCGGATCGGGTGCCCCTGTTCGCCATGCAGGTCCCAGAAGGTGACTGGAAACCCGCGATAATCGTAAGGCGACAGGCCCACGGTGGTGGCGCGCTCTTCGAGGAAATCTTTTTCCGTGCCGGCAACAGCCATGCCGGCGAGGTCACTTTTCACATCTGCAACAAAAACCGGCACCCCGGCATCGGAAAAACCCTCTGCCAGAATTTGCAGGGTGACAGTTTTGCCGGTGCCTGTTGCACCTGAAACAAGGCCGTGCCGGTTGGCATATTTCAAGGCGAGACCCACGGGCTGTTCGCCCTTGCCGATGAATACGCTTTCTGTTGCCGCCATTTGTCACTCCGGAATTGCAATCAAGAGCAGGGCTTAGCCGTATTTATTGGCATCTCACAAGTCTGCTTCATCCCTTGAAGATGTGAATTGTGAGGGATGTATTGTGTTTGCTTGAGTCATCCCTAAATCGGAAGTATGGTAAATCATACGTCGGGGGCGACGGACAGGTTACGCAGCGCATGAGGCGCGAAAGGGGATAGAGGCATGTTACGGCTATTATTGGTCATTACGGTTGTTATTGCGGCCATCATCGCAGCAATTACGCTCTCTGGTGGCAATATTACGGAAGTGGCAACGGAAGCCCTTGAGGGGTCTGAGCCAGCATCTGAACAAACACAGGCTGCCAAAGAGCCTGAATCTGAGCCAGTGCAAGCAGAAGCAGGCGATGAGCCAGAGGCAGAGCCTTCTGAGACAGAAAAATCCGGACGCGCTGCCGATGATGCTGCTGCGCTCGCTGATGCTTTCCAGAACACAACAGCACCAGACCCTGAACTTGCTGAAGATGCGGACATGTCGGCAACAGATATGGAAGCTGTAACAGAGGCTGATCCGGAAGCCGCTGGCCCGTCAGAAGAGGGCGATACAGAACAGGCAGCAACGGACGAAAGCGCGACGGAGCCTTCTGCTGAAGAGGATAACGCGCAGACTGATCTGACTGAGCAAGTGAAGAACGAGGCCGCCGAAGCCACAGACGCAGTTACGGGCGCACTTGCAGATGTCAAAGACGCCGCCGCCGAGCAGGTTTCTGACATGGCTGAGAAGGCAGAAGAAGCTGTTTCTGAGGCTGTTGCCGATGAGCCCCTGCTGGATGAACTCGAAGCAGAGCTTGAGGCGATGGAAGATGAGTCCGGGTCTGAGGATGAGGCCGACAGCGATGCGCCAGCCGAGGAAGAAAAGTCTGAATAAGGCGTTAACGGACTAACCAGATCACGGTGTTTGCGCGATTGATGTAATTTTCGCGTTATCCATAACGGCCTGTTAATCACGCTGATGTATGTTTCTCCAATAAAATAGGGGAAGTTGCATGAGTAATACAGCACTGATCGATCTGGATCATCTCGACCGCTACGTTTCTGGTGATGTGGCCTTGCGTGATGAAATTCTCAGCATTTTTGAGGAACAGGCAGATATGTGGACGCGTATGCTTGATCCGAATGCAGAAGATGCAGCGTGGAAAGATGCCGCCCATGCCCTGAAAGGGGCATCTCGCGGTGTTGGTGCCTGGGATGTTGGCGATATCTGTGCACAAGCGGAGACATTGATCGGGGAGGAACGACGTGACGTTGTACGTCGGTCTGTCATTCTCCAGGAGTTACGCGACAAAGTGCACGAGACCGTTGCCGAAGTGCGCCGTCTGCGCAAATCGAAATAATCCTGCGCGACTAGCGTTTCAATTCCGCCATTGCTTTATCAAGACCGTCCAGCGTCAGCGGGAACATGCGGTCTTCAAACAGTTGCTCAACCATCTGGATCGATGGCACATAGCGCCATGAGTCCTCAGAAATCGGGTTCAGCCAGACGGCACGCTCGTAAATATCGAGCAAGCGCTGGAACCAGATTGCCCCGGCCTCCTCATTGAAATATTCCACAGAGCCACCTGGTACTGAAATTTCATAAGGGCTCATGGAAGCATCTCCCACAAAAATGACCTTATAGTCATTGCCGTATGTGTGCAGAACATCCCAGGTTTTGGTTTTATCCGTCCAGCGCCGGTTATTGTCCTTCCAGACATAATCATACAGGCAGTTGTGGAAGTAGAAATATTCCATATGCTTGAATTCTGCTCTTGCAGCAGAAAAAAGCTCTTCCATCAGTTTGATATAGGGGTCCATCGATCCACCTATATCGAAAAAGATCAGCACTTTGATCATATTGCGGCGTTCAGGGCGCATCTTGATGTCAAGATAGCCATGCCGGGCGGTGGCATCAATGGTGCCGCCCAGATCAAATTCGTCCGGTGCGCCCTTGCGGGCAAACTGGCGCAGCTTTCGCAGGGCCATCTTGATGTTCCGGGTGCCGAGTTCTGTTTTGTCATCCAGATTTTGATATTCGCGCTTTTCCCAGACTTTCACAGCCCGCTTGTGCTGCGATTTACCGCCAATACGCACACCTTCCGGATTGTAGCCGCCATTGCCAAAGGGAGACGTGCCGCCGGTGCCAATCCATTTGCTGCCCCCTTCATGACGTTTTTCCTGTTCTTTCAGGCGCTCTTTCAGGGTGTCCATCAGCTTGTCCCAGCCACCCATCGATTCAATCTCGGCTTTTTCTTCGTCTGTCAGATATTTCTCTGTCAGATTGCGCAGCCAGTCTTCGGGTATTTCAGCTTCTGCCAGCAGGCCTTCTTCCACAGTCTCCAGTCCTTTGAAGACATGCCCGAAGACGCGGTCAAACTTGTCGAGATGGCGCTCGTCTTTGACCAGCGCTGCGCGTGAAAGATAATAGAAATCCTCAACCTTGCGGCTGGCAAGATTGGCATCCATCGCTTCCATCAGCGTCAGATATTCGCGCAGCGAAACGGGAATATCGGCTGACTTCAGTTCCTGAAAAAAGTTTATAAACATATGGGCAGACTAGCTGGTAGCGTCATGAAAGCAAGCAGGGTGCGCAGTTCTGCTGCGGCAGCTCCGGCATCAGAAGACGCTCATGATATCCATCAGAGGCTTCTTCTTCAGTGCATGTTCGGGCACGCTCGCATCTTCTGCCGGTTTGCCAACAACAAGGATGAGATATGGTTTCTCCGTTGCGGGGCGGCCAAGAATTTCGTTGAGAAAATGCATGGGGTTGGGGGTATGCGTCAGGGTGACCAGCCCTGCCTGATGCAGGGCGGTAATCAGCATACCCGTCGCAATACCAACGCTTTCATGAATATAGTAATTCTTGCGGTTATCACCTGCATCAACGCCGCCGCGGCGCTGGGCGAAAATGCAGATCAGCCAGGGCGCATCTTCCAGATGTGGCTTGTGCTGATCGGTGCCAATAGGGGAGAGGGCGTCGAGCCATTCTGCGCCAGCCTTGCCAGCATAAAACTCCCGTTCTTCTGCTTCTGCCGCCTCACGGATTCGCTTCTTGATAGCTGCGTCTCCCACCAGCGCGAAATGCCAGGGTTGGTGATTGGCGCCGGAGGGGGCAGTACCGGCAGCCCGGATACAGGTTTCGATCACATCCCCCGGCACGGGATCAGTTGCGTAGTCGCGAATGGAATGGCGTTTACGGACTGTTTCATAAAAACCCTGCGCCTGCGCCCGCATGTCTTCATCGCTCATTGGCTGCCAGTCGCCAAGTTCGCGCAAACTGATATGTTTTTCTTGTTTCACTAACGCCGCCCAAAAAGTCTTTCTATGTCAGCCAGTTTTAACTCCACATAGGTTGGCCGTCCATGGTTGCATTGGCCGGAATGGGGCGTTGCTTCCATCTCCCGCAGCAGGGCGTTCATTTCTTCCGGCAGCAAGCGGCGTCCGGCACGCACAGAACCGCGACAGGCCATAGTGCCGCAGATTTCTTCCAGTTGTTCTTTCAGCGCGAGACCTTCGCCAATGCTGCTGATGTCTTCGACCAGTGCCTTGACCAGTCCCTGAATGTTGGTGTCGCCGAGCAAGGCAGGCGTTTCGCGCACCAGCACAGCGCCGTCACCAAACTCTTCCAGAACGAGCCCCAGCTCAGCAAATTCTGCTGCCCGTTCAACAAGCAGACGTGCTTCATCGCGTTCCAGCTCTATGACTTCCGGGATCAACAGGCCCTGCCGGGCAACGCCGCCAGCCGCAAGGGCGCGTTTCATGCGCTCATAGACAAGGCGCTCATGGGCGGCATGCTGGTCGATAATACACAAACCATCCGCTGTCTGACTGACGATATAAGTTTCATGGAGTTGCGCGCGTGCTGCGCCCAGCGGGTAATCCTCTTTTATCTGCTGCGGAATATCCTGCAGGGGCATGTCCGCGCGGGCGGTTGGCGCATCGACGCCTTCAAAAGCCGCGGGCGTTTCGGCCATTCCTTGTGTCAGGGGGGCCTGCGCCTCGGCAAACGGATTGCCGGCCCTGAAGGCACGCGGCGGCATATTCGAGCTGCCATGTCTGCCTGCCGTGCTGCCGCCACCGCTCTGTATGCGGCCAAGCGCGAAGTCGGCAACAGTGGTGGAGGCTCTGTGCCCTGCCTCAGCCAGCACGTGGCGCAATGCGGAAACCAGCAGGCCGCGCACATGACCTGCGTCCCGAAAACGCACTTCTGTTTTGGCGGGGTGGACATTCACGTCAACAAGCTCTGGCGGCACCTCCAGAAACAGAACAACAGAGGGATGCCGGTCGCGGGCCAGAAAATCCGCATAGGCGCCGCGAATGGCACCAATGATGAGGCGATCCTTGACGGGTCGTCCGTTTACAAACAGATATTGCCTGTCAGGCAGGCCGCGATTATAGGTTGGCAACCCGGCAAATCCGGTCAGGCGCACATCTTCGCGAATGGCTTCAATCGCCAGTGCGTTCTCGCCGAACTCTGCGCCCATGATTTTCGCAAGGCGCGCCAGACTGCCATCGGGTGTATCGGGTTCAGCCGGGTAGGCGAAAACTTTCCGGTCATTGGAGGTCATGGAAAAAGCGACATCATGCCGCGCCATGGCCAGTCTTTTGACCACATCGGTTATAGCTATCGTTTCAGCGCGGTCTGACTTCATGAATTTCAACCGCGCGGGCGTTGCAAAAAACAGATCCGCAACATCAACACGTGTGCCATGACCGGCAAAGGCAACGGGGGCTGGTACACTCATTTTGCTGCCGTGTACAGACAGCTTGTAGGCTGTATCGGCTCCTATCGGGCGCGAGGTGATATCAAGGCGTGCCACCGCGCCTATCGACGGAAGGGCCTCACCCCGAAACCCCATGGTTGCGATATTGGTCAGGTCATAGTCGCCTTCATGGGAAAGCTTCAGTTTGGATGTGGCGTGACGTTCCACGCAAAGCAGCAGACTGTCATGGTCCATGCCGCAGCCATTATCGAGGATGGAGATATGGCTCTTGCCACCTTCGCTGATCGCGATACTGATGTCGGTGGCACCCGCATCCAGCGCATTTTCCACAAGTTCCTTGACCGCAGCTGCCGGCCGTTCAACGACTTCCCCGGCCGCAATTCTGTTCACTGCTTCCGGTGGCAGGCGGTGGATATGGCGCGGTGTGTCTTGCGCTTCGCGGTATGATGTCAGGGCAGGGTGATTCGGCATGGGGTATTATGCCCTTATGGCGGGAGGCAGGCTAGCCCTTAAGACTATCGGTCTTCTCAGCAACAAGGCTCTCAAAATCAAACAGGTCCCGGTCCAGCATGTGGCCGGGTTTGATATGGGCCAGCGCACGCAACATCGTTTCCTTGCGACCGGGAGAGTCCGTTTCCATACGGTCAATCATCTGCTTGATGACCTTACGCTGTAAACCATCCTGAGAGCCACAGAGATCACAGGGGATGATGGGAAAGCGTAATGCGGCGCTGTACCTGGCAAGGTCATCCTCTGCACAGTAACTGAGGGGGCGCAGGACAGTCAGGTCACCTTGATCGTTCAGGAGCTTTGGCGGCATTGCAGCCAGGTGTCCGCCATGGAAGAAATTGAGAAAAAACGTCTCAAGAATGTCCTCGCGATGGTGCCCCAGAACGACCGCATCACACCCTTCTTCGCGCGCGATACGATACAGGTTCCCGCGCCGCAGGCGGGAGCAGAGGGCACAATATGTCTGCCCTGCGGGAATTTTCTCCGTCACGACACGATAAGTGTCACGGAACTCTATTCTGTGGGCGATGCCGGCCTCATTGAGGAAGTCCGGTATTGTGGTTGGCGGGAAACCCGGCTGGCCCTGATCGAGATTGCAGGCCAGAATATCCACGGGCAGGTCGCCGCGTTCCTTCAGGTCCATGAGGATGCCGAGCATTGCCCAGGAGTCCTTGCCACCGGACAGGCAAACCAGCCAGCGGCGGCTATTTTGCAGCATCGAAAAATCACTGACGGCCTGAAGGGCCAGGCGATTCAGTCGTTTGCGCAGCTTGTTGAAGCCAGTGGTTTGCGGCGCATGGCGCAACAGCCAAAATGTCTGTTGAGGGCTGGCAGATATATCCGGTGCTGTCTGATCGTAAGACAAGGTCTGCTCCGTTCAGGTGGCAAATAAAAAGCACCGCCAGACTTTCCAGCGGTGCTTCACATTACATAAAAGTCGGATCTGGACTAGCGCACGCCCGGCAGCTTCAGGGCGCGGCTCGTCTTGGCAATCACGACCTGCTCACCGGCGGTGACATTTTCAATCGAGCGGCGGCGGCTGGCCAGCCATTCTTCCGGAT
The DNA here is from genome assembly GCF_030758415.1 of Parvularcula sp. IMCC14364. NCBI lineage: Bacteria > Pseudomonadati > Pseudomonadota > Alphaproteobacteria > Parvularculales > Parvularculaceae > Parvularcula > Parvularcula sp. IMCC14364. The sequence continues at coordinate 1,989,595 of NZ_CP132334.1, read as the reverse complement.
CTTCAACACGCAGCGGAGCTGCTGAGTCATCAATCTGGTTATTGCTCACACGCCAGAAAATCAGGCGGTTAGTGAGGCTGTCATCTTTTTCAGCCCAGCCACCATTTTCTGCTCCCAGAATAGAGCGGATGTTCGGGTCCACATTCAGCGCACCGGCAGCCTGAATAAGCGCAAGCTCACCATCTGTTGGCGGGGCGGATGATTCATCGCCAAGCAGCAGTTGCTGCGCACGTTCAGAAGGTGATTTCTCCTGAGGGCGTGTTTCGCCGGGGCGTGGTGGCCGCAGCGCAAAGTCAGGCGGCAATGTCAGGGGAGCCTTGGTGACCACAGCAAACTCATCCGGGGCATCGCGATTGCGGCCGAACTCGTTTCCACCACTGGCACAAGCTGAAGCAGCGAGGCCGAGTGCGGTGAGGGCAACCAGCAGACGGGGAGACTTGTTCATGGATATCAACTCCTTAACCATAGGAAGCGCGAATATAACGAGGAGAGCAGGCAGAGGGAAGGCCTTAAAGGCTTTTATCCGTCCTTCGGTCACGGCTTTTTGCATTACCGCCGAAAAAGGCATCATAGGCGAGACAGGCCACGCCCACATTGATGGCCGCATCGGCTACATTGAACACATAAGGGAAGTAAAGCCCTGAAAAATCTAGGAAATCGACGACAGCACCATAGACAATGCGGTCATAGGCATTGCCGAGTGCCCCCCCGATAATCAGGCCGACACCAATAGCAGCGACGCGCCTTTTCAGGTCCGTCAGCCAGATTAAAAGTCCGAAAGCAACGCAGATGCTGAGCGTCGAGAAAATTACCCGGGAAGTCATGCCACCGGCAAAAAGGCCAAAGCTCACGCCCCGGTTCCAGACCATGGTCAGATCGAAGATGCCGGATAGCTCAATGCGGCCGCAAAATTCCGGCGTGGTCGGGCTACAATAGGGGCCACCAAGCGGGCTGGCATAAAGCACGATGTGCTTGCTGATCTGGTCCACGATAATGATGATCAGCGACATCAGCAGTACAGGCCGGAACAAGGGATTGCGCGCGGCCTTGCGGCCTTTGACCGCCGCAAGGCGTATCGCATCTTTAATCATGCCGCGCGGAGTGTTCACGGTCTCAGCCATCGGTCTTTTGCTCAAGTGCTGTCACCGCCTCATCGCAGCGCCCGCAAATAGATGCCTCAGCTGTGACTTCTTCGAGAATACGCCAGCAGCGTTGGCATTTGCCGCCATCGGCTTTTGTCGGCAGCACACTGACGCCAGCCGTTTCATCCAGCCTGAAGGCTTCTGCAGGTCCGGTGCCATCCGTCAGCGTCGCAGCGGAGGTAATGCTCAACTCCGCCCAGTCTACATCCTGGCAGAGCGCGCGCAGCACATCATCTTCAATATGAATGACTGGGGCTGCTTCCAGGCTGGCACCAATTCGCTTTTCGCGTCTTTCGACTTCCAGTGCACCGGTGACAACTTTGCGTACTGTACGGATTTTTCCCCATTTCCCGGCAAGCGCTGCATTGTTCCACTCAGATGGCACATCTGCAAATTGCAGAAGATGCACAGATGTATGTTCCTGATCGGGATAGCGGTGCAGGAATACCTCTTCTGTTGTGAACGGACAGATCGGCGCGAGCCAGCGCATGATGTGGTCCAGTAATGTGTTCATGACCGTGCGCGCGGCACGGCGGGTCATATCGTCCGGGCTGTCGCAATAGAGGCTGTCCTTGCGGATATCCAGATAGAAGGAAGACAGGTCCAGAGAGCAGAAATCACTGACACGGCGCCACACAGCCTTGAAATCGAAAGCCGCGTAGGATTTGTGTACGTCCGCATCGACACCAGCCAACAGATGCAGGACATATTGTTCAAGCTCCGGCATCTCCTGCACATCAACGGTTTCAGCCTCGCTATAGCCTGAGACAGCCCCCAGCAGATAGCGCAATGTATTGCGCAATTTGCGGTAGGCATCGACCGCCGACCCGATAATCTCGTCGCCAACGCGCGGATCCTCGGTGTAGTCAATACTGGCCGCCCAGATACGGATGATCTCCGCGCCATACTGTTTGATGATTGTTTCCGGCAGGATCACATTGCCGAGGGACTTGGACATTTTACGCCCGTCACTGTCCACCACAAAACCATTGGTGATGATATGCTTGTAGGGTGGACGCCCCCTGGTGCCACAGCTTTGCAACAGGGAAGACTGGAACCAGCCGCGATGCTGGTCAGAGCCTTCACAATAGACGTCAGCTGGCCAGGTCAGATCCTCCCGGTCTTCCAGTACGAAGGCGTGAGTGGAACCTGAATCGAACCACACATCCAGAATGTCTTCAACTTTCTCGTAATCATCGACGGGATGATCCGGACCCAGAAAATCTTCCATCGGTGTGTCAAACCAGGCGTCCGCGCCGCGTTCCTGAATTGCTGACAGGACACGCTGGTTCACTGCCGGGTCATTGAGAATGTCACCGGTTTCCCGGTTAACGAAAATCGTGATCGGAACCCCCCAGGCGCGCTGGCGGGAGATCAGCCAGTCGGGGCGTCCCTCGACCATTGAGCGGATACGGTTGCGCGCCTGTGCCGGGGTGAAACCTGTATCGTCGATGCCTTTCAGCGCTTTCTCGCGCAGGCTTGTGCCATCGGCCATTTTTTTGCCGAGGGCGATAAACCATTGCGGCGTATTCCGGAAAATCACAGGCGCGCGCGAACGCCAGGAATGGGGATAGGAGTGTTTCAGGCGCCCGCGCGCCAGCAGTGCACCATGCTCCAGCAGAGCATCAATGACGGCCTTGTTGGCATCGCCATCCTTGCCCTTCTTCTTGCCTTCCGTGACAATCACCTGTCGGCCTTCAAAACCGGGAGCCTCACTGGTATAGGCACCCATCTCGTTTACCGTATGCGGAATGTCTGTCATGGAAAGGCCATGGGCCATCCAGGCATCAAAGTCCTCAGCCCCGTGACTCGGAGCGGTATGGACAAAGCCCGTACCCGCTTCATCCGTCACATGGTCGCCGGAGAGCAGGGGAATATCGAACATATAGCCTTCTGCATGTCCGCGCAGCGGATGATGGCAGAGCGCTGTTGCGAGGCTTTCGGGGGGGACATCATCCAGTCTTTTCCATTCGGCGATGAGGCCAGCACTGCGAACGCTTTCAGCCAGAGCGTCTGCGACAATCAACTGGTCGCCCGGCTTTGACCATGGTTCAAAGTCGAGATCACCCTGCATTTCCAAAACTTCGTACACACCATAGGACATGCGTGGACCATAGCAGATGGCCCGGTTGCCAGGGATCGTCCATGGCGTTGTGGTCCAGATCACGATGGACGCATTTTCCAGCCCGGCAGGGGCCTTGCCATCAGCAAACGGGAATTTCACCCAGATTGTTGTTGACTGGTGATCATGATATTCGATTTCCGCTTCGGCCAGCGCCGTCTGTTCGACAGGCGACCACATAACAGGCTTCGAGCCGCGATAGAGCAGGCCCGCATCAACGAATTTCAGCAATTCACGGGCAATAACCGCTTCTGACGTGAAAGCCATTGTGGTGTACGGATTTTCCCAATCCCCCTCGCCGCCAAGACGGCGAAACTCGTCACACTGGATATCCAGCCATTTCTGGGCATAGGTGCGACACTGGGCACGGAACTCAACAGCCGGTACATCGCGTTTATTGCGCCCTCTGGCGCGGAATTCTTCCTCGACCTTCCATTCGATCGGCAAGCCATGGCAGTCCCAGCCGGGGACGTAATTGGCGTCAAAACCGTCCATCTGCCGAGAGCGCACAATCATGTCCTTGAGAATTTTTGTCAGCCCGGTGCCCATATGGATGTTGCCATTGGCGTATGGCGGCCCATCGTGAAGCACGAAAGGTGTGCGCCCACGGGCGTCCTCGCGTAACTGCCGGTAGAGGCCCATGTCCGCCCAGCGCTGCAACAGTTTTGGCTCTGCCTTGGGCAGGCCGGCGCGCATGGGGAACCCGGTATTTGGAAGGAAAAGTGTATCTTTGTAATCGCGCCCTGTATCTGGCGCATCATTGCTGTCAGGCATTGAATTCTGGTCCGCTGTCAATCGTGTTGAAAATCGTCTAGCGCGGGTTCGCTACCAGCGCCAATACTTATATCTCCCGGCCTGCCGACGATATGAGACGGAAGACCGGGCCTGTAATTCGAAAAAACGGATCAACAAAATGGGCCATGCCTGATCTCTACAGCATCAGGCGACAACTGCAAGTCTTCTGCTTCCATGGCGCTTAGGCTTCGCGCAGGAAGCGCCCTTCGAGAGGTGATTCAAGCGGCGTTGTCACTGGTGCGTCCAGATCAGCGTCATATTCAGCGCCAAATTCTGCCGCACAGCCAAAAGATGTCCAGATATAGACATCCTGCAGGCCCCATGACTCGCCGTAAACGCATGGTGCCTGGGAGTATTGTTCCGAGAGCCAGATTTTATTGGCGGAAACCGGGATCGGACAGAAAATACGTGTGTCACTGCCATCTGATGAGCAGCTCAGATAATGATCCGACGTGTCGCGGCTGTCCGCCATGGAAGGGGAGAAAGTCAGACTGCCGGCAAAAATCACGAACAAGCTGACGGCTTTCAGGGGGGATGCAGGTGTCATAGGCGAACCTTTCTTCTGCGTGACCAACCCCTACGTGATGATACAATATCACATTGATGGCTATTTGCAAGTTCCCCGAGAAGGTTTGAGGACATTTTCTCCTCAAAGTTGAAACGCTTGTGACATAAAATAGCCCGGGTGAGTGCCCGGGCTATACAGTCTCAACTACTGGACAGGGGGATTAGTATCCGCTGAGCCGGAAATTGAACCCGCACTGCCGTCCGCCATCGCCAAAGTCATAGCGGGTGAGGCGTGTATAGTCACGGGAGGCTTCACAGCCGAAGACCGGATAGTGGAAGTGGTTATCATGGGGCACACGGAATATCAGTTCCAGATTCCAGCCACCGCCTCTGCGTCCCTGGCTTGCGCGCTGTACACGTTCAAAACGGGCACGCCTGAAGCCATCGCGTCTCAGCTGCGTTTCTGCACGCGCGATGCAGTTACCGATCGCAATGTCGCGGGAGAGGCCATAATTATTGCCATAACCGTACCCGTTATTGCCATAGCCATTATTGCCGTATCCATTATTCCCATAACCATAGCCGTTATTGTTTCCATAGCCGTTGTTATCATAGCCATTACGGGAAAACTCATAAGTGACGCGGAAGACGCCACGACAGCCATTCTGGACCCAGATCTGATTATTGCGATAGCCCCAGTCATTACCACGGCGACACTGAGCCTTTGATTCCCGGTCATATAAAGAGACATTCCGGATACGACCATTCAGCCGACAGGTGCGCTTACGAAAGTCTTCTGACTTGCAGCGCACAAATTCGCTCTGGTTATTAGAGTTGCCATAATTATTATAGCCATATCGCTCAGAGCCATAGCGGCTGTTGTTATCTGCAGCTTGCGCGGCAACAGTACCGAGGGTGAGCGGCGCGATGAGCGCCAGAGCATATTTTAAGGGCTTGCGAAGCCAGCGTCCTGTCAGGTCCATTACGGGTCTCCATGCATTTTTTGGTCACTTTTCTGTCCCAGCAATGTCATGGTTAACAAAAATTAAGGCCGCAATGGGGCGCTATTGGGGCGCCGGGCAGGCGGTTGCAACGTTTGCGCGAGCGGGGTGAGAGGCGCTGTTTCAGGCCAGCAGGCGGGCAGCCGTGTCACAATCAGCTGCAATCTGCGCTTTCAGGGCATCAAGGCCATCAAACTTCTGTTCAGGTCTGATGAAGTGATGGAATGATACCGACAGTGTCTCGCCGTAAATGTCCTGATCGAAATCGAACAGGAAGACTTCCAGCAACACGCCCTTGCCATCTACCGTAGGCCGGTTACCGAAATTGGCGACGCCTCTGGCTTCGTTCTCTCCGATTCGCGCGGTTACGGCGTAAACCCCTTTTGCCGGTTGGATATAGTTCTCTGTACTGATATTGGCGGTTGGAAAATTCAGGGTGCGCCCCAGTTGCTGACCCTTCTGCACAATCCCTTCCACAGTGAAGGGCCGCCCCATGATATCTGCGGCCACCTCCGGTTTGCCATCTCGCAGGGCCTGACGCGCCTGTGAGGATGAGTATTTTTCGCTGGCGCCCGCCATGGCAGCAGGCGCAACAATGTGCACACTCATCCCGGCGCTTTCACCCAGGCTTTCCAATGCCTGTGTCGTGCCCGCGCGTTTCTGCCCAAACCGGAAGCCTTCGCCAACCACAACACCTGCAAGCCCCAGCACGTTGCCCAGAATGTCATTCACAAAATCTTCCGGGCTCAACATCGACAGTTGCCTGTTGAAAGGCACCACAAAGACGGTGTCGATTCCCTGTTCTCCCAAAAGGGCGATCTTCTGTTCACGACTGGTCAAGAGGAACGGATCGCCGGTCGGGTCAAATACCTGACGCGGATGCGGATCAAAGATAATCGCACCAAGTGGCTTCTGTCTTTCCTGCGCAAATCTGGCAGCTTCGCCAATCAGGACTTGATGGCCTTTATGCACACCGTCCATATTGCCCATCACAGCCACATGGCCACGGTGTGCCTCTGACAGGGCGCAATTCAGGGGCGTATGAATAATGGTCGGCATATGCGTTTTCACCAGGCCAGCTGATCCATTGCAGCATGGGCGTGCACGTCATGGTCTGACAGTAACCGGTTCAGTTTTTCCATATCCAGAACACCGGCATCATTGCGCGCTTCCTTGCTGAAAATACCATGGGCCACGAATACCACATCAAGGTCATGCCTGTTAGCCCCCAGGATGTCTGTCTGCAAACCATCGCCGACAGCCAGAACCCGCTGCGGCGGGGTGCCATTATTGGCTTTTGTGAGCCGGGACATGGCCAGGTCATAAATCGGCTCATGCGGCTTGCCGGAGAGCAGCGTCTCGCCGCCAAGCTGGTCATAGACCTGTGCCAGTGCGCCGCCGCAATAAATCATGCGGTCGCCAAGTTGCACGACAGTATCCGGATTGGCGCAGATCATCGGCAGGTTCAGCTCCTTGGCCTGCGACAGCATCTCCCGGTAATCCTCTGGCGTTTCCGTGCTGTCATCAAACAGGCCGGTGCAAAGGATGAATTTTGCCTGCTCAAGGGGAACGAACTCAATATCCAGTGCCTCAAACAACGTGTCATCCTTGTCCGGGCCGAGCCTGAAAGCGGGCTGGCCGCGAAAGGCTTCAACTGACGCGCGCGTTGCATCGCCGGAGGTGACAACGCCATCATAGGCGCTGCGCGGCAGGCCAAGCCTGTCCAGTTGTGGCGGGATCACGTCGTTCAGGCGCGGTGCGTTGGTCAGAATGAAGACCGGCCCGCGCGTTTCGCGAAAGTTTGTCAGCGCGTCGGCTACACCGGGGAAAAGCTCAATGCCATTGTGGATCACGCCCCAGGCATCGCACAAAAGGGCATCATACTGGTCAGCGATTTCGGCGAGGCCGCTAATATGCAAGGGTGCGTTCATAAGTTGCGCTTAAACAGGGCCAGGGAACGGGTCAAGGCGCATCTTGACCGCAATGTTGGCAATGCCTACATTCGGCATGTGATAGAAACAGGAGATCAGGCGCATGGGTTACAGACCGTTATCTTTCAGCAGGAAGTATCGCGTGGAAGAGCTTGAAACCATTGAAGGTTTTCCCGTGCCTCCAACGCAGCCCGTTGCACCCTTTCATGCTTTTGCGTCGGTCATGAAGCTACTCGCCAATAAGGAAGACACACGGCAGGTATTTGAAATTGTCGGCGCCATGGCGGGCAAAAGCCATCACCGCTTTTTCGAGCGCTTTGTCAGCAGCGACTATGGCCGCCGTGTTGCCACCGAGCCGGTGAAACTTGAAGAGATCATGACCCGTAAGGAGTGGCTGCGCAGTTTGCCTGACGGCTCTGTGGGCAGAGCCTATCTTGCCTTCATGGAAGGAGAGAATCTGACACCTGACGGTGTTGTTGGTGCGGCAGAGGAAGCTGGCATCGGCTATACCGAGCAGACACAGTTCCCAGAAATGCGCCGCATGTCGCTGAATTTTGAAGTGGCGCATGTCATCACCGGCTATGGCCGTGACACGCTGGGCGAACTTTGTCTGTTGATCTATACCCGCACACAGACCGGCAATGAGGGCTTGCGCCTGATTACATGGATCGGGGCGCTGGCCGGGAAGGTTGAAAAGCCCGGCATGAAAATCCTCAGTGCCATGAAGGAAGCCAAAGCCATGGGGGATAAATCGGCCTGGCTGCCTGCAGAAGATATTGAGGCGCTGCTTGAAGAACCGCTCTCGGCAGCACGGGCACGCATGAATATCATCGACCCAGTGGTCTATAAGTCCATTCCTGTGGACGAGAAGTCTGCTTTGCTCAAGCCACGTGTGCAGGCAACACAGAGCCAGCGCGAACAGGCGGCCTGATAAGTCAAAACACAGGTTTTGATAGAAATTTCTGCCTGCTCTGGAAGCCGCAATGGCATCGCCATATCTGCTCCGTAAGCAGAAGGAGACAGCTATGATGCACTTAAAAACATTTTTCGGTGCGATGCTCGCCATCGCCGGGTTCGGCTTCGCATCTGCGAGCGCCACTGACATCCCCGCGACAGACCTGCCCTCCAAAGCAGAACTGGCGGAGGAGACAAAGCTGACTTCCGCACAAATCAGTGTGGACACGGTCTGGGATGAAATTGCCCGCGAAGGCGTCATCGTTGCCGAAGAGAGCGGTCAGCTGATCGGTATCATCACCAGCAGTGATGATACCACCACAAAAGAAAATCAGGCTGAAAGCCTCTGACTCGCCCCTTATGGGCTGCTTGCTGGCGCACACCGCTGTCAGGCAGCCTTTGCGTGTTCCAGTTCATTGATGATGTAGTCGCGCAGCAGCAGGGCAGCCGGTGACAGGCTGGGCGTTTCGACCAGAGCGATCTCGGAATCTTCAAGCGCTGGCAAGCCGGTCGCGTCGTCATACAGGACGGTCAAATCCCGTGGCACCATCTCTTTTGGCAGAACAGCCACCCCAAGTCCTGCCCGGACAGCGGCGTGGATTCCTGCCAGTGATCCGCAGGTATAGGCAATGCGCCAGTTACGATTGGATTTTTTCAGGGCGCTGATGGCACGCCGTCGATAGACGCAAGGGTCCGGCGACACGGCCAGGGGCAGGGACTGTTCTGCCTGAACAGTATCTTTGCTGCGGGCCACCCAGACCAGCGGCTCACGCCAGACCCGCAGGCTGCTGCGGCGCATATCACCGGTGCCGCGCTCCTGTTTGATCAGTGCGATATCCAGTCCCCCGCTTTTGAAACGCCGTACAAGGTCGAGTGTCAACTCGCAGGTTACCTCCAGCGCGACCTTGGGATAGCGTGATGAGAACCGTGACAGCACTGTCGGCAGGTGGGATGTGGCAAAGTCTTCCGGTGCACCAAGGCGAACAGAACCGGACACTTCAGTTTCAAGATACCTCGCCGCAATGTCATCATTGTGCCGCAACAGGGCCCGTGCGTCTTCCAGAAACAGGGCACCCTCCGGGGTCAATGTGATATTGCGCGGTGTACGGTCCATCAGCTTGACGCCGATCTGGTCTTCCAGCCTTTTGATCTGAAGCGAGACAGCAGACTGTCCGCGCATGAGCTGCTCTGCGGCTTGTGAAAATCCACCACACTCCACAACGGTGACGAAGGAGCGCAACAGGTCGGGGTTGAGATTCAGTTGTTGTGGCATGAGAGTCCTATGATTGATAAAATCAATTTATGGATTTTCATTATCAATTTCAACAATCAAATGAGTCTGCCTATGTCCACCTCAACCTAACAAGGAGAAACTGATGAACGCCCCTGTGACCCCGAAAGATTTTCGTAACTTCAAAGTTATTGACCGGGCAGATGCTGCCGTGCCGGTGACGGTGGCCTATGGCGATGGCATCGGGCCTGAGATCATGAAAGCCTGTCTGAAAGTCCTGACTGCCGGCAGGGCCAACCTGCAATATGAGCCGATTGAGATTGGTGAGGAAGTGTACCTTTCCGGGCAGACCGCAGGCATTGATGCAGAAGCCTGGGAAAGCCTGCGCCGTACCAAGGTGTTCTACAAGGCCCCGATTACAACGCCGCAGGGCAGTGGCTATAAAAGCCTCAATGTCACCGTGCGCAAATCTCTCGGCATGTTCTCAAACATTCGCCCGTCGGTTTCCTACATGCCATTCGTGCCGTCAAAACATCCGGAAATGGATGTGGTTGTTATCCGGGAGAATGAGGAAGACCTGTATGCCGGTATTGAGCACCGTCAGACTGATGAAGTGTTCCAGTGTCTAAAATTGGTATCCCGTCCGGGTACGGAGCGCATCGTGCGCTACGCCTTTGAATATGCCAGAGCCAATGGCCGCCGCAAGGTGAGCTGTTTCTCCAAGGACAATATCATGAAACTGACAGATGGTCTGTTTCACCAGGTATTTGACGAGATTGCGGCTGAATATCCTGATATCGAAGATGATCACTGGATCATCGACATCGGGGCAGCGCGCCTGGCCGCCAAGCCTGAGCAGTTTGATGTGATCGTCACGTCCAATCTCTATGGCGACATCATCTCCGACATTGCCGGAGAGATCAGCGGCTCCGTAGGTCTTAGGCCATCAGCCAATATCGGCAGTCACTGCGCCATGTTCGAAGCGATCCACGGCTCAGCGCCGGATATTGCTGGCCAGAATGTGGCAAACCCGTCCGGTCTTCTGCTCGCGGGCGTGATGATGCTTGTCCATATCGGCCAGACAGAGGCTGCCGAGCGTATTCACAATGCCTGGTTGCGGACTATTGAAGAAGGCTTCCACACAGCAGACACCTATCACGCTGGTCTGATGAACAGGAACGTGACAACGGATGAATTTGCCGAGGCCGTTATCGAACGCTTGGGGCAGAAGCCACAGAAGCTGAAGCCGGTAGCCTATAACCGTGATGCTGAAATCAATGTGCCAGAGCCGGTTCGCGCCAAGCCGCATGTCAAGAAACAGGTTGGTATTGATATCTTTGTCCATGCTGACACGACGCCGGATGCCTTGGCAGAAAAACTTCAGGCTGCTGCGCCAGCCTGCCTGGAGCTTGTCATGATCTCCAATCGGGGGGTGAAAGTATGGCCAAACGGAATGCCCGAAACATTCTGCACCGATCACTGGCGCTGCCGCTACATGATGCGGGACGATCAGGAATTGGCCATGCCGGAAATGCTCAAGCTGTTTGAGGCACTGGGGGCAGCACGTGTCGATGTCATCAAGACAGAGAACCTCTGCACCTTTGACGGCAAGGCAGGATATTCCCTCGGCCAAGGCCAATAGGCAAACAGCGCCAGCAGTCAAAACTGCGCGTATAACAACAAAAAGCCGCCCTCAACGGGGCGGCTTTTCTTGTTCTTGGCAGACTGATCAACCTTGTTGTGGCGGTGCAATCTGAATTTCGACGCGGCGGTTCTGCTGCTTGCCGTATGGTGTGGTGTTGTCGGCAACCGGACGGGTCTCGCCGTAACCGATGGCATCAATCCGACCAACATTCACGCCCTGGCCAGCGAGATAGTTGCCAACACTTTCAGCGCGCTGCACGGAAAGTTGCTCATTATAGGCATAGTCGCCGTCAGAGTCCGTATGGCCTTCCACGCGGATCACCGTCTGGTTGTATTTCGCCAATACAGTGGAGACTGAATTCAGGGTGCGGTAAAAGTCAGGGCGGATGGCTGACTGGGCAGTATCAAAAGTAATATTGCCTGGCATTACCAGTTCGATCTGGTTGCCAACCCGGTTCACGCGCACGCCAGTTGTTTCCAGCTCGGCACGCAATTCAGCTTCCTGACGGTCCATGTAATTGCCGATCCCGCCGCCAATGGCAGCCCCGGCAGCTGCACCGATGGCAGCGTTCTTGGCGGCCTGTTCACCGTCATTGGTGTTGGTCAGGGCCCCGGCCGCCGCGCCGATGACAGCGCCGATCGTTGCGCCGCGCGCGGTGTTGGATGTCTTCTGCTGACCTGTATAAGGATCAGTGGTGGTACAAGCGGTGGCGGCCAGCGCCATAACGCTTACTGCTAAAAGTTTTTTCATCGCGAATTCTCCTCGCTCCATTGATGACGTCATTCAATAACGCCATGCGCTGAAGGCAGTTCCCGGAAGTGACGATATAAATTTCTGTCATGCCGTTCCTGCATCTGAGGACTTGGGGGCACCCTGACGCCATTACCATGTCCGTACTGTGTCAGAACTGTGTGCAAGATCACAATTATGTTGGCGGGCAATCCTTGACTCACGCCGGGGCTGTTCTTATATGCCCGCTATCAGCACTCTTGCGAGGTGAGTGCCAAATATGGCCATAACCTCTAAGGTGTTGAAAAAATTACTGTTTCAAAGCCAACCTCAAGGGAGATATACTCAATGGCTTTCAGACCACTCCATGATCGCGTGCTGGTACGCCGCGTTGAAGAAGACGAAAAAACATCAGGCGGGATCATTATTCCTGACTCAGCAAAGGAAAAGCCACAGGAAGGCGAGATCGTCGCTGTTGGTTCCGGCGCCCGTGGTGACGACAATGAGATCGTGCCATTGGAAGTCAAGGAAGGCGATCGCATCCTGTTTGGCAAATGGTCCGGCACCGAAGTCAAGCTGAATGGCGAAGACCTCATCATCATGAAAGAGTCCGACATCATGGGGATCATGGACTAGGTCCACCCCTGATCTGCGGAATTCACACGAAAAAATTTTAGGAGTTTACGAAAATGGCTGCAAAAGAAGTCAAATTTGAAGCCGATGCCCGCGAGCGTATGCTGCGCGGCGTCGACATCCTCGCCAATGCCGTCAAAGTGACACTCGGCCCGAAAGGCCGCAACGTCGTCATTGAAAAGTCTTTCGGTGCCCCGCGCACAACGAAAGATGGCGTCACTGTCGCCAAGGAAATCGAACTGGAAGACAGATTCGAAAACATGGGCGCACAGATGGTCAAGGAAGTTGCTTCCAAAACCAATGACGAAGCTGGTGACGGTACAACAACTGCCACAGTACTGACTCAGGCAATCGTTCGTGAAGGCGCCAAGTCTGTTGCTGCCGGCATGAACCCGATGGACCTGAAGCGCGGCGTTGACCTTGCTGTTGGCAAAGTCATCGAGTCTATCCGCGGCGCTGCCAAGCCTGTCGAAGGCTCAGAAGGCATCGAGCAGGTCGGCACAATTTCTGCCAATGGTGAAGCTGAAATCGGCAAAATGATTGCAGAAGCCATGAGCAAAGTCGGCAACGAAGGCGTCATCACGGTTGAAGAAGCCAAGTCTCTCGAAACCGAGCTTGAAGTTGTTGAAGGTATGCAGTTCGACCGTGGCTACCTCTCTCCATATTTCATCACCAATGCTGACAAGATGGAAGCAGAGCTCGAAGACTGCCTCATCCTTCTGCACGAGAAAAAACTCTCCAACCTGCAACCAATGCTGCCACTGCTTGAAAGCGTTGTGCAGACAAGCAAGCCGCTCCTCATCATTGCTGAGGACATTGAAGGCGAAGCGCTGGCAACCCTCGTTGTCAACAAACTGCGCGGTGGCCTGAAGATTGCGGCTGTGAAGGCACCTGGTTTCGGCGATCGCCGTAAAGCCATGCTGGAAGACATCGCCATCCTGACAGGTGGCCAGGTTGTTTCCGAAGATCTCGGCATCAAGCTGGAAAATGTCGGTCTGGACATGCTCGGCACTGCCAAGCGCGTTCTCATCAAGAAAGACGATACAATAATCGTTGATGGCGCAGGCGAGAGAGCCGACATCGAAGCACGTACATCACAGATCCGTGCCCAGATCGAAGAAACCTCTTCCGATTACGACCGTGAGAAACTGCAGGAGCGTCTGGCGAAACTCGCTGGCGGTGTTGCTGTGATCAAGGTTGGCGGCGCGACAGAAGTTGAAGTGAAAGAGCGTAAAGACCGCGTTGATGACGCCCTGAACGCAACACGTGCAGCCGTTGAAGAAGGCATTGTGCCAGGCGGCGGTACAGCACTGCTTTATGCGTCAAGAGCCCTTGAAGGCCTGACAGGTGAAAATGCTGACCAGAATGCAGGCGTTGCAATCGTGCGCCGTGCACTGCAGGCACCGATCCGTCAGATCGTTCAAAATGCTGGTGGCGAAGGCTCCATCGTTGTTGGCAAGCTGCTTGAGCAGGATTCAAGCACATTCGGCTTCAATGCGCAGACTGACGAGTTCACAGATCTGATCGCAGCAGGCATCGTTGATCCTGCAAAAGTCGTCCGTACGGCGCTGCAGGATGCAGCTTCCGTTGCCGGTCTCCTGATCACAACAGAAGCGATGATTGCTGAAGCACCGAAGAAAGATGGTGGTGCCCCTGGAATGCCTGACATGGGCGGCATGGGTGGCATGGGCGGCATGATGTAATTGCCGACAGGCATTACATCATAAAGCTGCCCATCACCGGGTTTGAAAAAGGCGGCCTCCGGGTCGCCTTTTTTGCTGCCTGCTGCAGCGCTTCCTTACGTGAGTTTAAGTTGCGACATTTGTCACATCTGAGGCAGAATTCAGGATACCGAATTAGAGGAGGGCACAATGTTCAGAAAATTTTTAACAGGCGCTGTCGCAGCGATAGCACTGCTGCCAGTCACAGCAGTCGCTGACAGCGGCGATTTTGAGTTCTGGTTGAGCGAAGAAAACGGCACCAGCACCTATGCCGTGATGGATACAAGCACCAACAAAGCCGCTGCTGCGACTGTCGAAGCCGGTTTGACCACTATGACAGATGGTGCCGAGGCAGTGAATGTCATCAGTGTGCTGCGTAACAGTATGCCAAAACAGTCTGTCGTCAAGCTGGGCGACGGAACGGATGTCCGGATCATCTCCGAAAGCACCACAAAGTCCGAAGTCATTGTTTTGAAAGAAGATGAAGACGGGAATGTGGATCTTGACGGTATTCTGGAAGACCATGGCATTGAATGGACCGGCGAAGACGGTGAAAAAGTTGTCGTTATTCGCAAAGATGCGCGCAACAGTGATATCGAATCGAGCGTTGATGTTGAGGTGCTGGTGGATGGTGAAGAGCTTGACTGGGTAGAAGAAGGTGGCGGTCAGCGTAAAATTATTATCCGTACGGGTAAGGATGGTGACGCAGACAATGTGATCATTGATATTGACGGTGAAAAAGACATCGAAGTGCACAAGGAAGTGCGCGTGATGAAGACACCTACACCGCCAACACCCCCCCAGCCTGGCACGGCAGAAAGTGAAAATTCATTTTCCTACAGCTATTCCAATGATGAAGATGGAACAACCAAAAAGCGTTTCATTCACATCAATGGTGCCGATGCAGAAGAAGCAGCAGAATTTATTGATGATCTCGAAGATCTGTCTCAGGAGCACCGCCTCGAAATGAAAGCCACGCTCGGCCTTTAGGCGTAGATGCTGGGGGTGGGCTGTTGCCCCCCCCAGAGGTAGGCTTGGCCGCGGCCAAAATCTGACCGCTAAAGCGTGTTGATGGCTTTATTGAGGTTCTCTCTCGCTTGAGCTTCAAGGCGTTCTGAGAAGTAGGCAGAATAATATATTGTGGGCCGCTCTAGGAATGACCGAAGGATTTTTTTCCTTTTAGGGCGAAAGATAAAGCCCGGAACATGACGATATTCTTCACGCACATTTTTTTCAAACTGTGCGTATATTGCCGGTGCAGAGCCCAAAATACTGAGATCGATATCCAGCATCAATTTTGCATCTTTTGTTTTGGGTGCGGCATGATCTTTTGTTATCAAAATAAGGTCACCTATTCTTTCTATACATTCAGCGTGTGCGTTATTTTCGATTAGGAAAGAACAGGCCAGTTGGGCGCTATCTGCTTCATTCGTGGATGATAATATTTTGTAAACTGCGTCATGAAACCACAGAGCCAGCTCTATCTCATGCGCATGATCAGCTTGTAGGTCTACAGAAGATAGATGTTCGAAACAGGCGTTAATATGCTCAAGAGTATGATACTTGCGATGTGGTTCGTTGTAAGCAGTAATCAACTTTGAATGCGTATCCAGATTTTCGGCGAAGCCGAATTCTGCCATCAGCATTTTCCACCCTTCAGCTTTCAATTTAGAGTTTTGGAGCATCATCCCTCCTTTATCATACTGTTAAATCAGGTACACCCTGGCGTCAGGGCAGGGCGTGCAGGAAGCCGATCTGTGTGTCGCCAAACTGGCGCCGGTCATCTTCGCGAAAGCCCTCCGGCAAAGCAGGGGTCTCTTTACCGCCTTGTTCGACCACCAGCAAGGCGCCGGGCAAAAGCCAACCGCCCTGGCGCAAACCTTCCAGCGCCGGTTCCGTCAGTCCCCGGTCATAAGGCGCGTCCAGAAAGGCCAGCCCGAACGGGTCGCCAGCACTGGCGGGTATAGTGCCCAGCGCCGTGGCAGAGCGCCGGTGAAGGCGCGTATCCCCGAACAGGCTTAGCGCCTCAATGTTCTCACGAATGGCAGCGCGGGCTTTTGCAGCTTCTTCCACGAACAGGCAGTAAGCTGCGCCCCGCGATACCGCCTCAAGGCCAAGCGCGCCGGAGCCTGCAAACAGGTCAATCACGCGCGTACCCTCAAGCTCAAAGTCATCCTTGTGCGTCAATATATTAAACAGGCTTTCGCGTGTCCGGTCCGTCGTCGGGCGCGTGTCCATGCCTTTTGGCGCGATGATGGGCCTGCCACTGAATCGCCCGCCGACAATGCGCATTGTCTCAAAGCCCCAGCTCGTCGGAAAGTTTTTTGCCAAGCTGCTCACGCAGGGTTTTTCCCGGCACTTCCTCCAGCGCGCCTTTTTTCAGGCTGCCAAGCTGAAACGGCCCATAGGCCATGCGGATCAGGCGGTTCACCTGCAGGTCGAGATGGCGCATAATGTTGCGGATTTCGCGGTTCTTCCCTTCACGGATGGAAACGGTCATCCAGGCATTGCCGCCCTGAACGCTGTCCAGCGTGGCTTTCACCGGGCCGTAATCAACGCCGTCAACACTGACGCCACCGGCCAGCCGGTCAAGGCGGGACTGGGTGACGCGGCCATAGGCGCGCACGCGATACCGCCGCGTCCAGCCGGTCGCGGGCAGTTCGAGCGCGCGGGCAAGGCCGCCATCAGTGGTCAGCAGCAGCAATCCTTCCGTGGTCAGATCAAGTCGGCCTACGGAAATGACCCGGGGCATGTCAGAGGGCAGGGCTTCGAATACGGTCTGCCGACCCTGTGGGTCCTTGTGCGTGGTCACCAGTCCATCGGGCTTGTGATAACGCCAAACGCGCAGGGCCTGTGGCCCGCCCACGCGCACTTCATCCACGCGAATGTCCTGACTGGCCAGCACTTTCACCGCCGGGGTGGTCAGCACCGTGCCGTCAACGGAGACCCGTCCCTGTTCGATCAGTTTCTCCGCATCGCGCCGGGAGCATACGCCCGCATGGGCAAGCACCTTGGCGATGCGCTCCCCGCCGTCAGTCGATGGGGCAGGCGTCTGCGTCCGGAGAGGATTGTGCGGGGACTTTGTCATAAAGGTCTTTCGATGGCTTGATCAGCAACAGAACGCCCATGCTTATGGCAAGTATGATCGTGGTGACAAGCCCGCCTTCCGGTCCGGTCGCGCCGCCGGTGATAAGGTCCGGCCCGGTTTCGCTGAACTGCATCAGCCGGTCTTCGCCAAATTGCGAGCCGCTGACAGCAAAGCCGAACAGGTTGCCCTGCGTGAAATTCCACATCGCATGGTGCCCACAAATTCCCCAGAGGCTCGCTTCGCGCAAGGCATAGAAACAGGCAAAGACGCTGTAAAAGGCAAGATTGATAAAGAAGATCGCAGACGGGTTGTCGTTCATGCCATGCAGGAGGGTAAAGACCGCACTGGAGACAAGCACGCCGATAATCAGTCCATGGCGCGCCCCGACAGACTGGAACAAAAGGCCGCGCGTGACGATTTCTTCCGTGGACCCTTGCACGATCCAGCCCAACACCAGGATCAGAAGCGGCCAGACCACCAGCCAGCTTGTGGGTACATCAGCGGTGGAGCCTTCTGCATAGCCGATGGCCTGCATACCAAAGGCGATGGCGGCCATGCTGAGAAAGGCGAAAATGCCGCCACGGGCAAATTTGAACAACCCGCTGCCCAGCCCGTGAAACCCCATGCTGGCGATGGAGCGGTCTTCAAAAAACCTGACCCAGAGAAAAATCGCAACGGCAGCAAAAAAGAAAAACCCGATCAGAAACAACCCCTGCTCGACAGAGCTTAGAGTTTCCAGATCCAGTGATGCCTCAACTTCTGCCGCTGCCGCTTCCGGGTCGTCGGTGCCGCCATCGGCAAACATGGCCATTACGATAAGAATACCGAGGCCAAGGCCGCCAACAATTTGTCCGGCGATTGTCGAAACAAGGCCGATGGGCACGGCGAACCAGGCTGCCGTAATACGCTTGCCGGTTCGGGCAAACTCGAAGAACAGATGTGATTTTTGCGACATGATGTCAGGCCTCCTGATAGGGTGTTCAGCGGAACCGGTCACTGACGGTAAACACCACCAGCACGATAATTAGCACAATTGAAACGCCGATGAAACTTGCGGCAAAAGCGCCTGTTTCTGTCTGCGTCACCAACAGTTTCGGGGAGCGCGCCAGCGCATTGTAAATCGCAATGTCGTCGCGCCCGCTATCGTTCAGGCTGACCCCGAACAGGATGTTGAGAGCAAGGTTCCAGGCCATGTTGAACCCGACTGGTCCCCACAGGCTATTATCGAAAACAGCGTAGCAGCACAGAAACGCGGCAAACACGCCCATGCCGATGAAATAGCCTGCGCCGCTGCCGCCATCTTCGAAATGAAGACCGGCAAAAAGCAGGGATGAGAAAAAAATTGCTGCAACGAAGCCATAGCGAAGCCCCAGTGATTGCAGCAGAAAGCCCCGAAACAGGACTTCCTCAGACATGGCCTGGACAAACCAGGCAAGAGGCAGCAGCGCGAAGGTGAGCACAAACGCCCCCACAGGCACCTGACCAAGGGCAAGCGACATCTCTGCATCAAAAAAAACCACGAGGCTTGTCGCAAGCAAGGTGGCGGCGACGAGCCCGGCCAGCATCCCGCGGGCAAAGCGCCTGTGAAACTGTGGCCCGAGGCCAAGGCTGCTGATCTGGCGTTTTTCAAAAAATTTTACCCAGCCACAGGTCAGCAATAATATCAGCACGGCAAAGCCGATAATGGTGATACCGGCATCCATCAGGCTGAACTGGCTCAGCGTTTGTGCGCTGCTCCCGCTCTCTTGTCTCAGCAGGACCGGGGAGAACAGCGTCAGCCCGGCCAGCGCTGCACAAAAAAGGATGCCGATGCTCACCAGCATCGCGAGCCAGCCTTGTGTCTGGCGTTTGCCAGACAGCCCCTGGCGCAAAAAAGGTGGCTTGATCATGTCCCCGCTCGCCACATTGATATGTTATAAAATACCTTTGCCCCGGCCTCAAAATTTGGCAAGTCCGTTCTTATGGTTTTCAAAACAGATCAGACCTTCATGCAACTTGCCGTAGAGCTTGCGCGCGATGCGGGCGAGCATGGCGAAGTGCCGGTTGGGGCGGTGGTGGTCGATGAAGACATGGAAACCATTCTGTCGGTCGGCAGCAATGCGCCCGTCGCCACCCATGACCCCACGGCCCATGCCGAGATCATTGCCCTGCGGCAGGCCGCCCAGCGCAAAAAAAATTATCGCCTCACTGGCACCACCCTTTATGTCTCGTTGGAGCCATGCGCCATGTGTGCCGGTGCGATTGCGCAGGCCCGGGTCAGCCGCGTGGTGTTTGCCGCTGAGGATAAAAAAGGCGGGGCAGTCGTCAACGGCCCACGCTTTTTCGAGCAGCCGACCTGTCACCACAGACCGGAGATCAGTCAGGGATTGATGGCGCAGACCGCATCAGACTTGCTGGTCAGCTTTTTTCGTGCCCGCCGATAGTCCGGGCAATGAGAAGGCTCGGCAGAAAGACGCGCTCTATTTCAGCAGAAACTTATGTGCCCCCCTTTCCCAACTGCTATTGTTGCTTTCAACAGGGCTGCACACAGGCATATTAGAGAGAGAAAATCAGGAGAGGATCAGATGGAATTTGAACATTCACCCCGCGCCAAGGAATATATCGCTCGCGTATCCGAGTTCATGGACAAGCATGTCTATGAAGGAGAGCGTATCTATCACGAACAGCACGCGGCATTCGGGCCGGGTGAAGGGCGCTGGAAAAATCCACCGATCCTTGACGAACTGAAGGCCAAGGCAAAAGCCGAGGGCCTCTGGAACATGTTCATGCCGAACCCCGATTTCGGGCCAGGCCTCTCGATCACGGATTATGCCCCACTGGCAGAGATTATGGGCCGCACGCTGATTGGCTCCGAGGTCTTCAACTGTTCCGCGCCGGACACCGGCAATATGGAAGTGCTGGAAAAATACGGCACACCGGATCAGCAGGAAAAATGGTTGAAGCCGCTTCTGGCCGGCGAAATTCGGTCAGCCTTTTTGATGACAGAGCCTGATGTGGCCTCATCAGACGCAACCAATATCGAGACAGAAATCAGGCTGGAGGGTGATGAATATGTCATCAACGGTCGCAAGTGGTGGTCATCCGGTGCCGGTGATCCGCGCTGCAAGATTTTCATCCTGATGGGTAAAACAGACAAGTCAGCGCCGCGACACGCGCAGCAGAGCCAGATTCTGGTTCCGGCGGATACGCCAGGTGTCAAGATTCTCCGTCATCTGCCGGTATTCGGCTATGATGATGCGCCGCATGGCCACATGGAAATAGAACTGAAAGATGTGCGCGTGCCGAAGGAAAACCTGATCCTGGGCGAAGGGCGTGGTTTTGAAATCGCGCAGGGGCGTCTTGGGCCTGGCCGTATTCACCACTGTATGCGGACGATTGGTGCCGCAGAAGTGGCGCTGGAGAAAATGGTCAAGCGGCTGGCCGCGCGTGAAGCCTTTGGCAAACGCATCATTGAGCATTCCATCTGGGAACAACGCATTGCTGAGGCGCGTATCGACATCGAGATGACCCGTCTGCTTTGTCTGAAAGCGGCGTGGATGATGGACACTGTCGGTAACAAGGTTGCCCGTGGAGAGATTGCCATGATCAAGGTTGCCGGGCCACGGGTTGCGCTGAAGGTTATTGATGACGCCATTCAGGCTTATGGCGGCGCGGGTGTCTCATCTGACGCGGGTCTTGCCCAGATGTATGCCGGTCAGCGCACCTTGCGTCTGGCAGACGGGCCGGATGAAGTCCATTGCCGTGCGATTGCCCGTATGGAAATCAAGAAGCACGTCAATCAGTAAACGGCGGGGCAGGGAGCAATGCCTCCTCAGCTGAATGACGTTTTCGCTGGCAGGCCGACCACCATTTTTGCGGTGATGTCGGCCCTTGCCAACGAGCATGATGCGATCAATCTCGGGCAGGGCTTCCCGGACAGGGATGGCCCTGACTCACTCCTGAAAGTTGCCGCCGAGGCCATCCTTTCCGGACCCAACCAGTATGCGCCGACCATGGGCCTGCCCGTCCTGCGGCAGGCCGTCGCCAGTGCGAACAGGCGCTTTTATAATCTCGAGATTGACTGGGAAACGCAAACGCTGGTGACTGCGGGGGCGGCAGAATCCCTGGCTGCTGCTTTTCTCGGCTTCCTGCAACCGGGTGATGAAGCCATCCTGTTTGCGCCCTTCTATGACAGCTATGCGCCGATGGTGGAAGCTGCGGGCGCCACGCCTGTCGTGGTGCATCTCACCCCGCCGGACTGGCGCATTGACGAAAAAAAATTACGTGCGGCGGTCACCCCCAGGACAAAACTGATCGCGATCAACTCTCCGCATAACCCGACCGGGCAGGTTATTACAGATAACGAGTTAGTGCTGCTGGCGGAGATCATCCGCGCGAACGATCTGATCGCTGTCTGTGATGAAGTCTATGAGCATCTCATCTTTGACGGTCTGGCGCACAAGCCCCTGATGACCCTGCCGGATATGGCGCAGCGTTGTGTGCGGATCGGGTCTGCGGGCAAAACATTTTCGATGACCGGCTGGCGCATCGGTTATGCAACGGGCCCCGCGCCGCTGATTGATGCGATGGCCAAAACCCATCAGTTTCTGTCCTACACCATCCAGCCGCATTTGCAGATTGCTGTGGCGGAGGGGCTTGGGTTTGATGACAGGTACTATAAAGATTTTACGGCTGATATGCAGGCCAAGCGCGATATTCTGGTGGACGGGTTGCGCGCTGCCGGGTTCAATCTGGCCCCGGCGCAGGGCACTTATTTCCTGACGGTTGATATTCGTGATGTTGGCTATAGCGGAGATGACATGTCCTTCTGTCGGGAACTGATCGAAAAAGCAGGCGTGGCGGCCGTGCCGATCAGCTCTTTCTATATGGCAGATGATCCGGATGCGCCAAAAAATTTCGCCCGTTTCTGTTTCTGCAAGCAGCCGGAAGTCTTGCAGGAAGCGTCAGCGAGGCTGAAAAAATATTTTGGGTAAGGAAGGTGTTCAGACTTGCGCTGAAAACCTGATCCGCAGCCGCGCCGGGCATCGTCCTGTGTCAGCCAAACGGGTCAGGCACCGGCCTTCTGCGCAAACGCCCAGCCGGAATTTGCCAGCATAGGGACGAACATGCCGTACTGCTTGGCTTTCTCTGAGGATGCATTGCCCTGCAGGGCGCGGGCATAAACGCCTTGCACAATCCCGGCGAGGCGGAACATGGAGTAGGCCATGCAGAAATTGATATCCGGCAGGCCGTCCCGGCCTGTGCTGTCGCAATACCGGCCAATCGCTTCGTCAAGCGTCGGCAGGTTCATCTCTGCAAAATCAACGTCACTGTAGCCCATGGAGGTTGCCTGTGGCAGGCACCAGGGCATCAGGAAATAGCCAAAGTCCGCCAGCGGATGACCCAGTGTCGAGAGTTCCCAGTCTAATGTGCCGATGACAAGCGGCTCCTCAGGGTGGAAGATCAGATTGTCGATCTTGTAGTCACCATGAACGATACTGACCGCCTCGTCATCGGGAATGGCTGTCGGCAGCCATTCGATCAGCTTGTTCATGTTCTCATGGCTGTCTGTCTCAGCTGCCTGATACTGCTTGGTCCAGCGGCCAATCTGCCGCCCGAAATAATTCCCAGGCTTGCCATAATCGCCAAGGCCCACTGTTTCAGGATCAAACTTGTGCAAGGTGGCAATGTTGTCGATGGCCGCATTGAAATAGTCGCGTCGTGCGCTCGCGGGTACTTCCTTGATGACCCAGTCCCAGAAGGTCCGGCCCTCCAGAAAATCCATGACGAAAAACATCGTGCCGATAACATCATCATCCTCACACAGAAGATATGTTTTAGGCACTGGAAAGCCCTGCTTGCCAAGGGCCGTCATGATCTGGTGTTCCCGGTCAACCGCATGGGCAGAGGGGAGCAGCTTGCCAGGTGGTTTGCGCCGCAGAACATATTTGCGCCCCGGTGTGGTCAGCTGATAGGTCGGGTTGGATTCCCCGCCGGCAAATTTCTTCACCGACAAGGGGCCGGCATAATCCTCGATATTCGCCGCCAGATAAGCATCCAGCTTTGCCTCGTCAAACTTCAGGCGTTCAGGCGTTTCAATCGTGCCTTTCCGGCTTTCAGACATGGGAATTCCTCCAGGTTATGGTAGATGTTATCAGTACTATGGCGCACCAAGGCAAGGGCAGGGTGCAGTGTCGTCGTACAAGACAGACTGTCCACAACCAGGGCGATTAGGGGAATGTCATGAGAGAACCAGGTCTTGGTGCCCAGAGTTTTGAGACGGCATATTCCAGCAACTGGACGCCGCAGCAGGAAGATTTTGACGAACTCGGACATGTCAACAATATCGTTTACGTACGCTGTGTGCAGAACATCGCTGTAGAACACTGGAGCACTGTTGCGCCGGACACGCTGCAGCAGCAGGTTCATTTCGTGGTGCTTCGCCATGAGATTGACTATCGTGACCCCCTCTTGCCGGGAGATAACGCAGAAATCCGCACCTGGCTTGGCAGAGCCTCAGGCCCGCGGTTTGACCGTCATGTGGATATTCGCAAAAGCGGGTCGCGCAAATTCTCTGCCCGTGCCCGCACAACCTGGTGTATGCTGGACCGGCAGACAGGGCGCCCGCGGCGCATCAGTGCAGAGATTTTCGAAGCGTTTGGCGTCACACCAGACGAACTCGATTGACCTCAATCATAGCGCAGTTCGGTCAGCTTGCCCCGAAAGATGTAGTAGGACAGCGCTGTATAGCCGAGGATCATTGGCAACACGAACAGCGCCCCGATCAGAATAATGACCAGGCTTTCCGGCGCCGCGGCAGCTTCATAAACCGTCATTTGTCCGGGCACCACATATGGGTAGAACGAATAGGCCAGGCCGATATAGGCCAGTGCGAACAACGCCATGGTCAGGTTAAAGGGCAGCCAGGAAAACTTGTCTCCCCATCTCGGCAGACGCCGCAAGACAACCCAAAGCGCCGCAAAGCAGATGAATGACAGCACTGGCAGGGGCGCGAGCAGAATGATCGCCGGCGTTGAGAACCATTTCTCGAAAATGCGTGGGTCTGCCAGCGGGGAAGCAACCGAAACAGCAACCATCCCGATCAGGCTGAGCCACAGGGCCTTGCGCGCCCAGTTGATTGCCTGTGCCTGCAGATCATCTTCCGTCTTCAGTATCAGCCAGCCAGCCCCGATCAGCGCATAACCGGAGGTCAGGCACAAAGCCGTTAGGCAGGCAAAAACGATGGAGATAGCGGTGAATTGCAGCCCCATAATATAGATGCCAAGCATGAACCCTTGCGCCAGTGACGCCATCAGGGAGCCAGCGAAGAAAGCAAAATCCCAGCGGGCCTTGTGCCGCACATCTGCTTTGGCACGGAACTCGAAGGAAACGCCGCGCAGGATCAGACCGAACAGGAGAACAAAAACCGGCAGATACAGCGCAGACAGAATGATCCCGTGTGCTACCGGAAACGCGACCAGCAACAGGCCGACGGCCAGCACCAGCCAGGTTTCATTGGCATCCCAGAACGGGCCGATAGTCGCCACCATCTGATCCTGCTGCATCTTGTCTTTCGTCAGGGGAAAGAGGATGCCGATACCCAGGTCGAAGCCGTCCAGAATCACGTAGATCAGGATCGACAGGCCCATGAGCGAAGCAAAAATGAACGGCAGAAAAGCAAAATCTCCAGACATGACAGGTCTCCTTATTCTGCCGGAATGCCAGAGGCATCCAGATTGGCTTCAGGTCGCGGCCCAAGTGTTGCCCGGGGCGCATCTGCCCGGCGTCGGCCTGCAAGGAAGAACAGCACACTGATATAGGCGATCAGCAAGGCAACATAGATTGCGAGATAAAAGAACAGCGTTGTTGCAACCATGCCGCCGGATACATCAGACACGGCGTCTTTCGTCTTCAGAACACCGTGCACCAACCAGGGCTGACGACCGATTTCCGTTACATACCAGCCAGCCAGTGTGGCAACCCAGCCTGAGAAGGTCATGCCCACAAGCACGCGCGCCATCAACGGCGAGATATCTCCCTTGCGCCAGATGCGCCATGCTCCCCACCAGGAGACCGCCAGCATCAACAAGCCGACACCAACCATAATGCGAAAGCCGTAAAATAAAGGTGCGACTGGCGGGTGCTCCCCGGCAAAGTCATTCAGGCCCGGCACAACACCGTCTGCATGGTGTTTCAGGATCAGGCTGGCCCCACTGGGGATGCCGATTTCAAAATGGTTTGTGCGCGCCTCTTCATCAGGCAGGGCAAAAAGAAGCAGGGGAATGTTCGGCCCGGTTTCCCAGTTGCCTTCCATCGCTGCAACTTTTTGCGGCTGATGTTCCAGCGTGTTCAGCCCGTGCAGATCGCCTGCGAAAATCTGTAACGGTATCAGTATCGCCCCAAGGAAAATCCCTGTGCGCAGGGCCGCAATGACACCGGCCTTGCGATCATTTTTCAGCCAGCGATAGGCAGAAAGCCCGGCAATCAGAAACGCGCAGGTGAGGCCGGAGGCGAGCAGCATATGGATCAGCCGATAGGGCATGGACGGATTAAAGACAATGTCCACCCAGTTGGTGGCATGGGCAACGCCGTCAATCATTTCAAATCCCTGCGGCGTCTGCATCCAGGAATTGAGCACCAGAATCCAGAACGCCGACAGCGTTGTCCCGAAGGCGACAAGAAACGTCGACAGCGTGTGCAGCCAGCCCGGCACACGGGAATAACCGAACAACATCACGCCCAGAAAGGCAGCCTCAAGGAAGAAGGCCGTAAGGACTTCATACCCCAGCAGGGGCCCGGCAATGTTGCCGACGGTTTCCATAAAGCCCGGCCAGTTTGTGCCGAACTGGAAACTCATGGTAATGCCAGAGACAACCCCGAGCCCGAAGGTCAGGGCAAAGACTTTCACCCAGAAAAAATACGCATCCATCCATTTCTGATCACCAGAAAAGCTGTAGCGCGCCTTGAAATACAACAGCACCCAGCCGAGCGCGATGGTGATGGTCGGAAACAGAATGTGAAAGGAGATGTTCGCAGCGAACTGAATGCGCGACAGGATGAGGGGGTCCAGTTCCATTGGGTTATTCCTTCTCTTGCGTGGCAGCAAGATCCTTGCCGCCGGGGACAAGCCGGAACCTGTCCTTGAAGTCGATGACTTTCTGAATGCGTGATCCCAGTTTGAACAACTGGATCAGCCGTTCGGTTTCAATCCGGCTGACATCATCATACCAGCCGGTCAGCAGCTCGATCAGCTCATGCATCTCGGCCATGCGGGCATGGGCATGGGCATCCTCATCTGTGGCAGGCTGCGCCATGAGCGCCTCCCGCAGGAAGGTGAGGGTGGGATCGACTTCGCGTTTCTTGCGTTCATTCACCAGCGTGCGCACGATTTCCCACTGGTCTTCCGGCGTGGTGAAATAGTCCCGGCGGTCGCCAGAGAGGTGCCTGAGCCGCACAAGGTTCCAGCTTTGCAGCTCCTTGAGGCTCATGGAGACATTGGAGCGTGAAAGGCCGAGCCTCTCTGTGATCTGCTCGGCGTTCAAGGGCTCTGAGGAAAGAAACAGCAGGGCATATATCTGTCCGACTGTGCGATTGATGCCCCAGCGGGAGCCCATCTCGCCAAAATGCAGGATAAAAGCCTTCTGGTTTTCGCTGATATTCATTTTATTCCCGTTATTTCAGTAATTACTGAAATTTAGATAATGCGTGTGGCGGGATTAGGCAAGGCAATATGGAAAAGGCAGGTGTGATATCTTTTTACTATCACAGCGCGCCATTACTTAATGCCGGGCCGTGTGCCACATTGTGAGGTGACGACATGCCGTCAGGTCATGTACGAGTGCACATATCAAAATGCTCAATGATGATGAACGATACAGGAAAGGAAACTCCATGCCCGCAACCCACAAGATAATAGCGGCGGCCAGCCTCGCCATCGCCGCCATGCTGGCCCCGGCACATGCTCAGCCGTCCTTCAGCTTCAGTGCCCCCGACAGTGATATTGACGGGGATATTGTCCTGATGGTTGGTGAGGGTCTCGACATGACAGCGACCATGACAGCAGTTGACGCTGCAACAAGTGGCCGCCTGACTGCCGCGCTTGAACAGGCGGACTTTACAGGCAGCTTCGGCGCTTCCCTCAAATTGCACGCCATGAGCCCTTATGAAACCATTGTGGTCATTGGCACAGGCGAGGAAGAACTGACACCGCGCAAGCTGACAGACCTTGGCGGTCACGCGGCAGCCCATTCAGGCGATGACGTGACGGTACTGGCTGATAATCTTGATACAGATGTTGAGGCCGCTGGCGCCTGGCTCGCCAAAGGTTTTGCCCTGCGCAGCTACAGTTTCGATAAATACAAATCAGGTGACGACGCAGATGACACAGAGCAGTTCGTGACAGTCATGTCCGCCGCGCCCGCCGCTGCGACAGAGCTTTACACAGGCGACCTGCAATATGTGGTTGAAGGCGTTACCTTCGCGCGGGATATCGGTACTGAACCCGGTAACAAGGTTTACCCGGAGGTTGTGGCAGACCGCGTACGCACTCTGTTCAGTGGTGTGCGAAATGTCCGGATTGATGTTCTGGATGCGCAGGATATCCGCCGCGAAGGCATGGGCTCGCTGATGGGCGTTGGTATGGGCTCTATCAATGATCCGCGCCTCGTGGTTATCCGCTATAATGGCGCGGGCACGGACGAAGCGCCGATCGCTCTTGTCGGTAAGGGCATTACCTTCGACACCGGCGGCATCAGCATCAAGCCGAATAACGGCATGTGGCTGATGAAGTCAGACCTGTCCGGTGCAGTTGCTGTGGCCGGCTCGGTTTATGCGGCAGCCAAGCGGCAGGCACCAGTCAATATTGTCGGCCTGATGCCGCTGGCAGAAAACATGCCAGGGCGGGATGCGATCCGCCCGGGTGATGTGCTGACCACGATGGGGGGCAAAACCATTGAGATCATTTCAACTGATGCCGAAGGCCGTCTCGTGCTGGCTGATGCTGTTCAGTATGCGCAGGAAGAATTCAACCCGCGCCTCCTGTTGAATATCGCCACCCTGACAGGCTCAGCGGCGCGTGCCGTCGGCGATGATTATGCGGTTGTTATTACACGCGATCTGGAAACCAGCCTGGACATGATGGAGATTGGTGAACGGGCCGGAGAGGACGTATGGCCGCTGCCATTGCATCCGAGCCATTTTGACCAGATCAAGTCAGACATTGCCGACATCAAAAATACAGGCGGCTCCCCCGGCGCGTCAATTGGTGCAGCCGTTGTCGGCACTTTCATTGACGAGGATCAGCCCTGGGTGCATCTGGATATTGCCGGTGTGGACTGGCTGAACTCGGACGTTGCCACAGCCCCGAAAGGCCACGCCGGCTGGGGCGTGCGCTTCATGGACCAGTTGATCCGCGAGGAATCTGAATAAAGAATATTCAGTAAAATGACAAATACTTGCCGCCACATGAAATCTGTGGCGGCTTCCCGTTCCGCTTCACCGGGCAGAAGCTCGACCCTGAAACAGGGCTGATGTATTACAAGGCGCGGTACTATTCGCCAGAGATCGGACGGTTCCTGCAAGTTGACCCGATTGGGTATGCGGATCAGATGAACCTCTATGCGTACTGCGGGAATGTGGCGAATTTTACGGACCCGACAGGTGAATTTGGTCAACTTGCTGGTGCAGCTGCTGGTGGAGCCGCTGCGGGAACAACATTTGCAGCGACAGGTTGCGCAACATGTGCTAGCGCAGTAGCGGGAGCTGTGGATAGTACGGTTCGCCAAGCCGTAGACGGCACTAATAAAATGGAGGCAATATAGCAAAGTGTATTGGTAGTATTAGTGTTACAGAAGTTGCTTCAGAAACAGTTATTAGTGGTGCTGCAGGTGCCGTCGGCGGTAAGTTCATGAAGGGCGCAAAAATTCCCCACTTAAGCGTTAATCCAAAGACCGGCAATCGAAGAGGGAGTTGGCAAAGTGTTGCAAAAACAGAAACGACAAAGGCTGCACCTGGACGGAAAATGTCTCTCGGAGTTTTTGGGAAAATATCTGCCGTTGCAGCAGTTGGTGATGCAACTCCCAACGCGACAGTAGAAAATATTGCCAATTGTACGTTGGCAACAAAAGATTGCCGATAATCGGGTAAATTAATGTGAAGGCTTTTCTATATTATACACGCGACTCATTAAAATTTTTACTTGCGGCGATGCGGTGGATAGGAGGAATTTTTGTGTTTTGTATTGCCACAACTTTAGTCGGTACTAAAGTATTTAATACAGAATGGTTAGGTTTTTCATATATTCAGTATATTTTATTATTTATATTTATAAATTCTTTTGTATTTTTTTTTGTTTATGATTATCAACTTTATTGATAGGCGCTCTTTTGCTAAGGAATATTGCAATAAGCATAAATGTACCATGAGTGAGTTTTATGAAATGATGACAGTTAAAGAGCGGTAATTTCACGATTATTTACAAAATAATAAAAATTGTGAACCTAATCCATATTTGGAGTGACGAAACCCCTATGTCGCAGCCAGCCGCAAGATTGATGAACGGCATGACTGGGTGACGCGGCGCTACTGGTATGACGGCGCATTGCTCCTGCATCTTGCCCCCTGAATTGTGCCCAAAGGAGAGGGTTTGAACTTCAGGGGCAATGGCGATATGCTGATACTA
Organism: Parvularcula sp. IMCC14364; assembly: GCF_030758415.1. Lineage (NCBI taxonomy): Bacteria > Pseudomonadati > Pseudomonadota > Alphaproteobacteria > Parvularculales > Parvularculaceae > Parvularcula > Parvularcula sp. IMCC14364. The sequence continues at coordinate 1,959,438 of NZ_CP132334.1, read as the reverse complement.
CACAGACGGTGGGGGAGATGGTTGTGAAGTTCAGGTTGAAAATTTTGCTGCAGCGGTGGTTATTACTGGTGATCAGTGCACTGCTCATGTCTGGTTGTGTGGCATTCATGCCGGATCGTATCCATCATACATGGGATGCGAATGGGGATGCAAGCTGGGAAGCGACCGGGGAGGCTGCGCTGCCGCAAATGTCGGATAAAGACTTTGTGGGGCTTGCATTTTCCGGTGGCGGCAGTCGCGCCGCTCTTTTCGCGGCGGCGGGTGCTGAAGCGCTGCATGATGAAGGCTTACTGAGTCATGTAACGCATGTATCCAGCGTCTCCGGCGGCAGCATGGCGTCGTCCTATCTGGTGGCATCGCCGCCGGAACAGTGTGGCCAACAGGCCCACAGTGGTGCCCAGAGTGAGACCCAAAGTGATAGGGTGGCCTGTCTGGAGACATATTTTGCGCGCTACAAGGGCGCGATGCGCGAGAACTATTTCCTGCCCATGGAAATGCAGCAGGTGTTGCATCCCAACCGTTTTCTCAGCCCGACCCGACGGGTCACCTCCCTGCAGGAGACCTTTGATAACAAATATCTTGACGGGCGTACTTTTGGTGATTTGGCCGATGGCCGCATCCTGCTCATCAACGCGGCCAGTTATGATGACGGGCGCAGATTTGTTTTCTCGAATATGGCCATCCCCACAGTTGAAAACCCACCCGCCTTTCTTCGGCGCGAAACCCTCACCGCGCGCAGTTTCAGCCTGGGCGGCTGCAATGCGCCGACTCCGGATGATTTTCCTGTGGCGCTAGCTGTTGCGGCCTCTGCTGCTTTTCCCCCAGCGCTGGGGCCGGTGGCGATTGAAGTGCCACCTGCCTGCGACACCACCAGCACACAATACTGGCATCTGGGCGACGGGGGTATTCTGGAAAATACCGGTATTGAAACCCTGCAGGAAGTGCTCGTGCGCAAAAATGCGAGAGGCGAGGGCCTGTCACGGGCGGTGATTTTCTCCTTCGATGCCGGCAAGCGGGAGGCGACGGAAGCGAATCTGGCAAACCGGAATTTGCGCCTGTGGACGAGTGATCCGGGGCGAGTTGTCAGCATCACGAATATGCGCGGCGATGCCTATCAGTCGATCGTCTGGGATGCCATGCAGGCGGAGCTTGATTTTCCCGTCCGTATCCTGAGGGTCAGGTATTCGGATCATGTTCCGGCTGGCTGGCCCGACTCCTGTTCGGCAGGTGTGCAGCGGTCACATACTATTGCCGAGCGTCTGCAGGCTGTGCCGACGCGCTTCAACATTTCTGACTGTGACGCAGATCTGATTGAGGCGTCGGCCCGGCTTGGCGTTTCAAGGATGCTACAGCAGAACCCGGAAATCCGTGACTGGTTAGCCAGGTAGGGTGCAGCGAAACGGGCTGTATGTCAGCCCGCGACCTTTCTGAACGGCGGCAATGGTGCATAAGCGCCCGGCTCGCCGGTCTGTTTGGCTTTCATCGCTTCCATGATTTCTGACTGTTGCAGCATGGTTGCATTCCAGATGCCAATATAGTCGAGTGTATCCTCCGTGGAATGATCTCTGGCATAAGTGATGATGTTCTTGCAGCCATAAATTGCCATGGGTGGTTTCGACGCAATCTCGCGGGCTGTCGCCATGACCCCTTCCAGCATCGCGTCCTGATCGTCATAAACGCTATTTACAAGGCCCAGGGATTGGGCTTCTGCCGCCGACATGCGCCTGCCCGTATAGGCAAGCTCGCGCACAACGCCTTCCGGCAGGTGGTTGAGAATACGCGGGAAGGTGCCGACATCGGCGGTCATGCCAATATTGATTTCATAGATGGTGAAAAAGGCATCTGCTGTGCAATAGCGCATGTCGCAGGCGGTGACCATGTCCACACCGCCTCCAATACAGCCGCCCTGAATGGCCACCAGAACAGGGACGCGGGCTTTCTCAAGTGCGGTGAAGCAGTCCTGCATGCGCAGGACATTCTGGTAAAATCCGAGGCCCGCAGTTGCCTGCTGGTGCACTTCATTCTGCCCCGCGCCCTTGTTGGTCGTGGCCCCGGCAAATGCGCCAAGGTCAAGACCTGAGGTGAAATGCGGGCCGGTGGAGGAAATGACGATGACCCTGGTTGAGCCATCCTTGTCGATTTCTCTAACCAGTTCCGGCAATTCATCCCAGAATTCCAGGATCATGGAATTGCGCTTTTCCGGGCGCGACAGCTGGATATGCGCGATGCCGTTGTCGTGCGAAACATCAAAACAGGTGTAAGCCATTCTCGGGTCTCCCTTGGGGCTGAAACGGGTGCTTTTTCATTTATCAGAGTGCCATGACTGCAGGCCGGGGAACAATGAGCAATCGCAGTATGTGCCGCGCCGGGCTTGCGGATATGTCTGCCGGTTAATCAGTCACGGTCACGGGTCAGTGTCAGGATGCGCGCATCGTGGTCATTTCGCGCATCCCTGGCGATGCGCTGGATTTCTTCTTCAGCCCATTCATCGCGTGCCAGTACTGGGAAGAAGGTATCACCCGCAATATCTGCCTCAATGCGGGTCAGATATATTTTTGCTGCGAGGTGCAGGGTGTCTGCATAGATGGTCCCGCCGCCAATAACGCAAATCTCTTCGACCTCCCGCGCCAGAGCGAAGGCTTCCGCGATGGCGATAGCGTCTTCCAGTGAGGCTGCAACGGTTACATTGTCATGGGCAAAAGCGCTGTTGCGTGTAATGACAATATTATCGCGATTTGGCAGCGGCGCACCGATTGACTCAAAGGTCTTGCGTCCCATGATGACGGGCTTGCCGGTCGTGACTTTCTTGAACCATTTGAGGTCATCTGAGAGGCGCCACGGCATGCCGCCATCCTTGCCGATTGTGTTGTTACGGGCCGCGGCAACCACAAGGGCAATCGGGATATTGGTCTGGCGTTCTATCATACTGCAATCGGGGCCTTGATTGAGGGGTGTGCCTCATATCCCGTGATCCGGATATCTTCAAAACGGAAGGCAAACAGGTCTTTCACATCCGGGTTCAGTTCCAGTTTCGGCAAGGGAAGAGGCGCGCGCGCAAGCTGCGTATTCGCCTGCTCGAAGTGATTGCTGTAGATATGGGCATCCCCCAGAGTGTGCACAAAATCACCGGGCGCCAGATCAGTCACCTGCGCGATCATGTGAGTCAGCAGCGCATAGGATGCGATATTGAACGGTACACCGAGGAAAATATCGGCGGAGCGCTGGTAAAGCTGGCACGACAGTTTGCCATCGACCACAAAGAACTGGAACAGGCAATGGCAGGGGGCGAGAGCCATTTCGTCGAGTTGGGCGGGGTTCCAGGCGCTGACCACAAGTCGCCGGGAATCCGGGTTCGTTTTTATTTCATTCAGAAGCCAGATTATCTGGTCTACCGTGCCGCCTTTGTGGGAGGGCCATGAACGCCACTGCGCGCCATAGACAGGGCCAAGCTCCCCGTTCTCATCTGCCCACTCGTCCCAGATGCTGACGCCATTTTCCTGCAGGTAGCGGACATTGGTGTCGCCGGCGAGAAACCACAGAAGCTCATGGATGATCGATTTCAGATGCAGCTTCTTGGTGGTGACGAGGGGAAAGCCGTCGGACAGGTCAAAACGCATCTGATGGCCGAAAACCGCACGTGTGCCGGTGCCGGTTCGGTCGGATTTGTCAGCGCCGTCATTCAGGGCGCGCGCGAGGAGGTCGTGATATTGTTGCATAGCGTGACATTGTAGGGATTCGGCAGCTGCGAATCAGCAATTTAAGGCAGCTGTTTCTATCAAATGTGGATATGGTGCGGGGCCCTGAGTAATGCTATCCTTTTGAAAAGGAGATTTTCATGCCCCGTTTTGCTGCCGGTGTCGTCAAATTTCAAAATGAAATCTATCCGCAGAAAAAAGACCTGTTCGAGCGATTGAGTCAGGGGCAGGCACCAGAAGCAATGTTCATCGCCTGCTCGGATTCGCGTGTCGAGACGGCCATGATCACACAGACTGATCCGGGGGATTTGTTCATCTGTCGTACTGCCGGCAATATCGTGCCACCTCATTCGCAGCATACTGGCGGTGTGACAGCAACAGTGGAATTTGCGGTTTCCGTTCTCAAGGTGCCGCATATCGTTGTCTGCGGGCATACGGAATGCGGTGCGATGAAAGGGGCCATGCACCCGGAACAGGTTGGAGATTTGCCCCATGTGCGCAGATGGCTGGCCTATACACGCGCGGCGGTGGCCGTTGTGGAAGAACTCGGGGCAGGAAAAAGCGAAGAAGTGCGCATGAAACTTCTGCTGGAGCAAAATGTGATGTTGCAGATGCAGCACCTGAGAACTCATCCCAGCGTTGCGGCGGCGTTGGCCAAAGGCGCCTTACAGCTGCATGGCTGGGTCTATGACATCAAGTCGGGTGCGGTCAGCGCCTATGATGACGCAAGCAACAGTTTCAAGCCGGTCGAAGACCATTATGCAGAGCAGGCGGCAAAATACGCCGGTCACTGAAATTGTGATTGTGAGAGCGACTTGGTGCGTCAGGCGTCTGCCTTCAGCACACCTTTTTCGGCCAGAAAACCGCGCAACTCACCGCTCTCGAACATTTCCCGGATGATATCGCACCCCCCGACAAACTCACCCTTCACATAAAGCTGCGGGATTGTTGGCCAGTCAGAAAAAGATTTGATGCCTTGGCGCAAATCATCGCTCGCGAGCACGTTTTCAGACCCGTACTCGACACCGAGATATTCCAGTATCTGCACAACCGTTGAAGAGAAACCACATTGTGGAAATTGTGGTGTGCCTTTCATGAACAGCATGATGTCGTTGCTGTCGATCTGCTGCTGAATATCGGCGTTGATGTCTGCCATGGGTCTGATCCTGTCATCGTTTCGATATAGCTAGGCACAGTGCGTTGCAAAATCAAGCCGCAGCGCCTCGTTGTTCGGTTATTGGATGTCGTTCAGTCTCTCTGTCAGATGATCTGGCAGGCTGCGACTGGCGGCCCTGATATTGAGGTTGAGATGCGCCAGGCGGGTTGTCGTCATCATTGCGGTATCAATGTGATCCTGTTCCAGGACGAAGCGCAGGGCCAGCTCGCTGGCCTGCCAGCCATCGACATCATGGAGCCATCGCAGGTTACGCGCCCGGCGCAGTTCAGAACGATTTTTGACGGCGGCACGGGCCAGATACCAGAGGTCCGGCAGTGAGCTCGGGGAGAAAAAGCCACGTCTGTAAAGGCCTTGAGCCAGAGGAGCGATAGAGACGACCCGCTTTTCACGTGATCGGGCTTGCCTGAAAATATCAGAATGCTGACGGGTCAGGATATTGAAACTTCCCATGATGACATCGACTTCTGGCGTGTCAGCTGCTGTCTGCAGCCCTCTGCCTTCACCACATATACCGATATTGCCGATCGTCCCGTCTTTTTTCAGGGCTTTCAGGACGGGCAGGGCCTGGTGCAAAGAGGTATCGTCAGGGCCGTGCAGGTATAACGTGTCGAGCCTGGCAATACCGATCTTGCGCAGGCTTGTGCTGACATCATGACGGATATTGGCTTCTGAGAAGTCTTTTTCCAGTCGGCCATCTGTTCCCTTTTTTGTGCCGGTCTTACTGGAAATTTGCAGGGCTGTTTTCTGCTCCGTAGGCAGATGTGACAGGGCAAGGCCCAGGCGACGTTCTGCTTCGCCGTCGCAGTAAAAGCTACCGGTATCAAACTGCGTGATGCCTGCCTCGAGGGCTGAATGCACCAGTGCTATGGCGCGTTGCTCACTGAACCATTTCATGCCCCATGGGCCGGAACAGCCAAAGCCAAGGCGGGAAATATCCGACATCGCGCTTGTCTGGGTTACAGGATCGACTGGCCGGTTTTTTCCCAGTCAGCGACAAATGCAGCGAGACCCTTGTCTGTCAGCGGATGCTTCAGAAGGTCGTTGAAAATCTTTGGCGGTATTGTAGCGACATGTGCCCCGGCAAGTGCTGCCTGCTCGACATGGTCGACCGAGCGGATAGACGCAGCAAGAATCTCTGTTTCGTATCCGTGCACGTCATAAAGTGCGCGAATGTCATGGATCAGGTCCATGCCGTTTTCGCCTGTATCATCAAGTCGCCCAATGAAGGGGGAGATATATGTTGCCCCAGCTTTGGCCGCCATCCACGCCTGGGCGAGGGAAAAGCATAAAGTGACGTTGGTCTGGATTTCTTCAGATGAAAGTGCCTGACATGCTTTCAGGCCATCCATTGTCAGGGGCAGCTTGATGACGACATTGTCAGCGATTTCAGCCAGCACCATTGCCTCGGCCATCATGGTTTCATAGTCCGTTGCCGCGACTTCTGCAGAAACGGGCCCGTCCGTCATATCGCAGATTTCTGCGATGACTTCCTTGAAGTCGCGGCCAGAGGCAGCAATCAGGGACGGGTTAGTTGTGCAACCTTCCACAAGGCCGGTTTCGAAGGCTTTTTCCAGTTCGCTCGTATCTGCCGTGTCGATAAAGATATTCATGTTTTGCCTCGCTGCTGGCCGTAAATCTTGCTTATGTCCTAGGATTTGATGGGGTGTTTCTCAACACCAATCTGGTCTGGTGGCTGCTGAATCACTGCATCAATGCTGCCAGATCAGCCCGCAACTCTGCCAGACCATCGGCGCTGACGCTCGAGGTTGCCCGCTGCAACGGATAGGCCGCCGGGCGTTTGAGCAATTCCTGAGCTGTCTTTTCTGATAATACTTTGAGTGCAGATGGTTTTATCTTGTCTGCTTTCGTGAACACAATCTGATAGGGCACAGCCGCCACATCCAGCATCTGCATGATCTCCCGGTCGCTGTCTTTCAGGCCGTGGCGTGAATCAATAAGGATGCAGGCGCGGCGCAGCACGGACCTGCCACGCAGATAATCCTTTATGAGTCCCGTCCAGGCCGCAACATCGCTGCGGGAGGCGCGGGCATAACCATAGCCCGGCAGATCAACCAGACGCAGCCTGCCGCCGAGATTGAAGAAGTTCAGCTCCCGCGTGCGTCCCGGTGTGTTTGATGTACGGGCCAGTGCGTTCCGGCCTGTCAGCGCATTGATGAGGGAAGACTTGCCGACATTCGACCTGCCAGCAAAAGCGACTTCAGTAATGTCAGGCTCGGGCAGGGTCGTCATGCTCACCACGCCAAGCATGAAGTCACAAGGACCGGCAAAGAGCTTGCGCGCAGCCTCAAGGGCTTGTGGCGTGTGCTCCTGAGACAGGCTGTCCGACATTATTCGGCCGGTTTTTTCTTGGTGTCGCCAGACTTGCCGTGGTCAGACTTGTTGTCATCTGCCTTGGCGGTGCTGTCGCTATCGGACTTCTTGCCTGAAGACGGTTTGCCGAAAAGGTTCGTGCCGCCAGTTTCATTTTCTGTCTTGAATTCCTGCGTCTTGCCCGAAAGCGTGGCCTTGATATTGCCAAGCAGGTCAACGTCAGTGCCATGTTTTTTCATGATGTAGTATTGCTGAAGGACGCCCAGGAATGTGTTCCAGAACCAATACAGCACCAGACCGGCAGCGAACGGGGCCATAATGAACATGAAAATGATCGGCATGAAGGCAAAAACCTGTGCCTGTACCGGATCCGTTGGCGGCGGGTTCAGGCGCATCTGTACCCACATCGTCGCGCCCATTAACAGCGGCAGAAGGCCAATGCCAAGAATGAAGCCAAGCACGGGGATCGCAGAAGGATCATAGGGAAGTAGTCCGAACAGGTTGAAAATCATTGCCGGATCAGAATCTGCTAGGTCCTGGATGTACAGGAATGGCTCGTGGCGGGTTTCAATCGTCACAAAAAGCGTCTTGTAGAGCGCGTAGAAGACCGGCATCTGGATCAACATCGGCCAACAGCCCGCCAGCGGATTGATGTTGTGCTTTTTGTACAGCGCCATCATTTCCTGCTGCTGCTTCATCTTGTCAGTTTCATAGCGCTCGCGGATCTTGGTCAGCTCTGGCGCCACTTTGCGCATATTGGCCATGGAGGCGTAGCTTTTGTTGGCCAGCGGGAAGAGCAGCAGCTTGACGACGATTGTCAGCAGCAGGATGGCAACCCCGTAATTGCCGGTAAGAACCGCAAAGAAGTGCATGACGGTAAAGATCGGCCGGGTCAGGAAAAAGAAATTGCCCCAGTCGACGGCCTTGTCAAAATCACGGATGCCAAGCCCGCCTTCTTCCACAGGTTTTTCATAGGACTTGAGAATGTCGACCCGCTTGGCACCGGCGAAGATGAAGGATGTATTTGTGTAGGTTGTGCCCGGCTCAACCCTGATCTCGTCGCCGCGATAGAGGGAGTTGAAGACGGGGCGATCCTTGGTCGTGTTCGGCTCATGACCAAGCTCGGCCCTGTAGGATAACGACTGGTCGGGGATGACGGCTGAAAGCCAGTTCTTGCTGGTGAGGCCGACCCAACCACCGGTGCCGCTTTCAAGGATCTCCTTGTTGGGCTTGTAGACATTATTGTATTTGCGCTCATGAAGCGTCGTGCCGATGACGCCTACAGGCCCTTCGTGCAGGATCATGAAATTTTTGAGAAACGGTGGCTTGCCGCGTTGTACTGTCAGGCCATAGGGCGCGACAGAAACAGTATCACCTGTTGTATTGGTGACGCCCTGTTCAATCGTGAACATGTAGTTTTCATCGACACTGATCGTCATCGTGTAATCCAGACCATTCTGCGAGCGTGTCAGGGTGACAGGCGTGTCAGTCGTCACGCGTGCGCCCTCTGGCGCCGTCCAGATTTCCTGACGTCCGTCACCGGCGCTCGTGAGCAGCCCCTGCTGGGCATAATGGCCAAACTGGGTTTCGCGCGGAGAGAACAGGGTGATGATGTCGCTGTCGTCGTCGATGGTCTCGCGATATTTTTTCAGGCGAAGATCGTCAAAGCGTGCGCCCTGCAAATTGATAGAGCCGGTCAGGGAAGGGGTTTCGATCTGCAGACGCCCCGGTGCCGCTTCCAGAGCAGCAGTGCGGCTCATCACGTCAGAGGTAACCGCGGCGCTATTCTCAAGCCCGCCAACCACAGAGGCGGTTTCTTCCTGTGTCGCGGCTTGCTGCTCTGCCAGCTCTCTTTGTGCCTGCAATTCAACCTGTTGCGGACGGATGATAAGCACTTCCCAGACAACAAGTGTGCCGACGGTAAGGGCAAGAAAGAGAAGAAGATTTCGGTCCATTGGCCAGGTGTGTCCTGTTGAGTGCGCGTGCGGTTTATTTTTTTTTCGCCAGAGGGCTATCGGGCCATACAAGGGCCTGTTTCAGATCGTCAAGCATTACAGCAAAGGGAAGTTTGAGTGCCGCCTGTCGTGCCACCAGCACATAGTCATATCCGGGCCTGCCATAAAGGGGCAGAAGCGACTTTATGCAGGTGCGCAGCCGTCTTTTTATGCGATTGCGTACCACAGCGTTACCCATTTTTTTTGTGACCACCAGTCCATAGCGCCCGCAGGCAGAATCTGTCCCGGTATTCCGGGGCGAGTCCGTGGCTGCTGGCGCCGCCTGCAGCAAAAAGGCGGGTGTTGAGCGGTAATAACCACCATGGCGTTGCGGCTGTCGCAAACGCAAAAAATCCGCTCTTTTTTTCAGAGAGCGGATTTCAGGTTGTTTTTTTTCTGGTGTCAGGCCGGTCACAGAGATGCCGTCAGCGCGTGACGTTATGCAGAAAGAGACTTGCGGCCTTTAGCGCGGCGCGTAGCCAGTACCTTGCGGCCACCAACGGTCGCCTTGCGAGCGCGGAACCCGTGACGTCTCTTGCGAACAAGCCGGCTTGGCTGGTATGTACGTTTCATCGTAGGAGCCTTTCAGGCAGAAATTAAATCAAGGAGCGAGGACATACGGGATGGCTGCTGCACCGTCAAGTAGTGTCTGGCTCAAAATATCCTCCCCCCTTGCCCCTGCGTGGTGGCGGGGTCTGCTCTCTAAATTCTTCACATAAAAATGACGCGAATGTGTGGTTTGACTAGCGCTTCGTGACACCACTAGAGATTAAAACAGGCTATGGAGAGCACATATCCGGATAGCGGCGAGACCCGCATTGACCGGGTTGAACAGATTTTTTTTAAGATGTGACATGCACAGGAGAGACAAGATGAGAACGACACTTAGCACCAGCACGAAGATCAAGACTGCCCTTGCGGGCCTGATGGCCAGTGCCGCCCTGCTGGCAAGCCCGGCGCAGGCGGGGCCTGAGTCCTTTGCACAATATTCCGGCGACCAGAGTGAAGCTGTTGACCACGCGGCCTGGGGGACATTCCTCGGGAAATATCTGCGCACAGTGGAAAACGGCCCGAACCTCGTTGCCTATGGCCAGGTAAGCGCAGAAGACAAGCAGGCCCTGAAAGACTATATCGATAGCCTGGAGGCGATTGATCCGACACGGCTGAGTGAGGATGAGGCTTTTGCCTATTGGGTCAATCTCTATAATGCAGTCACCATCGATGTGATCCTGGACAATTATCCGGTCGAGTCTATTCGCGATATTCGCTCAGGCGTTTTCGCAGCAGGGCCGTGGAAAATGGATCTTGTCGAAGTGAATGGCGAAGATCTGTCGCTTGATAATATCGAGCACGATATCCTGCGTGAGTATTTCAACGAGCCGCGTGTGCATTATGCCGTGAACTGTGCCTCGATTGGCTGTCCAAATCTGGTTGCCGAGCCATATACGGGCGCAACGCTCGAGGCTCAACTGGAGGCTGGAGCAATCCGTTATGTCAATGATCCGCGCGGTGTCTCTTTTGACGCTGATGGAGATGTGACTCTTTCCAGCATCTACAAGTGGTTCAAGGAAGATTTCGGCAATTCGCAAACGCAGGTGCTCGCGCATGTACGCCGCTACGCCAAAGACGATTTGCGGGCGAAGCTGGCCGATGTCAGCCGTATTGATGGCTATGATTACGACTGGGCATTGAATGAGGCCAAATAGGCCTCATCATTCCCGGTGACACCGGAACAAGAGAGATTTAATCATGACAACTTTAGAGCAGGCCGCGCCTGAACCCTTTGGCGTGGGCAACAAACAACCTGATACTGACCCCTTGGCGGGTAACAAGACTTCACACCAGACAGAGGCGGGAACAACCATGTCAGACACACAGAATGAAACACCACCACAGAAGAAAAGCATCTGGATACGACTCGCGCCTGTTGGCGTTATCGCCGTCGCGCTCATCCTCTTTTTTGCGCTTGGTTTGAACAGATATTTCAACTTCGACGTGATCCTGAACAACAAGGAAGCGCTTGATGGCTGGATCAGCCAGAATGCCATTCTGGCAACGGTGCTGTTTGGACTGGCCTATGCCGGTGCGGTTGCGATTTCCTTCCCCGGCGCGACGATCTTTACTGTTGTTGGTGGCTTTCTGCTGGGACTGTGGAAAGGAACCATTGGTGTTGTCTTCGGCGCAACGATTGGTGCCGTGATTATCTTCATGCTGGCCAAGACAGCTTTCGGCGACACATTGCGCTCGCGGGCAGGCAGTGGCGTTATTAAGAAGATGGAAGCAGGCTTTCGCGAAGACGAGTTGAGCTACATGTTCCTGTTGCGGCTGGTGCCGGCATTCCCGTTCTTCCTGGTGAACATCGTTGCAGGCCTGCTGGATGTGAAACTGCGTAATTACATGATTGGTACATTCTTCGGTATTATTCCGGGTACATTTGTATATGTGTCGATCGGTAACGCCATTGCGGCGGGGACAGCGAGCATTGACGACACAGGCCTTGCCTCGGTCTTTTCGCAGCCAAGTGTCTATCTGCCATTTATCGGCCTCGCCTTCCTTGGGGCGCTGCCGATTATCATCAAGCGGGTAACGGGCAAGAAACTGCCTGAGGGCGCAAACGCTGATTAAGTTGGCTGCGCTGGCCGCATTTCCATTACCGCAGCTGCCATTCCTGACGGCAGAATGCTGAACAAAAAAACGTGAGAGATTTATCATGACCAAGAAAATATCAGCCGATATCTGTATTATCGGCGCAGGCTCCGGCGGGCTTTCTGTCGCCTATGGCGCCTCGCAACTCGGCAAAAAAGTCGTGCTGCTGGAAAAAGGCAAAATGGGCGGCGATTGCCTGAACTATGGCTGCGTCCCCTCCAAGGCGATCCTGGCAGCAGGCAAGACAGCCCAGACCATGCGCGATGCCGCAAAATATGGCGTCACACCTGTGGAACCATCCGTAGACTTTCGGAATGTTCATAACCACATTCACAGCGTGATCGCTGCGATTGAGCCGCATGACAGCGTTGAGCGCTATGAAGGGCTTGGCGTCAATGTCATCAAGGAAGCTGGTCGCTTCATCAGCAAGAATGAAGTGCAGGCGGGCGAGAGCGTTATCAAAGCCAAGTTCTTTGTCATCGCTACAGGCTCATCTGCATTCATTCCGCCGATTGAAGGTCTGGGCGATGTACCATTCCTGACCAATGAAGTGATCTTTGACCTGACGGAACAGCCGGAGCACCTGATTATCATTGGCGGTGGTCCGATTGGTCTTGAAATGTCGCAGGCCCATCGCCGCCTCGGCTCGAATGTGACTGTTCTCGAAGGCAGCACGATCCTGTCAAAGGACGATCCTGAACTGGTTGAAGTGGTTCGGGAAAACCTGACAAGAGAGGGTGTTGATCTGCGCGAAGGAGCGAAAGTTTCCTCCGTATCGGGTCAGGCTGGCGACATCACCGTGAATTTTGAGAAGGATGGTGTGGAGCAGTCCATTCAGGGAACGCATATTCTCATCGCTACCGGACGCAAGGCGAACCTTGACGGACTTGACCTTGAAAAGGCCGGTATCGAATACAGCCCCCGTGGCATCAAGGTTGACCAGAAGCTGCGCACGACCAACAAGCGTGTTTATGGTGCCGGGGATATTACAGGCGGGCGCCAGTTCACCCACGTCGCCGGTTATCATGCCAGCCTGATCATTCAGCACATGCTGTTCAAGTCCCCCTTCGTAAAGAATGGTGAACAAAACGCCCCATGGGTGACTTATGTGGACCCGGAACTGGCCCATGTTGGCATGACAGAGGAAATGGCGAAAGCTGCCGGCGAAAAGTATTCTGTAGCCAGATGGAGCTTTGATGATAACGACCGTGCGCAGGCGGAACATGCAACCAATGGCCGGGTAAAGGCGATCATCGGCAAGGGCGGCAAGGTGCTGGGCTGTTCCATCGTTGGCAAGAATGCTGGTGATCTTATCAACCCGTGGGCACTGGCGGTGGCAAACGGCCTGAAAATTCGGGCTTTCACGAATATGATCGCGCCATATCCGACACTTGGTGAAGTCAACAAGCGCGTTGCGGGTGCCTATTACACGCCGACGCTGTTTTCGGGCAAAACACGCACGCTGATCAAGACCCTGTCGATTTTCGACTGAACAGTCGCTAGAACGGGATCATGAGCGGCAATATTCTCAACAATTTCTGGCAGAAGGCCAGATCGCACCGGCAGCCACTGCCGGTGCAGCTCCTGTTGATGACAGTGCTGTTCGTGATCCTGGCTGAAATTCTTCTGTTTATCCCCTCAGTCTCGAAGTTTCGCTATGACTGGCTCAGTGAGCGTATCGAGCGCGCCTATCTAACGTCACTTGCTTTTGAAGTGGCGCCGGAAAACATGGTCGATGATGAAACGGTGCGGCAACTCTATGCCACGGCTGAAATTCTCGGCGTGCGCCTTGAGGTGGATGGCCGCAGCCAGCTTGTGCTGGGGCCAGACATGATGCGCAAGCCGGGGCTTGAATACCGGCAGATTGATTTGCGCAACCCGAACTATTTCTTTTTCACGCGCGATGCGTTGTATAATATTTTTTCTTCTGACAACGCCTATCTGCTTGTCATGGGCACGCCCGATGCTGCGCCCGAAGTGGCCATAGAGCTGTTTCTGGAAAAAGAGCCCTTGCAGCGCGCGCTTTGGACATACAGCGCCGGTGTGCTGGCGCTTTCCATCTTCATTGCCATGTTCGTGGCAGCCGGTATTTATGTCAGTATCATGAGAAATTTCATGCGTCCCATGATGCGTATTACGCAGAACATGGCTGATTTTCAGGAGCAGCCGGAAGATCCGGCCCGCCTGATGGTGCCCACCGGACGCAAGGATGAGATCGGCGATGCCGAAAAGGTGCTGGCGTCCATGCAAATGGAAATTCGCTCGGCCCTGAGCCAGAAGACCCGCCTTGCGGCGCTGGGCGAGGGGGTGTCCAAGATCAATCATGATCTGCGCAATGTGCTGGCCAGTGCCGTGTTGATGTCTGACCGACTGGCCAAAAGCGATGACCCCCGTGTGCAGAAACTCAGCCCCCGGCTTATTCAGGCACTGAACCGTGCTGTCGCACTTTGTCGCGCCTCGCTGGATTATGGTCAGGCTGATATAAAGGAAGTGACGAGCGTCAACCTGTTCGACCTTGTGGAAGAAACCAGTGAAGGGCTGAAGCAGTTTACCGAAGATGAAGGATCGGTGATGTTCGTCAATGAGGTCTCGCCGGACGCGGAAGTACAGGGCGACCGGATGCAGCTTTTCCGTGCTGTGTTCAATCTCGCCCGAAACTCTGCGGAAGTGATGAGCTCCATGGGAACGGAAAATGCGACCGTGACATTCTCCAGCCGGGAACAGAATGACAGAGTCATTCTGGATGTGCGGGATAATGGGCCAGGGGTGCCGGAAGAAGCACAGGCACACCTGTTTGTGCCTTTCAAGGGCTCGAAACGCCAGGGCGGCACCGGGCTGGGGCTGGCGATAGCTTCCGAAGCGGTGAAGGCTCATGGCGGTGAGTTGCGGCTAGCGGCAACGGGCGTGAATGGCACCACTTTCCGTATCCTCCTGCCTTCCTGAAACGGTTCCGGTTAGCACGGCAGGTTCAGTGACGTTTTGCATTTCTGCCCGCGCAAGCGCACTGTCAGTGTGCGTCTGTGCCATAACCCCGGCTGATGGGCAGAGGGCTCTGACAGGGCAGACGGGACATTTGGGTTGCGCGTGATGGCAGACCTGCTGGCCAAGAATTTTTATTTTGACATGGTGGCTTTCAATGTCAGCAGCTGTCCAGTGTGCGGGCAGCAGGGGCATCAACAGGTCGTATGCGCGCTCCGCTGAATAGTGCTCGGGAATAATCCTGAGGCGAGCGCAAACCCGTAGATGATGGGAATCAAGCACCAGCGCGGGCATTTGCAGCGTGCTGAAATTGAGCACGGCCGCGGCGACCTTGCGCCCGACACCCTTGATTGAGCCAAGCCAGGAGAGAGCGACGCTGACCGGCAGACAAGCCAGAAAGGTCATGTCGAGGTCATCGCCAGCAGCGCGTATCTGGCGCAATGCAGCGGGAATACGCGCTGCTTTGATGTCGGCGAAATTTACTGCTGCAATATGGGGCATGACACTTTGTGCCGGTGCTACGCTCAGGTTTTCGAGAGAGCCAAATGCCGCCAGCAGTTGCGTGTATGCTGCGCGGGACTGATGATCATATGTTCGGTTGCCGAGCATACTCAGGACAAGCTGATGAGCAGGGGAGAGCCTGTCTTGTCGTGTTGCGGACAGGGCAATCACGTCTGTCAGCCGCCGGTCAACTGCTGCCAGGCGTGTGCTGCGCGCGTCACTGAAGAGAACTTCCTGCATTCAGTACATATAGCACAAAAAGAACAAAAAGTGAACAATTTTATCAAAATAATAGCAGGCATTGCCCGCTATTATTTTTCAGAGACTTAAGGCTGGTCGCGTTACCAGCGTGATCTTGTGCGTGTCTCGCGCTGGTCACGCCAGTCAACCTTGACGTTCACAGCGATTGAGTTGTCGATCTTGGGGACATTGTTGTAGCCCGCATCAAGCGTGTTCACGTCATAGAAGTCCGGTCCGCCCCAGCCATTATTCTCAAACGTGTTGTCATCACGAATAAAGCCGTTGGCGCGGATGATCTTGATGCCATTGCCACGGTTGCTGGCAATGAAGTTTTCACTCATCGTAATCTGGCGTGCTTTCTCGCCGAGATACATGCCGTCTGTCAGGCTGTTCTGGATCTTGTTACCCACAACCGTTGCTTCGCCCTCACCATTATAGGCGATGCCAATGCCATTGCCGTCGATATAGTTGGCTGCTGCCTGAACTCCGGACATGCCAGTAAGGTACACGCCGTGCAGGCTGTTTTCAGAAATGATGTTGTCCACCAGGAAGGTTGAGTCCCGGTAAGAGGATTTCTGGGAAACCCGCACGCCTTCAAGACCACCACGAATGATGTTCTTTTCGAGTGTGGCGATACCGCCGGTCACTTCTACCATGGCGCCTTTATAGTAACGCGCGTCGTCATTACCCCACTCACGGTCGTAATAGCTTTCCGCGATGTCATTGCGGGCATATTCATAAAGGCTGGCACCGGCATAATTGGCATTATACTGATCAACGATACCGCTGACGGTGGACTCTTTCATAGTGAAGACGCCGCCCTCCACCAGAACGCAGGGCTGATTGCCATAAGCAGCTGCATTGGCCATCTTGGTCAACTCGCTGGAACCGGCAGCTTCAGGTTTGCCTGTCGTGACGCTGTGTGACATTTCAACCGTTGTGAACTCGATATTCGAGATCATCAGATGCGCGCTTTCCTTGCGCGGGCTGAAGGTCATGCAGGGCTGGCTGCCATTTTGTGGCGCAATACGCACACGCATACCCGGCCCGCGATCCCCTTGCAGGGTAACGGCCTTGGTGAGGTTCAGGTTTTCATTATACTCACCTGGCATGACGATGATGACGCCACCTTCGGCAATGTCATTCACTGCTGCCTGAATGGTACGGTAGCCATCCGGTCCGCGCACTGACTGGTCGACGACAAGCCTTGTCGGCTTGCCTTCATTCTCGTCAAGATTACGCCGGGCATTGTCCCGAGCGTCACGTTGGGCCGCAGCTTCCTGTGGTGTCTGTGTCGGATACCCGCCAAACTGTGCAGCGGCTGTTGTCGGCACCATGACTGCTGCCATGCAGAGACCACCCAGTATCCCGTAAGCTAGTTTGTGTTTGCGCATCACTGCTACTCCCGCGTTGAATTTGATCTTCCCGCTCATCTCTGGCTCCCCGTCGTGTTGTCTGCTGCGTTGAAATCATAACGCAGTTGCCGCAGTTCCGTTGCTGCCGGGGCATATCCCAGAGCAGCTGCCTGACCGTAATAGAAAGTGGATTGTGTCAGGTTCTGGGCAACAGGGTTCTTGCCTGCAATGCCCTCCTGATAGGCACGCCCAAGGGCAAAATGCGATAGTGCATAGCCATTGCCAGCAGATTTCTCCCACCAGCGCACAGCTTCCGCCCCGTCAATCGGAATACCGATGCCCCGTGCATGCATGATGCCGTAGACATACATGGACTGCGGATGCTCCCGTCGGGCGGCCCGCTCAATCAGCTCAACCTTCTGTTCGTTGGAGAGATAGCCGGTGACTTTGTCCCGTGCTTCTTCCGGCGTGATGTTCATGTCCTCACGGGCAACAGCATACTGGAAAGCCCGCATGGCGTTGCGTGTTTCCGGGCCGACACTGCCGTCAATCTTGCCGCCATAAAAGCCAAGCGCAGCGAGAGCGCTTTGCAGCAGGTCTTCATTTTCGTCGAATTCACCCTCAAGAGACGCAAGCTCAAGGCGCAGTTCGCGGGCCCTGATTTCCTCTTCGAGACGGGCAAGCTCCAACTCGCGCGGTGTCTTGCCTTCAAAAGCTGTTGGCAATGGTGGCTGCCAGTTGGCCGCAAGGTCACTGGCCAGTTTCTGATCAAGCTCCGGCATGGTTGCTTCCAGCATCCGGCGCTCAGAGTTACCGACGGAACTGCCAAAACGGGCGTTGTTGTCCGCGACAATGAGATATTGCAGGGCGCGGATATTATCCTTGGGCAGGCCCGCCCCGGCGCGATACATCATCGCAAGGCGGAACAGGTCATAATCGGTGCCGCCCGCAAGCACTTTCTCAACAGTGTCCTGCGCCCGGACCACTTCGTCGTCGCGCATGATTCGTTGCAGGCTGATAATGCATTGCTGTGCGACAATCTTGGCTTCATATTCCTCGGTTGTCGGGTTCTGACTATAGGAATAGAAATCATGATATCCGGTGAGAATGTACCAGGCGAGCGCCTTCTCGGCGTCAGGCTTGATGCTGATCTCATCAGGGTCAACGATGACGCCTGTGTCGTTCAAATCGTTGGTGCGGGCGCGAAGACGTGTCTTCAGCTCTTCCTCGTCATCTTCCGGCAGGCGTGCGCTGCCAAATTCCGTGCAGTTGGCTTTGCCGGGGGTAAAACCGGAGTAGATATTCGCCAGTGCCAGTTTGGACCGGATATCACCGGCGGACCCGAACCTCACCCAGAGATCCTGTGCCTTGGTGAATTCACCGTTCTTGTATGCCTGCAAGCCGTCTTCGTAATCAGCATGCGCCGGGGCGGTCATCATCATGCCGAGCGTGGCTGCAAACGCTGCAACGGCACCATGCCGCCAGAGAACCTTGCGATTTGTCGTGCGTTTGAGTGTCATAACCGAAATACCCCTCACCATATTCGAGCTACAGAACGATACGGCGGTCTTGCGCGCATCTGACTCGCTCATCATAGTTAACACTATACATGCGAGTCTCTCCAACGCCATAGTTAACACTTTTCCGAGAGAAAATGCACTCCCCCAGCGGGAAAAGTTAACGTCGGGAGGCTGTCTTTTTGAAAATAAACGGCTTTTTCAAAGGCTTGACCCGATTTTCCCGCCTGCTGTGACCAGAAAGACGCATTTGCCGTTCTCGTTTTTCAGCTCTTGCACGTCATGACCAGCCTCGCGGCAGAAATGCGGTATATCTATGGCTGCCAGAGGGTCGTCAGCGATCACTTCAAGTTGCTGACCGGAGGAAAGACGCCGCATGGCGGCCTCGGTTTTGATAACGGGCAGGGGGCAGCGCAACCCGGTTGTATCCAGAACGGGGGTATCAGCCATGGCGGCGGTCAACAGTCTTAAAGTCACCATCAGTCTGCAGGGGGCGCAAGCTGCCATTTTCATCGAGAAGTGCGTTGCGAATGGCCTGCCATTCCGGGCTTTCTTCCGAGAAATCTGCAGCGGGTTCGGGCGGTTCCGCTATGCTGACCGCGTCGGAACGGCCACCCATCTGGCCCGCGTCATGAATAGCCTGCCACTGGTCCAGCGGGGCAAGATAGTCTCGCGGGGCAAACACGCTGGTTATCAGTGAGAGCGCCCTGTCCACATATTTCACGATATCTGCGGTCAGGGGCGTAATTTTCATGGTGCTTGGCCAGTTGCTGGCTGCTTCTTCAAGGTCGCCGGCATGTCGCCGCCGCGCCTGTGTCAGGGTATCCCAGTTGGCAGACGCGCGTTTGGTGACCACCGTCGCGCCGGCTTCAAAGAGCCTGTCGGTGACATTGCTGAGCGGTGGCAATGGCCGGTTCCACTGCTTGCCCCAGGCACTTTCCAGCGGCCAGCTGGCGGCAAAGGCCGCGCAGGAAACGTCCAGTGTGGGCCCCTGAAAAACCAGACGCAGCCCATGGACAGGCTTTGTCCGGTCCAGTCTGACGGGCAGGGCATAGTGACCGGTCAGGGCGCACAGCTCCAGCATGGGCGCACTGATGAGCTGGGCAAAAACCGGTGAGCGGGTGCGACAGAAACGCTCGAATGACTGGCTGGCGGCAAGGCCGTCAGTAAAAAGCCAAAGTCGCTCAAGCCATCTGGTCCCGGCTGGCGGGAGTGTGGTTTCATAGGCGGTCACGATACCGGCCGCGGTTTCCTGCCGCTCACAGGGCAGAAAACCGGACAGAATGGCAGTCTCGGGTGTTGGATACTGGTCGCGCAACACGTCCGGCACGGCAAGGCGGCAGGCTGTGGCGGCAGCCGATAGGTCTGTCCAACTGGCGCCAGCCTGAAAACTGACCCGACCTTCTCTGGCGGACAGTACGTGTACGCGGCGCATCTGTGACAGATCAACTGGCAGTATCGCCAGGTCGGTCCGATCAGTTTCTCGGGTTGCCAGGCGAAAGCCATGCTCCAGCGCTTTTGCCGCAAGGGTTGTCAGGTGAGCTTCATTTTCCGGGCAGAGCACCGCCAGTGCGCCAGGGGCGGCGCCTTCATGCTGGCGTAATCGCCTGAGGGCATCCGGCGCAGGCGCGAGAGCATAGCGCAAGGCGGGCGAGAAGCTGAGGTCATTCTGGCTTAATGCCCCGTCAAGCGCGGCCAGTTGCGGGGCAAGCACTGCGTCCGGTTCATCGTTCTGCCACACAGGTGCATCCTGCGTGGCGATGAGCCCGCCCACGTGAAACCGTTCTTTCAGCCATTTGCCGAGACGGTCTGCCTGTCTGTTATCCTGATCCAGCATGATGACCTTGTATCTGCCCTGATTCCGGCCCGCGTCGTTCATTCTGTCAAGGTCAATGCAAGTGTCTGACCCGTTATCGGGTCTGCCCAATAAAAATGCCCCCTCAAGAGGGGGCATTTTCAGTTTTGCGTATTTGGCAAGACCCTAGAATTCGAGGTCCAGGCCGATATATGTCAGCTGGCCGCGTGGATCATGGACCTTGGAGTCAAAGCCACCATTGGTGAAGACCTGTGGTGGGTCCTCATCGAGCGCGTTGACCATACCCAGTGTGAAGGTCATGCCCGCCTCTGTATCTAGATAGTCTGACACACGCAGATTATACTGCCAGTCCAGCGTTGTGTGTGCGTCGACTTCACGGCCGCCATTCTGGTCGTCATCATAGCTGTCGATATGACGGACAAAGACATTAGCGGAGTGCGCCCCATTCTGCCAACCAACACCGGTATTGAAGCGAAGCTCAGGTGTTGATGTGCCGAAGTTGTTGAAGTTCCGGCTACCTGCTCCGTCTACGGAACCAGCCAGCGGATCTTCCAGATCATACTCGAGAATATAAGTACCTTCGATGAATGGTACGAATGTGCCTGCATTATCCGTGTCGATTTCTTTCTCAACTTTGAAGTCAACGCCGCTGGTTTCAACAGAACTGGCGTTAACATAGTTTGAGTTGATCTGAAGAATTGTGCCGGCAGATGAGCGAACCACCTGAGGCCCGTTCGGGTCAGCGTTGACAATAGCCTGGAAGTTTTCAGGGATGATCACATCCGTAAACTCGAAGCTGAAATAGTCAACGTCAATGGTCAAGCCCGGTTTTGGTTCCCAGCTGGCCCCGAAGTTGAATGTTTCAGATTCTTCCGGGTCCAGATCAGGATTACCCTGTGTCCGCACCGCCGCGAAAGCAGTACCGCCTGTCACAGGGTCATTGACCTGGTTGAGGCTGGTGCCCTGACCTTCTTGCTGGAAGACGGAAGGGGCACGGAAGGAAGTCGAATAGGAGCCGCGCAGTGACAAAGTATCGGTTGGGCGAAGCAGAAGAGCAATTTTTGGATCAATTGTTTCGCCGATAGACCCACCATAGTCTTCATATCGAATAGCAAGTTGGAGGTCAGCGATTGGAGAGAGTGGAATGCCCATCTCACCGAAGAGCGCGTAGACTTCCTGCTCACCATCGTATGGTTGCTCACCGATGATAAAGCCAAAGTTGTCGTTCAATGAAATATCATCGAAATCTGCTGACAAAGTTTGCTCGCGATATTGCGCGCCCAAAGCAATTCCGATTGGGCCATTATCAGTTTCCCAAAGGTCTTGCGTGATAATGCCTTCAAAGACCTGAAGATCGGACTCAAGTGTACGAACCTGCGTGCCGATGATGAAATCCAGTACTGCATCGCTGTTTGGTGATGACGAGAATGATGTCGCAAACGGGTTAAAGATCTGGCCAACTGGAATAGTTGAACCATCGGCAGCTGTTTGCAGTGTTGTGGCATCACAGGCACCACCTGTAGACGCATTCACGGTAAAGCCGGTTAGCGAACATTGGAAACGATTAGTGATCGTGTCTTCAGTTGCAACTACATAATCGTTCTTGCCATAGGTATAGGATAGTTCCCAGGAACCGGAGTCACCATAACTGCCATCAAGCGTTGCAGAAAGGCGTGTAGTTTCTGAGGTTATTTCATTCGGTGATACGTTGCCGCCGTTACCGATTGCGCGACCGAAGAAGGCAACATTAGCGCCGAACGGATTGTTCGGATGCGATGTTGGTACGACTGCTGTCTGCAGGAACGGGAAGGTTGGTGAGTTGCCACGTACCGCTTCGTTGTCGGCATATGTGCCTTCAAGACGGAGGCTGATCGTATCGGTCAGTTCAAAGTCGCCCTGTACATAACCTGTAAGGCGCTCTTCTTCTGCCACGAGATTAAAGAAGTCACCAAAGTCGAAGCCACAGAAACCAACATCAAGGCCACTGCCGCCGGCGTTTGGTGAAAGAACCTGTCGGTCACCACCAACTTCCTCGCATCCTGTCGGGTCAATGATTGGCAGGCCGGCAAACGGGGCGGCAAACGGTCCATCCAGAATGAAGTACGCACCGGGATTGCCAAGCGCTGATGTATCATCCTGCGGACGGCTGAGGCGTCTGTCGGCTGTCGTCAGCGGTGTGCGTTCAAGATAGCTGATGGCCGCCATGACGTTGCCACGTTCGAAATTCTTACCGAACAGGCCCTGCATCAGATACTCGTCAGAGTCGCCTGTGCCGGCGATTGTCTGATACTGGCCGTTCAGGCGCACACCTTCATAGCTGTTATAGGTGATGAAGTTGGCCACACCAGCAACAGCGTCAGAGCCGTATGTTGCGGACGCGCCATCTTTCAGGATGTCAAGGCGATCAACAGCGATCAGCGGCACCAGGGAGCTGGTGTCAACAAACTGCAGACCGTCATTTGTTGTTGTCGCAGTCAGAACCTGGCGCTTGCCGTTCAGCAGAACAAGCGTTGAAGAAAGGCCAAGGCCGCGCAGGTTGATACTGGAGGTACCAGTCGTGGAGTTCTGCGTGAAGGCATCCGGGTTGTTTTGCGCGCCTGTGTTAATGGTCAGGGTCTGTGTGAGGTCTGCGATGTTTTTCGCGCCCACAGCGTCAATCTGTTCTGAACCAACTGTCTGGATCGGGGAAGGCAGGTCAGCCTGTGACTGGCGCTTGAGGAATGAACCGGTAACGACGATTTCATCTTCCTGCGCATTGGCAGCGGTAAATCCTGTAGCCGGAACAGCCAGCGCAACAGCGACAGCAGCCATGGACGAGCTTTTCAGCCAGTTGATTTTCTTCATGCAATCCTCCCTATGGATCTATGGTGAACAGCCTTGATTGGCTGGGATTATCTTGCGCCTTTTCGGGCTGTTAAAAAGAATAAAGAGTTAACGCCCTTACGATCAATGCCTTGAAGGCGGAGTCGGGGGTGTTTCAAACCGAATTTCGGCAAGTGTGACGATTTTGTTGCAGGTTTGCCGCAGCTTTGCGCTGAACAAGACTTGCCTCGAACGATTCGCGCCTGCCAATGAGGTCACTGGCAGGCGCGAAGAGCAAAAAATGCTGCGGGTGCGAACAAATCAGTCGGCTTTGATCAGTTTTTTTACATCCTCGGTGCCAAACGGGAAGACGATCGTGTTGGACTTCTCGTTGGCGATTTCCTGCAGGGTGTTCAGATAGCGCAACTGCATGGCCCCATCCTGTCTGCTGAGAACTTCCGCCGCCTCTGACAATTTCGCGGCCGCCTGGAATTCGCCTTCTGCCAGAATAACCTTGGAGCGACGTTCCCGCTCGGCTTCCGCCTGTTTGGCGATGGCCCGGATCATGGACTGATCCACATCCACATGCTTAATCTCCACATTGGCGACCTTGATGCCCCAGGCTTCGGTCTGGGCATCGAGAATTTCCTGAATGTCTTTGTTGAGCTTGTCGCGCTCCTGCAGCATTTCGTCGAGCTCATGTTTACCGAGCACAGAGCGCAGGGTCGTCTGGGCGAGTTGAGAGGTGGCTGCGATGTAGTTTTCAACCTGAATCACTGCCCGAACGGCGTCGACGACACGGTAATAGATCACGGCATTGACCTTGACCGAGACGTTATCGCGAGAAATTACGTCCTGGCTTGGCACGTCATGCACGAGGGTACGCATGTCCACCTTGCGCATGGTTTGGAGAAATGGGATCAGAAACACGATACCCGGGCCACCGGCTTTTTGATGTACACGTCCAAGAAAGAATATAACTGCACGCTCATATTCTTTGAGAATTTTGACTGCCGACCAAATGACGACAATCACAAGCAGAATTAGAAAACCGTATCCTTGTATAGGCATAATATTTCTCCGTTTTCCTGTTTTACAACGTGCTTATCACGCGCCCTGTGGTTTGCCACGGCCTGGCATAAACCGGGATAGACCTGGGTCGCCCTGGGCTGACTTTACATCTAATACCAGCCCGTTTACCTCAACAACTTTAATGATATCGCCCGGCTTGAAAGGGGTCTTTGAACGCGCGCGCCAGCGCTCGCCGTCGACAATGACAATACCTTCCCCTTTTTCTTCGTCCCAATCCTCTACTTTGCCCTCACGCTTTCGAATGGCCTCGGCCCCGATCAGCGGGCCGTGCCCGCGCGTTCGCGTCAAGGCGATGAGCATGAGCATGAGGAACATCCCTATTACGGCCAAAATAGAAATGATGGCTATTGGCGATACTCTTCCCACATCTTCAGGGAACAGGAACCACATTCCGACGCCAAATAATGCCAGACCGAAAAGACCGGAAACGCCAAAAGTGGGGGTGTAAGCTTCGAGCATGATTAGAAGCACGCCGACCCCCATCACGGCGAGCCAAAGGCCTTCAAAGGGTAATATCTGGAAAGAATAAAATGCCAGCAACAGGCAGATTAGGCCGACCGTGCCGGGGAAAATTGAGCCGGGGTTCCAGATTTCTGCGGTAATGCCGAGCGTGCCGATGGATAGAAGAATAGCGGCGATGGTCGGGTCGGTGATGATGGAAAGGATCACTTCCCACAATTTCGGCTCGACCCGTGTCAGTTGCATCCCTTCCGTCGCAATCGTGACGTCTCCGGCAGCTGTCTCGACCACGCGACCATCAATCTGTGTCAGGAGGTCGTCCAGGTCCTCTGCCATCAGGTCAATGACATTGAGTTCCAGCGCCTCATTGGCGGTGACGCTGACAGCTTCCCGCACCGCGCGCTCGGCCCAGTCGGCATTGCGACCGCGCTTTTCAGCAAGCGAGCGGATGTAAGCAACAGAATCATTCACGATCTTGCGGCGCATGGCATCTTCGCTGGAATCAGCCGGGAATTCCTCAAGCGCACGGTCTTCCAGCGTATCCTGGGCATCTTCGCGAATGGTCCCGGCATCGCCTTCGGAGGCTGTCTCTTCGCTGGTCTCGCCTGAAGCAGGTTCCGTTTCGGTTGTCTCAGCAGGTGCTTCGTCATTTGTTTCCTCGGTAGGCTCTTCCTGCTCAAGCTCCGGGAAAAACGGCTCCTCGCTCCCATCGCCGCCGTCACCGCCCATACTCACCGGTGTTGCCGCGCCCGTATTCGTCGCCGGGGCCATGGCCGAGACATGGGCGGAATACATTATATACAATCCGGCGCTGGCCGACTGAGAGCCCTGCGGCGAGACAAAAGTCACCACCGGGATGTCTGATGCCAAGATACTCTTGATAATATCACGCATGGAGGTGACGAGCCCGCCCGGAGTGTCAATTTCGATGATCACCAGATCTGCGCCGGTATCATTGGCCGTCTCGATTTCGCGGCTGAGGTAGCCAGCGACGGTCGGCTCAACAACGCCGTTCAGTTCCAGCACCACGGCGTTACGACTGCCGCCATTTTGTGCGAAAAGACTGCTGAGCGTGCCGAGCAATAGTGACGCCAGGCCCGCCACTATCAGGAACAGGAAGAACTTGCGATAACTACGCGCGTGTTGCATCTGCGTGACCATCCCCTTGGTTTGCTCTTTAACATTTAACTATTTTTTCCCGACATTCAACGCGAAAGCGGTGGCAGCGACCCGCTTAGTGCCTATGTTGCCGGAATGACTCATGACAGCCGCCCCAGCATCTATACACCTGTGACTGCGCATCCTGATCTTGGGTCAGGCTTTTATGATGTGGTCACCGCTGCAGATTTCCCCGGTGCAACGCTGCGCTTCCGGAACAATCGGGCAGCCGCCAGTGTCGGCCTCGATGCTCTGAGTGACGAAGCATGGATTGCGCATTTCGCCCGGTTCCAGCCCTTGCCGGATAATCTGCCGCAGCCATTGGCCCTGCGCTATCACGGTCAGCAGTTCCGCAGTTACAATCCGGATCTGGGCGATGGGCGCGGCTTTTTGTTTGCACAAATGCGGGACGGGCAGGGGCGGCTGCTGGATCTTGGCACCAAGGGCTCGGGCCAGACGCCTTATTCCCGGCGCGGCGACGGGCGGTTGACCCTGAAAGGGGGCGTGCGCGAAATTCTGGCGACCGAAATGTTGGAGGCGTTGGGCGTTGAAACGTCCAGAACCTTCTCCCTGATCGAGACGGGCGAAGCGCTTGAGCGCGGCGATGAACCAAGCCCGACACGCTCTGCCGTCATGGTGCGGCTCAACCATTCGCATATTCGCTTCGGCACGTTCCAGTATCTCGCCTATCACGACCGGCAGGATGATATTGTCCGCCTGATTGATCACTGCATCGCACATTATTTCCCGGCGCTGAGCAACCTTGAAGGGGATGACCGCCTGGTCGGGTTCTTCGAGGCGGTGGTCCGCCGCACAGCCACGTTGGTGTCGCAATGGATGGCTGCCGGTTTCGTGCATGGTGTGTTGAACACGGACAATATGAACATTACCGGGGAGAGTTTTGACTATGGCCCGTGGCGCTTCCTTCCCTCCGTGCAGCCGGGCTTCACCGCCGCCTATTTTGACCACTCCGGCCTGTATGCCTATGCCCGCCAGCCGGAAGCGGTGGGCTGGAACATCGCCCAACTGGGCGGGACACTGACCAAACTTGTGCCGGAAGAGCGCCTGAATGCGGCTTTGCAACTCTATCCGGTTGTGTATGAACAGGCCATGGCAGACAGCTTCTCACGGCGGCTGGGTGTCGCCGGTCTCGACAGTGAGTTTGTCGGCCTGCTGTTGCGCTGGATGAACGAGACGAGCATCCCGTTCGAGCAACTGTTCTTCGACTGGTTTGGCGGTGTGGCATCTGTCGCGCGTGCGGCAAAAAGTCCGGTGGCGGATTTATATACCCGCGACAACTGGCGCGCGCTGGAGGAAAGCCTACTCGCCGCAGAGCCGGTCCGGCCCGAGCGGTTACAACACGACTATTTCAGCAATCGCCGCCCGTGCAGTATGCTGATTGAAGAAGTGGAAGACATCTGGGCGCCCATCGCAGAGCGCGATGACTGGTCCGCCTTTGAGCAGAAGTTGGTGGCGATAGGGCAGGCGCGGGCAGCATACGGATTAAGCGCAAATTAAGCGGAAATAATCAGGCGAAGCCGCAGCGCGACCAGACAGGTTAGTGGAGAAGCTCAGCTTTCGACCATGGGCATCATGGGGAGCAGGTCAGGGGGCAAACGGAGGGAAAAATCGACGTGGATGGTGCGGGCGCACTCCGGGCTTTGTCCGGGGGAGCCACGGTACATGTCTATTTTTCTTGAAGTGCGCCTGGGGCGCGCAGCCCAAAGTTGAGATTTTCTGTCAGATCAGCTGTGCACTTGACCCGCCTGGAAGCAAAACTTACGAAACTTATTCAGTAAAAATTATTGAGCCGGCACGAGATGATTTGGGAACCGATAGTTAAGACTATTTTGACAATCTTCGCGACTGTATCAGGGCCTGAAGCTATTTACGAGGCTTGCCCTTACGAATATGAGGTTCTGGAACAACAGGAAATTGAGGGGCTAGAGAAAGCAGTCTATGATGCGACAGGTGTGCTACTACTACAAAGAAAAGAGGATGGTGCACTTGTCACTGCAGTAGGAACTGTAGTCAAATATTCGGACAAGATGTATAGTGTGGCCACTGCCAATCATTCAATATATGATGATGATGGAAACTTGTTCATAAATAATGCCGTGTTTTCGATGGAAGTGCCGCTTGGTTACGAAGAATTGCCAGTTCCGAAAATGCCAGAAAAAATTACTAATCCCGCTGAAGATTACATAACGATTCCGTTGCTGCCACCGTTTTCAGAGGCAGTCATAAACCGAGCGATCGAATATGACGTAGACCTCGATTTTGGAAATGTTTCATCCGTAACAGCTATACTCAATAGAGACGACAGGGTGATTGAGAAACAGTTTCATCGAAATTTATGCGCTAGAAAAGCTAAATTTCTTGCCCCGATGGATCGCTATTTCACGTCTGATTTCGTGGCCGCGCAAGGCATGTCGGGTTCTCCCGTATTCCGATTGGACACGAAAGATGAGAAGATAAGATTTTTAGGTGTCTTATCTGGTATTACCGTATCAGAGGAGTGCATGTCGAATGATAATCTTGAGTGCGGCACAATCATATCACCGGACTAACTCAAGTATTCCTCTAATTTTTTGATATTTTTATCATAATTAATGATTGATTTTCTTTGCGCTGGCACGGAATCGATCACGTCCCCATTGTCTGAAACAAGCGCAGGGTCAAAATAAATTCTCAGGAAATCCGATGTAACTTTTACCGAGTGAGCGGGACGAATGCATCGGGCATAAATAGCAGGCCGATACCATAACCTAAGACGTTTTCGTAAAGCTCACGGGTTCAGCATATTTTATTCTACCGGCTCATCGAGTGGTTTGTTTCCTGACAGCTCTCTTACGCGGTTAACTAACATTATATGCGGTGGTAACAGTACCAGCTTGAAACTATAATAAAGTATGCCACCAGCCAATAAAAGAAGAAATGGAATAAATAAATACTGCAGTTCAATAGATAAAAACCCTGCTAAACTTAAAATGAAAATAATAATAGAGGGTAATAAAAATAATGATAAGCCAAAAAATAAAAAATAAGAGCCTGATCCAAAAGTATCTGGGTGATTTCAACGACTTATGATTCTCTTTGTTTGCTTAAGACACGGAGGATCAGATGAGTTGGAATGAAACCACCCGCACATATTATGACCGCAGTTTCCTGCGCTATGCAAGTGATCTGACGGACGACGAATGGGCTTTGATTGAACCTGAAATACCTCTTCCAAATCGGATGGGGCGTCCTCGCAAGTGGCCGATGCGGGAGATCATGAACGCCTTGTTGTATATCGCGTCTACTGGCTGCCAATGGCGCATGTTACCAAGGGATTTCCCGCCTTTTTCGACGGTTCAGAAATATTTTTATTGGTGGCGTGATGACAGATTGCTGGAAAAGATCAATCACCGCCTGCTGTTTGAATGCCGCGAAGCACACGGCAGAAGCCCACACCCCAGCGCAGGTGTGATCGATAGCCAGTCGGTTAAAACCACAGAAAGTGGCGGTATTACTGGCTTTGACGCGGGCAAAAATATAAAAGGCCGCAAGCGGCATATTCTGACGGATACGGAAGGCTTTCTGGTGACAGCACTTGTGCATGCCGCGGATGTACAGGATCGCGACGGCGCACCAGCGGTGTTGATGGAAGCGCGAGACAAATTTCCATGGCTTCGCCATATCTTTGCCGATGGTGGCTATGCGGGAGATAAGCTAAAGCGCAAACTTAAAAAAGTCGGTCCATTCCGGATGGAAATCATCAAGCGATCCGATAAAATGAAAGGCTTTAAAGTCCTGCCCCGGCGATGGGTCGTAGAACGCACATTCGCATGGTTAGAGCGATCACGCCGTCTCGCCAAGGATTGGGAACGATGCTGGACCTCAGCTATCGCATGGCTATTCATGGCTCACATCCGTATCGCAACAAGACGACTGGCAAGAGCATGTTTCATATGAAAGACTTTTGATTCAGACTCTTAAAAATCATGTCAATGGCGCCAGAGCTGTTTCCCGGATCGCCTGACGGCGTTCGGGGTGACGCCGGTTTGTGGGGGAGAACGGTCTGCCAAAACCTTATGGGCTTAAACGGCTCAATAGACAAAAAAACGCCGCCCTGTGATTTCTGGTTAGTCACCAGCAGGGCGGCGCCGTAATTATTGCGGACGGGTGGCACTTGATGGGCTGGATTAATGCCCGCGCCTCACGTCAGATCCTCAGAGACTGCTCCGAAGGCATAACGATCCGCTCAAGTCCACACGTTTGGCATAATCACTTGACATCAGATCACCTCCTTTCGATTGCTTTACACACGCTATATGTGGCGTTGTTTGTGCGATTTGACAAGTTATTCGCGACGAAATTGGCCAAAGATGCCAATATGACTGATCGGGTGCGCATTAGCATTTTGTTCGCGGGCAAACCTGCTTATGACATTTCCGGTCTGAATGGAGTAGTGTTGCCAATGACTATACAGGAAATGCCCGAAACAACCCCGTCAACAGAGAACAGGATCACCCGCGCCAGTGACTGGATGCCTGTGCTGGCACGATATCGTGAGCCAGGGCTTGGCCGCAGCCTGTTTGAGCTGGCGGTCACTTTCATCCCCTTTGTGCTGCTCTGGGCCATGGCGGTCTGGTCGCTGCAGGTTGGCTACTGGCTGACGCTGCTGGTGGCGCTGCCGACGGCGGGCTTTCTCGTGCGCCTGTTCATTATCCAGCATGATTGCGGGCATGGCGCGTATTTCCGGCAGAAATGGCTGAACGGCTGGGTCGGGCGCTGTATCGGGGTGTTGACGGCAACGCCTTATTTCGTCTGGCACCGTGCCCACGCGCAGCATCATGCGGCTGCCGGCAATCTCGATAATCGGGGCATCGGCGCCGTGCACACCCTGACGGTTGAGGAATATCAGGCGAAATCCTGGTCGGGTCGCCTGAGCTATCGCGTCTTCCGCAGTCCGCTTGTGTTGTTTGGCATTGGCCCTGCCTATGTGTTTTTACTGCAGAACCGGCTGCCACTGGAGTTCCTGAATGGCGGCTGGCGCTATTGGGTGAGTGCCATGGGCACCAATCTGATGATGCTGCTGGTCGCAAGCGGTGTCATCTGGCTGATTGGCTGGCAGGCGTTTCTCGCCGTATTCCTGCCGGTCATGCTGTTTGCTGCATCAATCGGGGTCTGGCTGTTTTATGTGCAGCATCAGTTTGAAGACACCCACTGGTCACGCCATGAGGACTGGCAGATTCATCATGCTGCGCTGCATGGCTCGTCACATTATGATCTGCCGCAGCCGCTGCAATGGATCACCGGCAATATCGGCATTCATCATGTGCATCACCTGAATGCGCGTATCCCGTTTTACCGCTTGCCGAAAGTGCTGAAGGATCATCCGGCGCTTGCCTCCATCAAGCGGCTGACCCTGTGGCAGAGCCTGAAATCCATCAATTTGCATTTATGGTGTGAAACCCGTCAGCGTCTGGTCAGCTTCCGCGAGGCGAAGCTGGCGGCGGCCTGAGGCTAAGAGCGTTTCAGCTTTACCAGGGCGGCGTCGAGGGCAGAGAGAAACCTTGAGCGGTCTGCCTTGCTGAACGGGGCTGCGCCACCGATCTGGTCGCCGCCGGCTCGCAGGTCTGCCATGATCGCGCGGGTCGCGATGGCGCTTCCGATCATATCCTCCGTGAACGGTTTGCCATTCGGGTTGATGACAACAGCGTCGGCTTTGAGGCAGCGATCTGCCAGCAGGATGTCTGCGGTGATGACGACGCTGGCGCTGTTTGCTGCTTCCGCCACATAGTCATCTGCCGCATCGAATCCGTCGGATACGACAACGCGCTCTATCAACGGGTGCTGCGGCAGGCGCATATAGCTATTGGCAACGATTGCCACCGGCACCTTATGGCGGAAGGCCACTTTGTAAATTTCTTCCTTCACGGGGCAGGCGTCGGCATCGACCAGGATACGCATGGCTGAGGTGGTCATGAAGTCCGGTCCTTCCGAATGATGTCGCTGGCACCGACAAATCGTGCCATGCGTTCAATTTCGCTTGCCAGTTTTGCCAGCCGGTTGCCAGTGCTGCCAACACCGGATTCCCACCAGATATTTTCAACGCACAGCGTGCTCTTCTTGCGGTCGGCACGAATTTCAATGCGCCCCACAAGGCGGTCGCCCTCCAGCAGGGGATAGATATAATATCCATACTGACGTTTTGCGGCAGGCACAAATATCTCAATGCGATAATCGAACCCGAACAGGCGCTGTATCCTGTCGCGGTCCCGCACCAGCGGATCGAAGGGGTTGAGAATGCGCAGGCGCGATGTGGGCGCGCGCAAGGTTTCCAGCCGCGCCTCTATATCGGCTGGTGCAAAAGCCAGATGGCTGCTTTTGTCCGCATGCTTGATTTCAACAGGTATCAGGCTGTTGCTGGTGTTGCTGCACCAGTGCTTGACTTCCGCAAGGTCAGTGGCGGACCAGAAGCGCTGGATATCGCCTTCGGTGCCAAATGCCAGCCGGTTGAGGGCCTGATGGCAGAGCCAGTCAATCTGCTCCTGGTCGCTCACGTGACGCTCACGCCACTGTGCCGGGATCACGCGCTCTGACAGGTCATAGTACTTGATGAAGTTGTGTCGATGGCAGGTGGCCAGGTCCCCGGCATACCAGAGATAGTCAAGGCCGTATTTGTGTGCCGGGCGTGCCCAGGCGTGGACGGATTTGTCGGCCTTGCCGGAGAAATCTTTCGTGGATAAAGCGCCTTCTGCTTTAATGCGTGCACGGATGGCGGTGATGTCTTTTCCGGGCGGCATGACCTTCGCCCAGGTGCCGTTTTTCAACTGCGCGGCCATGCGGCCGAACTGTCGCTGCCAGTAGGGGTAGAACGCCATCGGCAGGATGGAGGCGTCATGGGTGAAGTGTTCAAATACCTGTCGCTCTTCCGTCAACAGAATATGCATCATGTCTTCGCGATAATTCTGGTTTCGGCTCCAGAGAATATGATCATGCGCCCTGGCAACGACGCGAATGGTGTCGAGCTGCACAAAGCCGAGCTGCTGAATGATTTCGCGCAACCTGTCTGTGGTGGCCGGGCCCGTCGGCGGCTTGTTCAAGCCCTGCGCCTCCAGCCACAGCCAGCGTGCCTGCCTGTTGGTGATTTCAAGTGTCATGACCGTTGCATCTTCTCAAGGCTCGCGCTTCAGGTCCACAGGCGTTCGGCGAACCAGAAACAGCCTGCGCAAAACAGGGGCAGGGCCAGCCAGGCCCGAGAGATATGTTTGCTGCCAGGCAGGACTGTGCCCAGCAGGCTCGCGATGCCCAGAATGAGACCAAGCGCCAGGATCTGCCCCAACTCTACCCCGATATTGAAGCCCAGCAACGGCGCAACAAGATTCCGCCCGGTAAGCTCCAGTTCCGTCAGCCCTCCCGCAAATCCGGCACCATGGATCAGCCCAAAGGCAATCGCGACCACAGGCACAAGCCGGATGGCTGTCGTCTGCGGCAGTTGCGCCGTTGCGGCCACGTACAGCATGATGGCGACCCCGAATGGCAGGACGAGACCTGATGGCAGGATAATCAGGGCGGTAAGGGCAGCAAAAAAACGGAATGCGGTTTTGCGCTGTTCTGGCAGTCCCGCTTCCAGGGCCGTGCTGGCGATTGTAAAAGCAATCAGTGCCTCAATCATCTGCTCACGCGGCTCAATTATACCCAGAACAGCCAGTGCCAGAGTGATGCTGTGCCCCACCGTAAAGCCCGTGACGGCAATCAGGGCACGGCGCAGGGTACCAGCCAGCAGCAAGAGCGCTGCGAGAAAGGCGAGGTGGTCTGGTCCGGAGAGAACATGATCGAAACCAAGCCTGACAAAGCCGGTCAGGCTGCCCGGGGTATGTGTGCCAGACAGGGAAAAAGCCGGCTGCGCTTCGCTCAGCAGCACTTCCCGCCCAGCGCCATCTGCTGCAGCGTCGTCAATTCTGGCAATATGGATATGTGTTGCGGAAACAGTGTGAAAAGCGGCAATCGTCACCACACTGTTTTCGCTGGCAACTGCCGTTGGGCAGCTGAACGAGAGGCGGGCACGGATGATCGCTCCGTCGCTGGTTAGAGGAGCAATGCCTGAGCGGACGCAAGGCGTATTGCCCTGCTGTACCGTGATCGTTTCTTTCAGGTGGTCTTCCAGCATGGGATAGAGCCCGCCTTCCAGGTCATAGAGCTGAGCCAGTTGCGTGATCCGGCGCGCATCGACAGCGAAGACGGCGTTCACATCTGTGCCGTCACTGCGCCAGCTTGAGAAAGACTGGCTAGTCGTGTGCGCTTTGGCAGGTGAGCAGAACAACCCGGCCAGCACCAACAGGAGCAGGGATAAACGGGTCATGGGGTTGCATCTGTTGTTTCAGCAGGGTCTATCAATGTCTTGATATGGGCCTGGCGCCGCAAGCGGTTGATATAATCCGTAAAGGCCTGTTCTTCCTGCCGGCGGCGCCATTCAGCCTCCACCTGACTGCTGACCATATCGAAGGGCAGGGCCGTGCCGCCAGTACGCGCTTGCAGCCAGATATAAATATTGCGCCCCGCATAGGTGAATGGCCCGGCAATCTCGCCTGCTTCCATGGTGCTGACAGCTTCAAGACCGGCCCTGCCTGTGTAATCCGAGAGTTTGCCAAGCGGCAGATCAGGCGGTGGTGAGAAATCTTCGAGCCCTGCTGCGCTCACGGCATCTTCAAATCGGTTGCCTGCCTGCATTAACGCCCGAAACTGCGCCAGTGACTCGGGGGAGGTTGTGCCGGCAATGCGCACAGTGACAAAGTCCGGTGATGAAAAAAGCCCCTGTTCATCCTCATAGAGTTTGCGCAGCGCGTCCTGCGTCGGGTCGATCGGGCCATCAAGAGCAAGTGAGGAGCGGATGACCGCCTGTATAAGTGTCTTGCGTGTCTGGCGGTCCGTGCGCGCCATATCCAGAGCGAGGGCGCGCTGTACGATTAACTCCTCATTGATGAGTATATCGAGGGCTCTGGCTTTATCCTCCGCGGTTAATGGCCGGGCAAGCCCTGCTTGCATGGCCGTGAGAGCCCGCTCATATTCCGTTCGGAGAATAATGTCCTCATTCACGATGGCAACAGCACCGCGCTGACCCGTGGCAGGCGCAATACCAAGGGCTGTCATCAGGGCGACAGCAAGCGCAATCAACGCACCGACCGCATACCAGGTTGCTTCCGGCAGTTGCCGCAGAATTTTCAGGGGCATTGTCAGTGCTCTTTATTCAAGGGAAGGGGCGGTCGTGCCAGATGCAACCTGTGATGTGTAAGTCAGATAAATGGGAGATGACCAGGCGCGCACATCCATCGGTGCCGTGCAGTCCTCATCCCCTGTGCGCCAGTCGCCATAGCAGATATTCGGCTTGATGCAGTTGCCTTCTTCATCCCGCTCACAGCGCAGCGCATCCGCATTGATGGTCGGGCGTGGTTCCTGAATGGCACGGGCATAATAAAGCGCGTCACGCCCACCAGCCGAGAAAGCAGCATCGGTAAAGGTGAACGAGCAGCCGGCCTGATCTGCCGGGCAGTTATGCACCAGAAACGGGTCATCGATGAGGTCTCCCACATCTTCATCAGGTGAGATTTGCGGGCGGATACGGATGATTTCGATTCGCTGAATCAGATTGCGTTCATCAGAAGGATTGTAGCATTCTCCCGAGCAGATGGAGCTGATGCGATCTTCCCCCAGCGCGTCCATGGCATAGTCCGGGCAGCCGGGCTTCTGCTTGAAGGAGCCTGTCGCCTTGACGGTGAACGTGCCAGCTTCTGATGTTTCGACGGTTGCGCCCATCGGGGCGGAAGCGCCATCCGGGTCCACCCTGTCAAACCAGAGCAACATGCGCGGACCCGAGGTTGCATATGTTTCCCGGCGTTGTAATGCATCCCATATCTCGGCGCGGGAGCGGCCTTCGCTGTGCACAGCGGCCAGGCCCCCGGTCTGCCAGAAAGTTGACTGACGTTCGATCTCCGTTAACTGGAAACCGGCAATCGCCTGGAGTTCTTCACGCGTCCGGCGATAAATCTGAGCGTCTCGCGGTGTGTCATCCTGCAGGAAAAGGCTCCTGTATTCCGGTTTGATGACGCCACCTGCTTCCGTATTCATCCGGCGCGCTACTTCCTTGTAGCCCGTGCCAGGGCGTGCGCGGTGGTTGTCTGATGAGGCAATAAAGCCCCAGTTGAAGCGGTTGACCGGCTCCCCCGCATCATCAAAGCGCGAGATAGCGAGGCCATATTGCGCACTTGTTTTGGGGCGATAGTTAAAGGCAGGCAGATAACAGTCTGTACACTGGCCTGACTCAAGCCAGTCCTCAACGCTTTCGCCGCCAATGGCCAGATGATAGGCAATCGCCATATTGGCGGTAGCATCGCGCGCTTCGGCGGCGCGGGCTGAGCAGTCATCTGCGCTGTCACCTTCGGCAAGGCAGCGTTCTTCAATGATTTCGCCGGCACGGACACACGCTGGTGTGTATGTCGGCGTCTTTTCCGGGCAAATGCCTGTCAACCCGTCTTCCGAGGCAATAACGTCAATGTAATCACGATATTCTTCTGAATTGCCGTGCCCGGAGTAAATCTCAAGAAGAGAGAATGCTTCTGGTCGTTGTGCCGGTTCCAGTTGCTTGTCCCAAGTGGTGCCCGGCGGTGTGTAGAAGCCCCAGGTGGAGCCATGCGGAATAATCAGCGGATCAAGTCCCTGGTCTTCAAGTCGTGCAACGAGATCGCCGGGCGTTGCTGCGGCTTCATAACAATCAGCGGGCAGTTCACTTGAGGGCAGGTCAGCATCGCATAAGGGCGTAGCCTGAACATTTTTGATATAGGTATTGAAGTCCCAGTAAACGTCGCGGTTTCCCCAGTCGAGAAGGGAGAGACCTGCGGGCATGCCGAAGGCATTTGTGCGCAATGCATCCATGGCACCGCCAATAGCGGCGATGGGCCGCGCGGACACATTGTCATCATCCAGCCCCTCGAAGATGACATTTTTATGCCCGAAATGCTCCGTTGGTATGGCGCCCACTTGCGTCCATTCAAAGCCGAGGAACGAGACGAGATCAGGATTGTCCTGGTCGAGTGCTTTCGCCTGACACTGGCGCAGGCTCTTTTTGGCTTCAGCCCAGCGCGCAGGCGTCGCGGCCTCTGCGTGATCCGTGATGGCCCAGAAGTCCATCGCTGAGCAGTAGCGTGCAAAATCGCAGGCATCTGCCAGGGGGTGCACCCCCTTGCCATGGTTCAGTGGCAGGGCCCAGAGGAAAGCGTCTGTAGAGTAGGTGGTATGCACATGTAGATCACCAAACAGGATCTGTTTTTCGCTGCTTGCCGGTGCAACCGCCGCGTCTGCCTGTTGGCGGGCAATCACGACAGGCGTCGGTACCGCATCTCCGACGATCGTGCCGGCAGTGCGCTCCTCTCCCAGCTTGCCTGACATGACAGCCCGGTCAAAAAGATGCCAGCCGCCCAGCAGCATGGCCAGTACAATGACAAGCCCGATGATAATACGCATGACCGTTCCCTCCATTATCTCGACGAGAACAGGGTACAGTGTGTTTTTTTTTTGAACAGGGGGAAGGTGAGTCTGTAACCGGGAAATCTGCTACTTATGAGCAGATCACCTCAAAAATGTGGTATTAGCCGACTGATGTTGCGCCGCAACAATC
This sequence comes from Parvularcula sp. IMCC14364, assembly GCF_030758415.1. Classification (NCBI taxonomy): domain Bacteria; kingdom Pseudomonadati; phylum Pseudomonadota; class Alphaproteobacteria; order Parvularculales; family Parvularculaceae; genus Parvularcula; species Parvularcula sp. IMCC14364. Next base: position 1,922,014 of record NZ_CP132334.1, on the reverse strand, counting down.
AGCAGGCGGCCCAATCAGGCAATCAGGCGCAAGGCAAATGACAGGGCCAGAAGCAGTGATCCGCTGGTGGCGATCCACGCGCTGAGTGAAGCTGAAGCAGGTCTCTCGCCGAAATATGTCCGTTGTTTACTCATAATTGCAGTCCCTATCTGTGTTATATAGCGACGCGTCCATTGACGTCCCGATACTTCATTCCCCCGAAAACGATCCGCAAGATGGCTGATCGGTGGTATTTTTCGGCACATCATGGCCAGAACAGGATTCCTCTCTGCCTGCCTTGCCATTGTGATAAAGCCTATCCTAGAAACCTTGCTGCGAATTGAATAAAATTACCCCTCAGGATTAAAGGAAATAAACCATGGCAGGCTTGTGGCTGGAAGAATTTGAAGAAGGCATGGTTTTCAACCATGATCTGTCACGTACGGTCACGGAATATGACAACATGCATTTTTCCCTGATGACGATGAATGTGCAGCCATTGCATATTGATGCCGAATTTGCGGCGGGTACAGAATGGGGCAAGCCACTCGTCAACAGCCTGTTCACGCTTGGCCTGATGATCGGCATGACCGTCGGGGATACAACACTGGGCACCACTATCGGCAATCTGGGCATGACGGATGTGGTGTTTCCCAAGCCGGTTTTCCATGGAGACACAATACGTGCACGGACAAAAGTAAAGGGTGTGAGAGCCAGTAAATCCCGGCCGGGACAGGGGATTGTCACGTTCTTTCACGAGGCGATCAATCAGCGCGGAGAGGTGGTGGCAAGTTGTGAGCGTGCCGCCCTGATGCGTGCCAGACCAACTGAGACGGGAAAGGGAGGCGCGGCATGAACTTTACCACACTTCTTTTTGTGCCCGGTGACAGTGAAAAGAAACAGGCAAAATGTGCTGCCGTCGGCGCTGATATCACTATCCTCGACCTTGAAGATTCTGTCGCCCTTGCACGCAAGCAGGAAGCACGACAGATCTCAGCCACAGCACTGCGCGACGTACTGCCGCAGGATATTCAGTGCTTTGTCAGGGTTAATGCGCTCGACACGGAGATGACCCGCGATGACCTTGCGGCCATTCTGCCTGCTGCGCCTGACGGTATCATTCTGCCCAAGTGCAATGGCCCGGAAGATGTGCAGGCGCTGGCCAACATGATGGCCGGGCTGGAAGTGCCGGAACGGGCGGGCAAAACCTCTATTATCGCGATCGTTACCGAGACAGCCCAGGGCGTCCTGTCCCTGGCAAGGGGCGATGCCTGGGCTCATCCGCGCCTTGTGGGCATGATGTGGGGGGCAGAAGACCTGGCGGCGGATATCGGTGCGGCACGCAACTTCGAAAACGGCACTTACACGGAGCCGTTCCGGCTGGCGCGCAATCTCTGCCTGCTGGCAGCGCGTGCCGCGGGTGTTACGCCCATTGACACGGTCTATGCAGACTTCCGCGACCTTGAAGGCCTTAAAGGCCAGACAGAAACTGCCCTGCGGGACGGTTTTGATGCAAAGGCAGCAATACACCCTGCGCAGGTCGATGTGATCGCGCAGGCGTTTCAACCGGATGAGCAGAGTATTGTCTGGGCGCGGGCAGTGGAAGCAGCATTTGCTGATGCCTCTGCGGGCGTGGCAAGTCTGGATGGCAAGATGCTCGACATGCCGCATCTGCGAACAGCGCGAAAAATCCTTTCACGCGCCCCTAAAGGTTAATTTCTGCCGTGAAAGACAGGCCAGAATAGCCTAAATGGTTAACAAACCACTAATTTTGTTGGCATATTTCCCTCAGTGTAGTATGGTAAATGAGATTGACGGTGTGGGTGCATCGTCTTTCGTGGAGGGGGAGACTACGCTGATGAAGACGAGAGTGGTCAATAATGCAACCAGTAAAGCACTATCAGGAGCTTAAAGGCGCTGAAAATACGGACATGCGGGTTTCATTTGAACCCCATAATGCCGATGCGTTTTTCAAGAATAACCCGCCTTGCGTGCATTTGCTCGGCATTCAGTTCGAGATCAGCAGCATCTGTTTGACAGGGTTGACCCTGAAGCTGCCGGAAGGCCTGTCACTGGCACAGGTGCCGGATGCGCAAACACTATCCTTTATCCAGAGCGGTACCTGCTTCTATGAATGTCCGGTTATCCTGCAACCGCTGAAAACCGGCGTGGCAGAAGTTGATGTTCTCTACGATCAGCGCGGCGTGGATATTGAGGTTATTGCCCGCAAGAATGCAGCTGCTCTGGCCCGCCGCAAGGCTGGCGCCAGTCATCCGTCAATCACTCATGCCGTGCCTTCTGATTATCGCGTCTTCTGCACACAGGTGCTCGACTATCTCTCTGACCGGCGCAGTTTTATCGAAAACAACATTGCGCCGCATGAAGATTATTTCACCCTGGAGGAAGCGGATACTGTCGCTTATGGCCTCGAGGAGGCATCCGAAACAGACTGGGCGGAACTGTGTTTTGCCGGAAATGAGCTCGTGTTGCCGCACATGAATGATGATGCGTTGCGCCCGGCACTCAAGACCTTTACGGAAAAGCTGATCACTTATGAGCTCGTCAAAGGCACGAACTGGCATCGCAGTTTCTTCAAGCCCATGGGCTACCCCGGTGATTTCCAGATTATGAACTACATGTATGATCACCAGCCGGAAGGTACGACAACCTACAGCCGCTACCTGCACATGCTGGGCTTGATCTCCGGCCGGCCGATTGTCTCGCGCATGGATTATATCAGCCGCTATCTTGAGGGGCTGAGTGACGGGTCTGACAATGTTTATCACGTGATGAGCATCGGCAGCGGCCCGGCGCGCGAGGTGCAGCGTTTTCTGGAGCGGACAAACGCCAAGGATGAGGGCTACAGCTTCACCCTGGTGGATCAGGAAATAGAGGCCCTGAATTACGGCATCAATGCTGCCTATCGCAGTCTTGCCCCTAGCCGTTCCAATGTTATTGTCAGTGGTATGCATACGTCCTTTACGGAGATGCTCCGTCCCATGAGCACATTCCGGCATTTGCCGAAACAGCACCTGATTTATTCAGCGGGGCTTCTGGACTATCTCAATGCCGGCTTGTGCCGTAAGCTGACCAGCAAGCTCTATGACCATTTACGTCCCGGCGGCACACTGCTTGTGGGCAATGTAAATGATGCCAGTATCGGCACTTACTGGCCCATGGAATACATCCTGGACTGGACATTGTTCTTCCGGAACGAGCAGGAAATGTATGACATGGCAACTGGCTGCAAGGGCGCAGATGTCAGCGTCGAGACAGATGAAAACGGCGCCGTCTACATGCTGAAAGTGACCAAGCCTTACTGATCCGCTCAAGCGGAAACGCGTTGTGGTTCTTCGGGTTCAGACGGCTCTTCGGAGCGGTCTTCCTGGTCCGTGCCGCTCTGTTTCAGGGGCAGGCGTATCTCAACGATTGTACCGGTGTCACCAGTGCGGCGCATATCAAGTTCCCCCTTATGCAGGGCTATGATTTTTTCTGCCAGGGTTACACCCAGACTCAGTTTTTCGCTGACACTGAGGAATTCTTCTGTCATTTCCATGGAATTCCGGATCTGCTCAAGCTGTTCATTGTCAATGCCGGGGCCTTCATCCTCCACATAAAACATGACGTGGCTGTTCGTTTTCTCGACACGGATATTGACCGAGCTGCCTTCAGGTGTTGCCTCGACAGCGTTTTCGATAATCTCAAAAAGAGCGTCTTCAATCAGGGAAGCGTCGGCCTGAACAGAGATGTTGCTGCGCTCATAGGCAATATGTACCTTTTTGTCAGTCGCCTTCTGGCTGACGCCTGACATGGCGCACTCCACCAGCTCGTTGGCTGAAACCCGTTCAGGGGTGAACCGGATGGTGCCAGCCTCCAGCCGACCATGCTTCATCAGGCGCTGTACCAGTCGAAGCAGGTTCTGCCCGGCTGAGTGAATATGCTCACTATACTCCACATATTCAGGGTGCTGTTGTTTGCCGAGTGATTCCTGCTCCAGAATCTGGGCATAGCCGATAATCTGGTGAAGCGGTGTTCTGAACACGTGAGTCAGAATGTTGAGAATGGCACTCTTGCGTTTGAGGGAGCTCTTGGCATCTGCAACCATCTGTTCAAGCTGTTCATGCAACCTGAGACGCTCTTCGTGTTTGATAAATTCATGACGTCGCGACATCTCCAGCAGATAGTTGGAAACACCAGCCAGCATGAATGAACTGAAAATGAAAAACGTGGCTGCAATCCTGCCAACGTCAACCGGCATTTGCCAGGTTGCGAGACAGAAAGCAGTAAAGACAGTCAGTAAAACGAACAATGTGCGCGGGACGGTTAGTCGGATCAGCCCGGTAGATACCATCGCAACGACGATAAGGCCGACATAATAGGGCGGCGTATCAATGTTCCCTTCCATCCAGATCATCAGCGCAATCGACAGGCCGGCAACCAGCATAAGCATCCCGGCCAGTTCTTGAAAATATTGCCGGCCCATTTTTGTCATGGAAAAGCGTATGATCAGGAAAGCACCAAGCGCACAGAAAATCCTGACGGTCAGAATCATGAATGTAGCATTGGTCAGTGTCAGGAGGTCCAGGAAACCATACAGGATATAGACAGCCACAGCAGCATAGAGCATGTACCTGTCTTTCCGGGAGTAGAAGGACAGGGCATACTCGTGATATCTGCGCTCCCTCAGCGGATCGCTGAAGCGCGCCGTGAGTTTGCTGATCTCTTTCGAAGCTGCGGCCATGAACATGCTTAAGTTGCTTTAACCATGTCTAGCGCATACAGATTGCCTTTTTATTAACCGCATCCTTTCTTTGTGCACTGATGTTTTTAAGTTTGATACTTTTCGCTATCTGATGGCCGGTCTGTGGAAGGAATTATTTACCTCTTTATCCTATGGTGACCACTGGTATCTCTTGGGAAATAACATGTTGCTGCAACGTAAGAAGGTCAGCCCGGCACTCAGTGAAGAGGCTCAGCTTCTTTACAAGTCTCTGAAACGCCTGCCGCAGCTTGATTCTTTTCGCAATCCTGTCACTCGTGATATTGCGCGTAAAATCCAGAACGGTGAGTGGGCGGAAACACAGAAACAGCTGGATTTTTCATATGACCTGACGGCCCACCCCATGGGCGGTGTCGATGGTGTTCGTATGCTGACCAAAGGGTTCAAGGCTGACGGACCGATTATCCTGTATCTTCATGCAGGCGGATTTGTTTGCGGGTCACCTGAGTCAAATGCAGGGGCGGTTCTGCCGTTATGTGATATGACCGGTGGCCAGGCCTATGGCGTGCGGTATGCGCTTGCGCCAGAAAATCCGTTCCCGGCAGCATGGAACGATGCAACTGCATATTATAAGGCGCTGTTGCAGGAAATTCCCGACAACAAGCGCATCATTGCCGTAGGTGACTCAGCTGGTGGCAATCTGCTGCTGTCCAGCCTGGTGCGCTGGCGCGATGAAGGTCTTCGCCTGCCTGACAAGGCGGTACTTATTTCTCCGGTACTGGATGGCAGTGCCTCAAGTGATACAATGCTGACCGTCCAGAGGCATGATCCATTGATCCAGAACAAGGGTGGCACCAGTATAAGCAGCCTGTTCCGTCATTATGCGAATGGTCTTGATGTGACGGATCCGAGGGTTTCCCCGATCAATGCTGACCTTTCCGGTCTGCCACCCCTGATGATTCAGGTCGGCTCCAGAGAAGTCCTGCTTGGGGACAGTGCACGTCTATCACAACGCGCCTTGCGCGCTGGCAATGACGTGCGTCTCAGGGTTCTCGATGGCATGTTCCACATGTTCCATCTTTACTGGAACCTGCCAGAGACTAAAGCAGTCTATGAAGACATGAGCAATTTTGCCCTGTACTGATTGACCGCCTAGCAGGCTTCCGCCGCTAATTCTCCAGCAGCGCTGTTCACACCACTTTCCTGTAAGGCGAATAATTCCCGTGCCATGCTGGCATAATGATGGCTGGGCACACGCGGGAAGGCATGATGCAACAGGTGATAATTATGGCCTGCATGGAGAAAAGTTGAAATCGCTTGTGCGGCCCCGGGCAGGATCAGGATATGCATGATCTGCTCCTGCGGTGCATCGGGAGATTGCCGGTGCGGGATCACCGCTACGGCCATGAACACCAGTGAGAAGCTCAAATAGGCCGGGATGAGCCAGAGCAGGAAGACGTTCTGCCAGCCAAAGAAGCTGGCCAGAAGGGTGGCCAGAGCGAGGACCGCAACCCAGAACCCTGCGAAGAACAACAATATATCTGTGCGCCGCTTTTCAATGCCATAGCGCACCATTGCTGCATGATCGTAAAACATGCCGAAAACGAGCTTGAACACAACATGCAGAATGTGCCCGCGCAACACCCAGTAATTGGGGTCTTCCTTCGGATCATTGACATTCTGGTGATGCGCAAGATGCGTGATGCGAAACCCGTGATAGGGGGTGAGCGTTACCAGCCCGATCAGGGAACCAATAGTATGGTTTAGAAACCGATAGCTGCGCTGTCCTTTGAAGACGATCCCGTGGGCCAGCTCGTGCGTGATATTGAAGCAGACGAACCCCAGCCAGGTTTGCAGAACGATGCCAAGGCAGAGTTTCAGCCACAGCGCGTCTGAACTTGCTCCCCAGAAAAAAATACCGGCAAAGGCCAAAAAGGCGGCGCCCCCATTCACCAGGGATGTCCAGTCGATGCCGCCACGTGTCATATAGCGCGCGGCAATCAAGTTTGCCTGCCGTTTCGCGTCACCCTGTTCAAACAGGTTCAGGTCGAGTGTTTTGATACCAAGCATGAATTTGCCTACACGTCTTTCATGATCAGAGTATAAGTGCCCAAATCATTGAAAACAATGAATAAAGGGTTAACGCCGTAGGGTGGCGCAACTATATGTTGTGCGAAAGCCTAAAACGCCCCCTATATGAGCGTTCCGGGAAGGACAGACATTATGCCATTACCAGACAAACCGCAGCTGGGAGACTCACTGCCGTCCGCGCACCCCTCCGATGAGACATTGCGCCTTCTAGCCCTGCGGCGCTCCACCACGGTTAAAACAATGAACGGGCCCGGACCTGATGCAGAGCAGCTGGCGCAGATCATGGAGATCGGTGCCCGTGTGCCCGATCACCGCCGTGTCTGCCCGTATCGCTTCATTGTCTTTGATGGTGAAGCGCGCGCTGAAATTGGTCCGGTATTCAGGGAAGGCTTCCTGCAGGACAATCCGGATGCATCTGAAGAGGCAGCCAATCAGGAGGCGCATCGCTTCATGCGGGCGCCGACGATCGTTGCGGTCGTATTTTCTCCGCAAACAGAACACAGAACCCCTTTATGGGAACAGTCACTGACGGCTGGCGCCGTATGTCAGAATATGCTGATCGCAGCCAGTGCCATGGGTTTTGCTGTTCAGTGGCTCACCGAATGGTATGCCTATAATCGCCATGTCCTCGCGGCGATGGGGCTGGAAACCCACGAGCAAATTGCCGGGTTCCTTTATTTCGGTACTGCCGAGGAAGATCCGAAAGAGCGCCCGCGCGTCGATGCGGCAAGCCTCATCACGCATTGGCAGAAGACGGCATAGCCGTGGCAGGATTTTCTCAGCTGTAACTGCCACAATCTTTTGACAGCCAGTATGGTCGCTCTAGTCTTTGTCGCCAAAGGAGTAAGCTCATGGATTTGTCATTTTCAGAAATAGACGAAGCATTCCGCCAGGAGGTGATCAGTTTTCTCGCTGAAAACTGGCCCGATGAAAAGCGCGGCGGCAAGGTAGACTTCAACAAGGAGACCTATCTCGACTGGCACAGAAAACTACACGGTAAGGGCTGGGCTGCGCCGGCCTGGCCAGAAGAATATGGCGGTACAAGCTGGACTCCGACGCAGCGCTATATTTTCGATCAGGAAATGGCCAAAGCAGAAACGTTCCCGTCGCTGGCATTCAACACGTCCATGGTCGGGCCGGTGATATATACTTTCGGCTCGCCAGAACAGAAAGAGCGGTTCCTGCCACCAACCCTGTCCGCAGATATATGGTGGTGTCAGGGCTATTCCGAGCCGGGGTCGGGATCTGACCTTGCATCCCTGCGCACCAAAGCCGTGCGCGATGGTGATCATTACATCGTCAACGGATCAAAAACCTGGACCACATATGCGCAATATGCGGACTGGATTTTCTGTCTTGTGCGCACTGACCCGGATGTGAAAAAGCAGCAGGGTATTTCCTTTCTGTTGATTGATATGAAGACCCCCGGCGTGACAGTGCGTCCCATCATCACGCTGGGCGGTGACCATGAGGTCAATGAAGTATTTCTGGAGGATGTCAAAGTTCCGGCCGAAAACCTCATCGGCGAGGAAAACATGGGTTGGACCTATGCCAAGTTCCTGCTCATGCATGAACGCTCCAATATTGCTGCTGTGCATCAGTCCAAGCGCTATCTCGACCGCCTGAAAGAGGTTGCGGCCAATGACGAGGTTGCCGGACACGGACCGAAGATGAGCGAAGACCCGGACTTTATCCGTAAGGTCTCCGAGATCGAGATTGATCTGACGGCGCTGGAATTCACAGAATTGCGCTCTCTGGCGAATGAAGAAGCCGGGAAGGGGCCAGGAGCTGAATCCTCTATCCTGAAAATTCGTGGTACGGAACTTCAGCAGCGTATTTCCCATCTGGCGGTCGAGTTGGCGGGCTATTACGCCCTGCCATATCAGCGCAATCTGGGGCATAATGAGCATCCATCGGGACCGGAACATACCGTCCATGCTGCCGCGCATTATTTCAACGGGCGCAAGACCAGCATTTACGGTGGTACCAACGAGATCCAGCGTAACATCATCGCCAAGGCCGTCCTCGGCCTGTAGAAATCAAGACCGTGCTCGGCTTGTAGGAAACAGGGCCGCAATCGGGCTGTCGGCCAGGCGACTGAACAAAGAACAAGGCAATCAGTATATGAATTTTGAATTTACAGAAGAGCAGCAGATGCTGCGCGAGTCTCTCGCCCGCTTTCTGCGTGAAAAATATGATTTCGAAACCCGCCAGAAGATCATCGCTTCCGATGAGGGCTGGAGCCAGGAGGTCTGGGCACAATTTTCCGAGATTGGCCTGATGGCCGCGGCCTTCCCGGAGGAATATGACGGGTTTGGCGGTACGGCAGTAGACTTGTCGGTCATCATGGAAGAATTTGGTCGCGGTCTGGTTGTTGAGCCATACCTGCCCACGGTTGTTCTGGCAGGCGGCACCCTGCTGGAAGTTGGCGGCGCGCATGCCAAGGAGTTGATCCCGCAAATCTCCGCCGGTGAGATTATAATGGGCCTTGCCTATGCAGAGCCGCACAGCCGCTTCGATTTATGCCATGTGGAAACCAAAGCTGAGAAGCAGGGTGGAGACTATGTGCTGACCGGGCGCAAGGCTGTGGTGCTTGCCGCCAATATTGCTGACAAGCTGATTGTGGCAGCGCGGACCAGTGGTGACATCCGGGACGAGGATGGAATCAGCCTCTTTCTTATTGATAAGAACACAGATGGCTTGACCATTGAAGGCTACCCGACCATGGACGGCCTGCAGGCCGGCGATGTCATTCTTGAGAATGTCTGCGTGCCTGCGGCCAACCTGATTGGAGAAGAGGGCAAGGCCTTTCCGGTTATTGAAAAGGTCATCGACAGAGCCATTATCGGTCTTTCTGCTGAGGCGATGGGCGTCTGTCAGAAAATCTGTGATCTGACAGGTGAATATACCCGAAGCCGCGAACAGTTCGGCACACCTATAGCCCAGTTCCAGGTTCTGCAGCATCGCATGGTTGATATGTTCATCTTCAAGGAGGAGATGACGTCGATGGCTTATATGGCTGCCATGAAGGCAGATACTGACGGCCACGATACGCGCATTGCCGCTTCCATGGTCAAGGTGCAGCTTGGCAAGTCGTGCAAGTTCATCGGTGAAAGCGCCGTTCAGTTGCATGGCGGCATGGGCATTACCGAAGAAATGGCTGTCGGGCACTATTTCATGCATGCAACCATGATGGACACATTGTTTGGCAATGGCGATCATCATCAAAAGCGTTATGAGCGACTGACTGGCCTGCGCGCTGCCTGACGCGAGTAATATCAATTACTTAACCTGACTTATGGGTCCCCCTATGGGGTGGCCCTATGATGCTTTCTGTCGATGAATAACAGGAGGCAATATGACCAGCGCGATGCATATCTTTGGCCACAGTCGGCCAGTATCCGGACCACAGGCGACTCAGTCGCTTTGGTGGTTTTTCTCGCTCAGGGTCAGGAATTCTGTTCTCAGAACCGTGGCAGATTCTGCTAAACCCATACGTGATATAGCGCCTGAAGCGCCAGATGCGCTGACCTCGTGCCAGATATGCGCAACGGCCGCGAAGCCTGTCAAAGGGCTGGCCCTTCGCCGGGCAACCGCTTATGTACGGGGCCAAATAACCAACCACGAACAGCCTTCAGGAGCGACAAGATGATCGACCACAAAGTCCATGCTTCCCCGTCAAAAGACGAACTGCCACGCGAGGAACAGCTCGCCTGGAAAATGGCCGAGATGGCCGTTGATCCGGTTGAGGTGGATGCCGAAAGCACGGCCATGATTATCAACCGCATCATCGACAATGCGTCTGTGGCGATTGCCTCTCTCAATCGCGGACCGATCAAGTCTGCCAGGGCGATGGCCAAAACCCATGGCCGCTCAGGTGGTGCGACCCTGTTCGGGGCACCGGCGGACCTGACTGTTCATGCGGAATGGGCGGCTTGGGCGAACGGTACGGCCGTGCGCGAACTTGATTTCCATGATACTTTCCTCGCGGCGGATTATTCTCACCCCGGTGATAACATTCCGCCAATCCTCGCGGTGGCGCAGCAATGCGGGCGCGATGGCCGTGACCTGATCCGTGGCATCGCCACGGGCTATGAAATTCAGGTCAACCTTGTCAAAGGCATCTGCCTGCATGAGCACAAGATTGACCATATCGCCCATATCGGCCCGTCAGCGTCGGCTGGTGTCGGCACCTTGCTGGGCCTCGACAAGGAAGTGATTTATCAGGCGATCCAGCAGGGTCTGCACTGCACCGTCACCACACGTCAGTCCCGCAAAGGCGAGATCAGTACATGGAAGGCTTTTGCCCCTGCTTATGCCGGCAAAACGGCGATTGAAGCAGTAGACCGCTGTATGCGCGGTGAGGGTGCGCCAAGCCCGATCTATGAGGGCGAAGACAGCGTGATTTCCTTTATTCTTAATGGCCGCACAGCGCGCGATCAGGGCAAGTCTCCCTATGAGCCATCCTATATCGTTCCGCTGCCGGGGGGCGGGGAGCCAAAGCGTGCCATTCTCGAAACCTATACCAAGGAACATTCAGCTGAGTACCAGTCACAGGCGCTGATCGACCTTGCCTTCCGTATGGGCAAGGAAATTGAAGGGAAAGGCGGCTTTGATGCGGTCAAATCTATCGTTCTGCATACCTCTCACCATACCCATTATGTGATTGGCACAGGGGCCGGTGACCCACAGAAAATGGACCCGAATGCCTCGCGTGAAACACTGGATCATTCGATCATGTATATTTTTGCCGTGGCCCTGCAGGATGGTGAGTGGCATCACGTTCGCTCTTATGCGCCAGAACGTGCGAAGCGTGAGGATACTGTCCGCCTGTGGCACAAGATTTCCACGATTGAAGATCCGGAATGGACGCGCCGTTACCACAGCCCTGACCCGAATGAAAAAGCCTTTGGTGCCCGCGTTGTTGTCACGATGGAAGACGGCAGTGTTATTGAAGACGAGCTTGGCATCGCCAATGCCCACCCGTTCGGGGCCCGTCCGTTTGGTCGTGAGCAATATATCAACAAGTTCAAGACGCTGACGGACGAAATTCTGGATGCGTCAGAAAGTGATCGCTTTCTGGAACTGGTGCAGAAGCTGCCAGATCTATCAGCAGACGAAGTGCGCGCACTGAACCCGGTCGCGCCAGCAAACTATCTTGTAGAAAATGAACTGAAGGGGATCTTTTAGGCCAACGCCGCAGAGCATGACCGATAAGCCAGACATAAATGCCCCCGAGGGGTTCAGGCCGCATACACGCAAAAGTCGTGTCACGGACCCCTGGGAGCCGTTGTTCTCGCGTGTTCAGAATGATGTCCTGCAAATCGGCCTGCGCCTGGATGATGCCCATTGCAACTCTCGTGGTCTGGTGCATGGCGGTGTGATCGCAGCGCTGGCAGACAATGCCATGGGCTATAGTTATGTCATGGCGATGATGAAAGCTGCAGGCAGCGACAACAAAATCGGCGCGGTCACAATCAGTTTGCAGATTGATTATGCGTCGTCAGCGAAGCTCGGCCAATGGCTCCAGATTGAGCCACGGATTGTGAAAGCGGGCCGGTCCATTGGGTTTGTGGATGCCTTGGTCACAGCAGATGGCGATACCGTTGCGCGGGCGTCAGCCAGTTTCAAATTGCTGGCTTAGGAAAAGGAGAACAAACACATGAATGGACAAGGTCTGGCAATCGGCATTGCCATCGGTGTCATGTTCAGCATGTCATACGGTTTGCTCTTTGATAATTTTGCTCTCGGCATTGCTATGGGTATGGGGATGGGCATTGCACTGTCTCCCGCTTTCAGCATGGCCTTTGACAAGCTGAAGCAGGACGCTGAGGAAAAAGAGGACAATCAGGAAAAAGAGGACAATCAGGAAAAAGAGGAACAGGAGGAGAAGGATAAATGACCCGCATCTTCAAAAATGCTGTATCTGTCGCCCTCCTTCTCGCGGTTTCGTTGACACTGGCGGCATGTAGCCAGCAACAAGCAGAGCCTCAGACGCAAGTAGAGGCAGTTTCCAAAGCCTCGCCAGAGCTGAGCGTGACGAGTGCCGATGGTATTATTGTGCATGGCACAAAATCTTTTGCCGGTCTTGGTCCGGACACGCCGCTTATTCATCTGTTTCATCAGGGGGGCAGTAATGGCCGTGCTGAATATGGTCCGATTGTCCCCTGGTTGAATGAAGCTGGTTTCCGCACGATCGTGTGGGATCAGCGCAAAGGCGGCGACATCCATGGCGGCGAAAATCGCACTGCGGCGGCGCTCAATCAGGATGAAGTCAGCTTCTGTGACGCCTATCCGGACCTGGAAGCGGCGGTGCTGAACACAACTGATCTATCAGAAGGGGCACCGGTTATCATCTGGGGCTCCAGCTATTCGGCGGCTCTGGTCTTCCAGATCGCCGCTGAAAATGCTGGCGCTGTTGATGGCGTCCTTTCTTTTTCGCCGGCGTCGGGCGGCCCGATGGTTGACTGCCGTGCAAGGGATTATGTGGATGCCATAGACGTGCCTGTTTTTGTTCTGCGTCCGGCATCTGAAATGGAGCGCGAAAGTGCGGTTGAGCAACGGGACATCCTCGTTGCCAGCGATGTCTCATTTGAGGTTATAGAAAACGGTGTGCACGGCTCATCCATGCTGGTTGATGAACGCACAGGCGCTGACATGGCGTCGGCAAGAGCGCTGATACTTGCCTGGCTCAACGGCATCGCAAACAAATAAAGGGAGTGAGTGGTGAAGGAAGCGGGATTACCCATAGGGATCGGGGTTGGCATTTCGATTGGCGTCGCGTTGGGCGTTGCGTTGGACAATATCGGTCTTGGCATCGCTCTTGGTGTGGCCATCGGGGCTGGCCTTGGCACGGCACTCAGTCAGGCTGATACGAAAGACGGCGGAGATAAATCCGAGCCAACAGATAAAAAGGACTGAATATGCTCTTTACAAAGAAAACTGCCGCGCAAAAGCGTCTAGATTTTCGTGATATGCTGGATGATGGAAAATTGCACCAGTTTCCCGGCGCGTTTAATCCGCTTTGTGCGCAACTGATTGAGCGAAAGGGATTTGACGGTATTTACATCTCCGGCGCGGTGATGGCAGCAGATCTCTGTCTGCCTGATATCGGGATTGCCAATCAGCAGGAGTTTGTCACGCGCGGCCAGCAGATTGCCCGCGTCACCGACCTGCCTGCTTTTATTGATATAGACACCGGCTTTGGTGAGCCTATGTCTGCGGCACGGACCATCCGTTTGATGGAAGAAGCAGGGCTTGCCGGGTGCCATATCGAAGATCAGGTCATGCCAAAGCGCTGCGGTCACCTTGATGGCAAGGAAATTGTGGATACACAGACCATGGTGCAGCGTGTGCGCGCGGCAGCGGATGCCAAACTGGACGAAAATTTTGTGTTGATTGCGCGCTCTGACGCGCGGGCGGTTGAGGGGCTCGACAAGGCGATCGACCGGATGAAAGCCTATGTTGATGCCGGCGCTGACATGATCTTCCCCGAAGCAATGAAATCCGAGCAGGAGTTTGAAGCTGTTCGTGAAGCGCTGGATGTGCCGATCCTCGCTAATATGACAGAATTCGGTAAAAGCCGTCTGCTGAATAAAAAAGAGCTGGAAGAGCTTGGTTTCAACGTGGTCATTTACCCGGTCACCACATTGCGCCTTGCCATGGGGGAGGCGGATCGTGGTCTTGAGGCAATCCTGCGCGATGGTGACCAGAACGGTATCCTTGACCAGATGCAGCACCGCCGTGATCTGTATGACCTCTTGCGGTATGAGGAATATAATCAGTTCGATCAGGGCCTGTTCAATTTTGAAGTCACTGATACGCCGATGGAGTAGGGTAGTTGGAATAGATCCAAAGGGAGCAGAAGAGCATGTTCATCTCGTCATTGCTGGTAGCCGTAGCGTTGTCGCAGGTCAGCGTACCTGAACAAGACCCGCGTATTGACCGCAGTGAATACACGCAGGAAGAAAGCGCCGCCATCATCGCGGCCTTTAATGAGGCGCGTGGTGAAGACAACGCCTGCCTTTTCGGGTTCGTCAATGACTACAAGCGGGACGTATATAACTATTGCATTGCCAATGACCTTGCTGACGGAGAAAAATTCGGCTGTGAACGGATGATGGGCTATGGCTTGCACGAAGGTGTACTCGAAGCGGGCCTTAAAAAATGTGAAGTTGATCTGCCGGAAAGTGACACAGAGTGACAGGTCGTTTTAGCGAGAATCTGACCCCGCCTTATTATGCGGTCATCTTCGCCAATCAGCGCACTGCGCAGGGGGAATCTGCATATGAGCAGGCAGCAGAGCAACTGGCTGAGATTGCACAGGACATGCCCGGCTATCTGGGCCTTGAAAGCACGCGGGATGATACCGGTTTCGGGATTACTGTTTCCTACTGGGAGACGGAAGAAGCCATCAGAAACTGGAAAATGCACGCTGACCATGCGGCGGCGCAGGAAAGCGGCAAAACCGACTGGTACGCCCATTATGAATTACGTGTAGCAAAAGTTGAAAGGGCCTATTCAGGCCCGCAAGGACGGAACTGAACCCTTTGCACGGCGCTGAGATGCCTGCTCAGGGTAGGGATAAAATTTGAGGCAAGTCCTCATGAAATAAGCCTTTGTCCTGAGCGTTTGCGAAGGACAGGGTTAGAGAAACATAAAGAGGAGAAAAGCGATGAGTGACGATGTAAAATACGGCCTGGCAGGCGTGATGACTGATGACACAGCGGTTTCCAAGGTCATGCCTGAAACGAATTCATTGACCTATCGTGGTTATGCTGTCCAGGATCTGGCGACACAATGCCGGTTTGAGGAAACGGCCTATCTGATCTGGAACAAGGAATTACCGAACCAGAGCCAGCTCGATGAATTCAACGCCAAAGAAAAATCCCTGCGCGGTCTGTCAGATGACCTTATCAGTGTCATGCGGAAGTTTCCCAAGGACGCGCACCCGATGGCAACCTTGCGCACGGCCGTCAGTTTTCTGGGCCTTGAAGATCGCGATATTGAGGATCATGCCACAGAAGATCTCTATGAGCGTGCGATGCTGATGTATGCGAAAATACCGCAGATCGTCGCGACGGATTTCCGTTTGCGCAACGGCAAGGAGCCGATCGCACCCGATTCTTCCCTCGGCTTTTCGGAGAACTTTTTCCATATGTGTTTTGGCGAAGTGCCCGCCGAAGAGACCGTCAAGTGTTTTGATATTTCAATGACGCTGTATGCGGAACATTCCTTCAACGCTTCCACATTCACATCGCGCGTTATTGCCTCGTCCCTGTCCGGCATCTATTCAGCCGTCACCGGCGCCATCGGTTCCCTCAAAGGCCCGCTTCATGGCGGTGCGAACGAGGCTGTCATGTATATGCTTCAGGAAGTTGGAACGGCGGAAAATGCCAGAGCCTGGATGCTGGATGCGCTGGCCACCAAGAAAAAGATCATGGGGTTCGGCCACCGCGTCTATCGCTCTGGTGACAGCCGTGTGCCAACCATGACAGATGCCTACAAGAAAATGGTCGATATTATCGACACGGACGAAGCCAGAAAATACTGGGAAATGTCGCGCATTCTTGACGAGACCATGGTTTCCGAAAAAGGCATCTACCCGAATCTCGATTTCCCGGCGGGTCCGGCCTATTATCTGATGGGCTTTGAAATCCCCATGTTCACGCCTATTTTCGTCATGTCACGGATCACCGGCTGGACGGCGCATATCATGGAGCAGCTTGGCGACAACAAGCTGATTCGCCCATTGTCCAACTACACCGGCGAAGACCAGCGCGATGTTCCGCCAATGAGCGCGCGGTAAATTACTGACTGAATGCCAGCGTACACTGAACAGCCTTGTGCCAGCCCTGTAAAAGCTGCTGGCGCTCGGCATCTGCCATCGTCGGGGTGAAACTTGCATCCTCCTGCCAGACACCAGCAAAATCCTGCAGGGAGCCGTAAAGCCCCGCCTGCAGGCCGGCCAGCGCCGCCGCGCCCAGTGCTGTTGTCTCCATCACTTTCGGGCGTTGCACCGGCAAGGTCAGCACATCCGACAGGAACTGCACCATCCAGTCATTCATGACCATGCCGCCATCGACCTTCACGGATGTCGGCGAGATGCCATCCTGTGCCAGTGCAGTGAAAAGATCCGCTGTCTGATAAGCGACCGACTCAAGCGTCGCACGGATCAGCTCTGCCTTGCCCGTGGACCGCATCAGGCCGAAGATTGCCCCTCTGGCATCGGGGGACCAGTGAGGTGCCCCAAGGCCGGTAAAGGCCGGCACAATGTAAACCCCTTGTGTGCCGCCAATGCCCCGGGCCATACCTTCTGTTTCAGCAGCGTGTTTGATGATCTGCATTTCATCACGCAGCCATTGCACCGCAGCGCCAGCCATGAAAATGGACCCTTCCAGCGCATAGGTCGGCTTGCCCTCAAGGCGATAGGCGATGGTTGATAGCAGCCGGTTTTGCGACAGCAGCATTTCTTCACCCGTCTGCACCAGGACGAAACAGCCTGTGCCATAGGTGCTTTTGGTTTCCCCGGTGGTGAAGCAGCACTGACCAATCGCGGCAGCCTGCTGGTCCCCCGCAATCCCCAGGATCGGGATTTCCCGGCCGAAAACAGCAGGTGCCGTCATGCCGAAATCTGCCGCGCAGTCTTTCACTTCGGGCATCATCGCGCGCGGCACCTTGAACAGCCGCAGCAATTCATCGTCCCATTCATTGGTTTTGATGTTGAACAGGGAGGTGCGGCTGGCATTGGTGGCGTCGGTGGCATGCACCTTGCCATCGGTCAGGTGCCAGAGCAGGAATGAGTCTACGGTGCCAAAGGCGAGCTTGCCGGCATCCGCCTTGGCCCGGGCGCCTTCCACATGATCCAGCAGCCAGGCAATTTTGGTGGCCGAGAAATAAGGGTCGAGCAACAGGCCCGTTTTCTCGCGCACCATATCTTCGACATTATCGGCGCGTAAATCCCGACAGACATTGGCCGTGCGCCGGTCCTGCCAGACAATGGCATTGCCAATAGGCATCCCCGTCGTCCGGTCCCAGACGATTGTTGTCTCCCGCTGGTTGGTAATACCAATCGCCTTCACGGTGCCGCCTTTGGCCTCAGCCATGCTGACAGCTTCGCGTGCCGTTGCGAGCGTTGTTTCCCAGATCGCCTCCGGGTCATGCTCCACCCAGCCTTCCGCCGGATATATTTGCGGAAATTCCTGCTGGCTCACCGCGACAATATCACCTTGCAGGGAGAACACGATTGCGCGGGAGGATGTGGTGCCCTGGTCAATGGCGAGGAGAAGCGGCTGGCTCATGTTCTGGCATTCCCTTGTCTTGTTTGAGGCCAGTGTAAAAGCGCCGGCGGTGTGAGTGCAATCGGGAATAGCGGTCGCGCAAATAGGGGCTGAAAAAACTTATGTGCCCCCACTGCTACGCTCCGTATAGTCTGCGCACTGGCTGGACGCTTCGGGCGGTTCAGCCTATAGCCAGCGCCAGAGAAAAACAGGATTTTCCCATGCATGATATCAAGGCCATTCGCGACAATCCGGCAGCGTTCGATGCTGGCATGGCCCGGCGTAATAATGACACCAAAGCCGCAGACCTTATGAGCCTGTATGAGAACGTGGCGGCGGAAACGCAGGCCATGAATGACCTGCAGCAACAGCGCAACGCGGCCTCAAAGCAAATCGGCGCTGCCATGGGGCGCGACGAAAAGGAAGAAGCCGAGCGCCTGAAGCAGGAAGTGGCATCCCTTAAAGATCAGGTGCAGGCCGCGGAAGAAAACCAGAAGCGGCTTGCCGCCGAGCTGGATGATATTCTGATGACCCTGCCGAATATCCCGGTCGATGATGTGCCGGATGGGGCTGATGAAGAGGATAATGTCGAAGTGCGCACCCATGGCGCGCCGAAAAAAATTACCGGGGCCAAAGAGCATTTCGAGCTGGGGGAAGGGCTGACCTCAAGTCTTGGCCCGCAGATGGACTTTGAAATTGCCGCAAAACTTTCCGGCTCCCGCTTTGTCGTGCTGAAAAAAGACCTTGCCCGGTTGGAGCGGGCACTGGCCAGTTTCATGCTTGATCTGCACACGGGCGAGTTTGGGTATGAGGAAATGGCGCCTCCCGTTCTGGTCCGGCCGGACGCCATGCTTGGCACCGGGCAGTTGCCAAAATTTGAGGAAGATTTGTTCAAAACAATTCAGTCAAAGGCAGCTTCCGACGCCGAGTTAATCGAACTTCACCTTGAAATCCAGGACTTAACAAAAAAGATTCAAGTAATTAATGAGGAGCTCTATACTGTTGGTTATAGTAATGCTTTTGATGAACAGCAGTCATTCGCATGGGCGGAGTCTCTTGAACAAAAAGACCAAATATCAGTTTTAGATTTACTTACAAGTAGCTCGAAAATATTGGAGAGGAAAGTTTTTCTCTATTCGCAAATGCATCAAGACTCAGAATTAAGAAATGATGTTGGGGAAAAGCGGCTGTATCTCACGCCTACTGCCGAAGTTACGCTGACAAACCTTGTGCGCGAGAGCATTCTGTCAGAAGAAGAACTGCCCAAGCGCCTGACGGCCTGGACCCAGTGCTTCCGCTCTGAGGCCGGCTCTGCCGGGCGGGATACAACCGGCATGATCCGTATGCACCAGTTTTCAAAGGTTGAGCTGGTCTCCATCACCACGCCCGAAGCCTCGCAGGATGAGCATGAGCGCATGACGCAATGCGCTGAGGAAGTGCTGAAACGTCTTGGCCTTGCCTATCGCACGGTTGTGCTCTGTACGGGGGATATTGGCTTTGGCGCGCAGAAAACCTACGACATTGAGGTTTGGCTGCCGGGGCAGGAACGCTTCCGCGAGATTTCTTCCTGCTCAAATTGCGGGGACTTCCAGGCCCGCCGCATGAAAGCGCGCTTCCGCCGGGATGGCGAGAAGCAGCCCCGTTTCGTGCACACCCTGAATGGCTCTGGCCTGGCGGTGGGGCGCACAATGGTGGCTGTGCTGGAAAATTATCAGCAGGCCGATGGCTCGATCCTGATCCCGGAGGTGCTGCAGTCCTATATGGGTGGCAAGACGGTGATCGGCGGGGAGGGGTAAGGTCATGCGTATTCTCTGCACCAATGATGACGGCATCCATGCCGACGGGTTGAGCGTTCTTGAAGACATCGCCCGCACCCTGTCAGATGATGTCTGGGTCGTCGCGCCGGAAGAGGACCAGTCCGGCGCTGCCCGGGCGTTGACCTTGCGCGACCCTGTGCGCATCCGTGTGGCGGGGGAAAAAAAATTCGCCGTCGCGGGCACGCCCACAGACTGTGCGCAGATGGGGGCCAGCCACATTCTGCCAAAAGATGGCAAGGCCCCGGACCTGATCCTGTCGGGGGTCAATAATGGCCAGAACATTGCCGAAGATGTGACGCTGTCGGGCACCATTGCGGCTGCCTTTCAGGGGATGCAGATGGGTATTCCGTCTGTTGCGTTGTCGCTGTCGCGGTTTTCGCGAGATAACTGCCGCTGGGACACACCGCGGGCACATGCGCCGGGCATTTTGAAAAAAATAATTGCTGCAGGCTGGCCGGAAGATGTGGTGATGAATCTCAATTTTCCGGACTGCGCACCGGAGGATTGCGGGCCGGTGGAGGTCACCGAGCAGGGGCATCGTGATCAGGTCAATCTGTACGCCGAGGAGCGGATGGACCTGCGTGGCCGCACCTATTACTGGTACGGCTTTCAGGGCAAACTTTCCAATCCACCGGCAGGCACGGACCTCAAGGCAATCTATGAGGGGCGTATTTCCCTGACGCCGCTGCATCTGTCATTAACCCATCAGGATGCCCGCGTTGCCTTGGCTGATATTTTCTCATAGTTTCAAGGGATTGCGGACTTAAACCTTTATTAACCAAGTGTCAGCACTCTCTCAACTGAGGTTAACCGAGTGTGACCCGGAGGATAATAATGCGTGCAAAAATTTTCCTGCTGGCAGGCAGTGTTTCATTTCTGGGCTTGACCGCCTTCGCTGAGGAGCAGGGCGCCCCTGTGGAATTTGCGACAGATCCCGGCAAGGCACATCCCAAATATATCGAACAGGCGCTGGCAACAGGGTCTGACGCGCGCATTGTCGCGGCCAGTGCAGACCAGTCGATTGAGGCCATGATGGCGTCGGAGCCGATTTACGACACAGTCGATCAATCCCAGATCATGCAGGGTCAGACAGCCGATCGCGGTGGTTTTGACTATGGTTATGCCTCCAATGAACTGGATATGGCTGTGCAGACGAGTGTGCAGGCTTCCGGCAGACCAACGCCGCTGGTGCAGGGCAGGCCGGCAAGCGCAACAGCGATGCAGCAAGTGGCCATGCAGGCCCCGGTGACGCAGCGTCCATATCAGAAAGATCCGATTTATCAGGTTGCAGAAAATTCGCAGGGGGCGTCCTCTGCCACGGCAACCGCAGGGTTGAGCCAAGGCTATATTCGCGTGCAGCCGGGTGATACTGTCTATGCGCTGTCGCGCCGCTGTGGCATCAAGGCAAATTCAATCATCGCAGCCAACCAGCTGCCAGCGCCGTATGCGTTGCAGGTTGGTCAAGTTCTGCTGATCCCTGGTCTTGGTCAGCCTGAAATTCAGCAGGCACAATATACGCCGCCGCCTCAACCACAGCCAGCGGCCCCGATACCGCAGCCAGTTTCACAGCCGCGGCAGCAGGCCGCTGCGCAAAGCTATGTCGTGCGGCCGGGGAACACGCTCTATTCGATCTCCCGCGCGTATGGTCTTGATGTGGCAACCGTTGCCATCGCCAACGGCCTGACGCCGCCTTACACCCTTTCTGTCGGGCAGCGCCTGACCATTCCATCTGCGGGCCAACCCACAGCGGCGATGACGCAATCTGCGCCAACGCAGCCGGTCAGTAATGCGAACCGCAACACATATGTTGATCCGCAGGCAGGCAGTTCGTACCGGCGCGAAGCCGCTGCTCCTGTGCCGGATGCGCCAAAATCAGTTTCCTATGCGGTGCCGGAGAAGTCCAACAGTGTTCGTTTCGACTGGCCAATTCAAGGCATGGTCGTGATGGGATATGGCCTCGCACCGGATGGTCGGCGTAATGATGGTATCAATATCGCAGCGCCTGTGGGCACGCCGATCCGCGCGACAGCCGATGGTGAAGTCGTATATCGCGGCTCGGATCTGGAAGGATATGGCAATCTCTTGCTGGTCAAACATGCTGGTGGCTGGGTGAGTGCCTATGCCCACACAGATGCAATGCTTGTGCGTAAAGGCGAAAATGTCCGTAAAGGTCAGGTGATTGCCAAAGTAGGCACAACCGGCACTGTGGACCAGCCACAGTTGCATTTCGAATTAAGGCATGACCTGAAGCCAAAGGATCCGCTTGCCGCCCTGGAGGGCAAGCTGGACACACTGGCACAATAGGTCTGTCAGTAAGCAGAGTTTTGTAGCGTGAAACGGTTGAACTTCAAGGGACCCCTTCGGGTCCCTTTTTTTCAGGCGATGCTGGCGCCAATCCGTGCCGGGTCTTTCATCAGCAGGCGGTGTGCCAGATAGGCCGGGTTCGCATCAATCAGGCCATCAGCAATGAACGGCGCTTCAGAAAAATGGGCGAGGGCAAGGTTGCTCTCAAAAGCGGCGCTCACAGCGGCCCCGATACGGCGTGATGTATCAAACTTGGTAATAATGCAGCGCCGCACACCAATATCCCGGAAGGCATTTGCCCAGTCGATATGCTCGTGCATGTCACCGCTCGCTGGCAGCACCAGCAGTGGTTCTGCCTGAAGAGAGTCCCGGAAGGCTTCCATGGCGATGATATCAGCCGGAGCAAAGGGGCTGACGCCGGGCGTGTCGAGGATGAGAATATCCTCGGGCTTTTCATTGCGCATGATATCAGAGACATCCTGCGGGTCTTCAATCGGCCAGAAGCGCGTATCCAGCGCCTCGGCATAAGTTGTCATCTGGTCGAGCGCCCCTGCGCGGCCAATATCAGCGCACAGGAACGCAGCTCTTGCTCCCATACCGGCTGCACGCGCTGCCAGTTTTGCCGCTGAAGATGTCTTGCCTGCACCTGTCTGGCCCATCAGCATGATTGGCACATCTTTGGATAGGGTTAGCGGTGCGAACCTCAGGACGCGCGAGAAAGCATATTCCAGCATCGCCGGCAGGTCCTTGCCGGGGGCGTTGCGCGCCTCCACGGCCAGCGCCTTGATAAGCTGTGGGCTTATGCCTTGCGGCTGCAGTTTCTCGGTCAGCTCTTTTTGTACAGGATCAGCCGTGTCGGCGCGGTTGCCCTGCAGTTTGTTGCTGAAATCACCTTTGAGCCGGCTGAGGGCAGAGCTTGACGCAGAACGCTCCACACGGGCGTGCAGACCAGAGCCTTCCACACTTCTACTGCGCTGCGGGGCTTCCTTGCCGGCGCGTGTCCGGCTCGCCAGAGACGAGGCTGGTTTTGCTGCTATTGCTGGTTTGGCAAAATTGGCAGGGCCTTCGCCTTCAAAAAGAGGTACGCCTTTCTTGATGGCACGGATTTCCACCTTGCCATCCGGGCGCTTCTTGCTCGCCAGAATCACAGCATCAGCGCCAAGCGCGGCGCGCATGACCTGTTTGGCTTCTTCCAGCGAAGAGGCAGTAAACGTCTGAAAACTCATAAAGGACCCAGAATCCCGGTTAGCCCAATATGGTGTGATAACGCCTGGGCGCGCCTTTGTGAAGTTGCGACGCGCGTTTAAGCACGGGAAATTTCCATAAAGCCGGTACACCTGCGGTGAAGCAGGTGCTTAAAGCCCGGCAATCAGGCGGAATCAGGAGCGATATTGCTGAATACGCGTGGCGCGCAAACCTTGCATACCATGCTTTTCAATACCCTTTTCCCAGGCGGCATATTCTTCCTCGGTCAGGGAATATCGCTCACAGGCCTGTTCAAGGCTCAGCAAACCACCACGTACTGCGGCAACGACTTCAGCCTTGCGCCGGATCACCCAGCGTTTCGTGCTTGTCGGCGGCAGATCCTTTAACGTCAGGGCCGTCCCATCCGGCCCGATGACATAAGGCTCTCGCTTGACGAGACCCATTGATTTATTGTTACCCACGTTCACCATACTCTACTTCTCCCTTACACAACTCCGGGAAGTGTCTTCTACAGAACACAATCTACACTTGGGCTGTAAAAAAACGGCTAAGTGACAGGGTAAATCTTTTCATAACCCATTGAATAAACTTGTTTTTTCAAGGGCTTTTCTGTGCCGTGCTGGTACGCATTGCCGCTATGGCACAGGCACAGGCCCGATTTGCCCGACAAAACTGGCACGGTAAAAACCAGGCCCGGTAACGCTGTGACAGTTCTTTGCTTGACCTTTTGGGCCTGAAATCCGACATGCCTAATGGTCAGATGGCCGGATGGTCGCGGCGGCAACGTCGAGGAAAGTCCGGGCTCCATGGAAACAAGGTGCCGGGTAACGCCCGGCCGGCGTGAGCCGAGGGATAGCGCCACAGAGAGCGAACCGCCCGTTTCGACGGGTAAGGGTGAAAAGGTGCGGTAAGAGCGCACCGCGTCAGCAGCAATGTTGATGGCATGGCAAGCCCCGCCTGGAGCAAAACCGAATAGGGACAGGGGCCGCCTCGCGCGGGGGCCGGTTTTCAGGCCTGCCTGTCCGGGTTGGTTGCTGGAGGTAATGCGTAAGCATTGTCCCAGATGAATGATCATCTTCCAACAGGAAACAGAACCCGGCTTACAGGCCATCTGACACCGCTTTTTCCGACGTTTTGAGCATGGCGGTCTCCAGGCAAAGGGCCGTGTCATCAGGTCATTTATCGTTGACGAGACATAAATTCCCATGGTATCCCAAATTTATCCAATCAGCTTGTGCGAAACGATTTCGCCTGTTTCGCTGTTCTGATCGGGAGAGGGATGGCACAGGCCATGGAAATAGAGGACATCCAGCGATCAAGTTTCAGCACCCGCTTTTTGGGGGCGCATGATAACAAGATCGACGGTAAGGGACGGCTTTCCATACCGGCCCAATTCAGATCTGCGCTGCAAAATGGCCAGAAGGATGCGCTGTTATACTGCTTCCCGGCTTTCAATCGTCAGGTCATCGAGTGTGGCGGGCCTGACCTTCTCAACATCCTGATGAAGTCCATTGCCAATCATGACGTGCTGGACGAGGCCCGTGAGGCGCTGGAAGTCGCGGTTCTCTCGCGCATCCAGACGCTCGCCTTTGATGAAACAGGGCGTATCAGCCTGCCCAAAACCTTGCGCGACTATGCCGGGCTTACCGCCGCCGCCGCCGTCGTGGGCATCGGCGCGCGTTTTCAGATCATGACGCCGGACAAGCACCAGCATGTGCTGTCTCTGGCCGATGCAGCAGCTGCGGCCAATCCTGACATTATGCGCGGGCGCAGCTTGCCGAGCTTCTCAGGCTGGGGAGGTCATAATGACTGACCGGCATTCGCGAGAGTTTGGCCATTTACCCGTGCTTGCGCAGGAGGCTGTGGAGGCACTGGCCCTCAAGGCAGGCGAAACCTATGTCGACGCCACAATGGGCGGCGGCGGTTATACCAGAATGATGCTTGACCATACCGACTGTCAGGTCATCGCCTTTGACAGAGACCCCGCTGCGACAAAAGCGGCGGAGGTGTGGTCTCATGAATATGCCGACAGGTTGCATATTGTGCAGCGGCCATTTGCCGAGATGGCGACAGCGCTTGCCGCTCTTGATGTGGCGCAAGTGCATGGTGTTGTCATGGACCTTGGTGTCTCATCGCTACAGCTGGATGAAGGTGCGCGCGGTTTTTCCTTTCGCCATGACGGCCCGCTGAACATGCGCATGGATCAGCAAAGCACGCTTGATGCTACAGAGTTGCTGAACAAGGCGGACGAAAAAGATCTGGCTGACATTTTCTACATCTATGGTGAAGAAAAGAAGTCACGGATTGCTGCCAGGGAGATCGTGCGTGTGCGCCAGGATAACCCGATCAGTACCACCGGCCAGTTGAGAGATATTCTCGAGCATGTCCTTGGTCCGCAGGGGCGGGAGAAAATTCATCCTGCTACGCGCATTTTTCAGGCGATCCGCATTTTTGTGAATGATGAACTCGGGCAACTGGCAAAAGGCCTGCTCGCTGCCGAACGTGTTCTTGTGGATGCTGGCAGACTTGCCGTGGTGACCTTTCATTCTCTGGAAGACCGGGTTGTCAAACGCTTTCTGGCGCAACGAAGTGCACTTCAACAGCCGGGATCGAGGCATATGCCTGATATTTCCCTGAATAGCCCGAAGCCTACTTTTTCGCTTTTGTCACGTCGGCCAGTCACGGCTTCCGATCAGGAAGTGCAGACAAACCCGCGTGCTCGGTCTGCCAAGCTGCGCGCTGCGTTGCGAACCGATGCTGTTGCAGGGGATGCGGGGCCAGACTTTCTGCGCAGCATTGGCCTGCCTCAACCTGTCTTTTCCACTGCCCTGAGAAACTGGAGTTGATCCGCTATGATACGTTTTGCCACGATTTTCTTTTGTCTTCTTCTTGCAGCTGCAGCTGCCGGGCGATACCAGGCGGAAGCCGGGGTGCGAGCTCAGAAAGCCGAAATACAAAGTGTTGAACAACGCATTGCTGAAGAAGAGGCTGCCATCAGTCAGCTTGACCTGCAGGTTGAAGTGCTGGAGTCAGCTGAAAGGCTGGCGCGTTTATCTGCACAAAGACTGGTTCTTGCGCCTGTTCATTCTGACCAGTTACACACGGCAGAGGAATTCGCGTCTTTACTGAGGCTGGACCTGCCTGATGCTGGAACGCTGGCGCCAGCACGCAAGAATGACTTTATCGTTGATGCCATCGCGATGGCGGATTTTCAGAAGTTGAGATAGGTAAGACGTGACAATGAAGCTGCCATTTATCGGCCAGAAGAAAAAGCCTAGCGCGCGCATTCTGCACGAAACTCAGTTTTCAGGATTGGGTGAAGCAGGCGCTGCTGCGTCTTTGCCGGTTCATTGTCGTGCGAGCGTCAGAAGTCGGGAGCAGGTTCAGGTGAGCCGGATGCGCGGCCGAATCTGGTTATGCATGGCGGCGTTTCTGGCTGTGTTTTTCGGTCTGTCTTTACGGCTGGCAGACCTGACCGTACTCGGAACAGCAGAAGCAAGACATGCGCGCACTCAGTCTGCACCAGTTGCTGCGACTGAACGCCCCCTGATCGTTGATCGAAACCTCAACCGTCTTGCGATGAATCAGGAAGTGGTGGGCGCAGGGGTGACGACACGCGATGTGTGGGATCTGGAAGAAACCGCCCGAAAGCTGACAGCCGTTTTTCCGAAACTTAATGAGGACAGTTTGCGCGAGCGACTGGAGCAAAAAAAATATATACCGCTTACCGAGAATTTGTCTGAAGACCAGTATCAGAAACTTGCTGCGTTCGGTCTGCCTGGCGTCGAATTCGTGACCAGCGTGAAAAGGGTTTACCCACAGGGCGCGCAGGCCGCGCATGTGCTGGGATACACGGTGCCCGGTCGTGGCGGCGCTGCCGGGCTTGAAAAGGTTGTCGATTTGCATACGGCGGAAGGACCGCTCGTTTCGTCACTGGACATCAGAGTGCAGCAAATTCTTGAAGAAGAATTATGGCGCACGTCTACCACATTCTCCGCCAAGGCGGCGTGGGGTATTGTCATGGATGTGACCTCCGGCGAAATTATCGCGCTGGCCAGCCTGCCTGAATATAATCCCAATGAGCCGGGCGAGAGCCATGTCTCGAGTTGGCGCAACCGCGCCATGTATGATGTCTATGAGCTTGGGTCTGCCTTCAAGATTTTGACTGCTGCGAGCGCGCTCGAAGCAGGGGTGACTGACACAACCAGACTATATGACGTTCGCCACCCCCTGAAAGTGCGTAACCGAACCATATCTGATTATCACCCGAAGGGTGGTTTCATGACGCTGACAGAGGTGATGCAGCACTCATCCAATATCGGTATGGCGCGCATTGCCCTTGATCTGGGAGCGGACACGCTGGCTATCTATCTCAAGGCCCTTGGTATGACCTCACCGCTCGTGACGGAATTACCAGAACAGCGTGCACCATTGCTGCCTGCCCAGTGGGGGGAGGTTGAAATGGCGACTATTTCATACGGCCATGGCATTGCCGTTACACCATTACAGCTGACGGCGGCAGTCGGGGCTGTGATTAACGGCGGTGACTATATCCAGCCAACTTTTCTGAAGCGTGACCCGTCTGCGCCGCAGAGCAGGACAGCTCTGTTTTCTGCTGATACAAGCGCCACAATGCGGTTAATGCTGCGCCGGGTCATAACTGACGGCACAGGGCGTAACGCAGATGTGCCCGGCTATTATGTTATCGGCAAGACAGCTACGGCGGATAAACCCTCTCCTTATGGTGGCTACAAAAAGGATGAGCGCCTTTCAAGCTTCATTGGTGCCTTTCCGGGCTATGATCCAAGATACGTCGTGCTCGTCTCTTTTGATGAGCCACAGCCAACAGCGGAAACATACGGGTATGCGACCGCCGGCGTTGTGGCTGCCCCGGCATTTCAAAGAATAGTCTCCAGGTCTGCACCTTTGCTGGGCCTGCAACCCGTTGCAGATGATCTTGCCTTCGCCCAATTTATGTCTGCTTTTCGCGAAAAACAGGAAATGCGACTGGCATTGGCACCAAGAGAGGCAATGGCGCAGGGGGCTGATGTGCATCCCGATCAGGTGGCAAAGTTATTGGCGGAGTTGGGCCCGTGAAGCTAAGTGATCTTGTTAACTTACCGGTCGGGGCAGGGGATGCCGAGATTGCAGGCATTAGCGCAGATTCGCGTCAGATAAAGCCGGGTTTTATTTTCGCAGCTTTAGCCGGAACAGTAGTTGATGGCAGGGAATATATTCCTCAGGCGGAGAACAACGGTGCGGTTGCGATTATCGCAGAGCCTGACACGCAGGCATCAATCCCGCTCCTGAGCACTGCGGAGCCAAGACTGTTACTGGCGCAACTGGCAGCGCGGTTTCACGCTGGCCAGCCCGAGATGACAGTCGGGATTACAGGTACGAACGGCAAGACATCAATCGCACGCTTCTGTCAGCAATTATGGTCAATGCTGGGACATAAGGCGGGCAGTCTCGGGACTCTTGGGGCATTTGCTGACGGATATGAATATACACTGCGCCATACGACGCCAGACCCTGTGGAAATTCATCAGGTGCTTTCCACCATGGCAACCCTGGGGACAACGCACCTGGCCATGGAAGTGTCCAGCCATGGCCTGTCACAATATCGCGCTGATGGCGTTAAATTCTCGGTTGCGGCCTTTACAAATATTACGCGGGATCATCTCGATTATCACCCGGACTTTGAAGACTATTTTGCCGCAAAGGCTCGTCTGTTCACAGAGCTTCTGCCAGAAGGGCATACGGCTGTTATCAATATGGATGGTGCCGAAAGTCCGCGCGTTGCCGAGCTTGTCAGGCAAGCAGGCCGCAGGTTGATGAGTGTGGGGCGTCAGGGGCAGGATATACGTCTGCTTGATACCTCACCATTGCCGGACGGCCAGCAGGTCAGCCTTGTGGCAGAGGGCAAAGAATATACTCTGAAACTGCCGCTGGTCGGATATTTTCAGGCCGAAAACGCGCTTGTTGCTGCTGGCGTCGCTGTTGCCAGTGGCCATGACATCAGTCAGGTCATGCCTTTGTTGGAACGCCTTAACGGCGCCCCTGGGCGCATGGAACATATTGCCGATAAAAAGATCGGACATGATACAGCCGGTGTTTATGTGGACTATGCGCATACACCTGATGCAATCGAGACAGCGCTGAAAGCTATTCGTCCCCACACGACTGGAAAAGTGATCATCATTATCGGCGCAGGCGGTGACCGGGACAAGGTCAAGCGGCCGCAGATGGGGACTGCGGCAGCCGCGCTCGCAGATGAAGTGATCGTGACCGATGACAATCCCCGAACGGAAGACCCCGCCACGATCAGGGCGGAGGTCATGCAAGGTTGCCCGCAGGCGATAGAAGTTGCTGATCGCCGGGAAGCAATCGCATCAGGTCTGGAGAGGCTGGCACCGGGAGACATTTTGCTGATCGCGGGTAAGGGGCATGAAACGGGTCAGACTGTCGGGACAATAACAATGCCGTTTAACGATGCTGACGTGGCGCGGGATCTTACGGGGTAATACATGCTTGGGAGAAAGATTTATGAATCACAACTTATGGACAGCCTATGAGGCTGCCGCTGCAACAGGCGGTATGCTGTGCGTTCGTGGCGGCGGTGACGGCGCAGAACTTCCCGAGGAATCATGGAGTGCCCGCGGCATTTCCATAGATACACGGACTATCCGTCCCGGTGAAATTTTTGTCGCCCTGAAAGATGCCCGCGACGGGCACGATTTCATTCGCAATGCTTTCAAGGCGGGTGCGTCTGCCGCGCTTGTCTCCAAGGCCCCACAGGATACGCCCGATGGCGCACCGCTTTTGCTGGTGAATGACACCCTGACCGGCCTTGAGGCTCTCGCGGCAGCCGCCCGGGATCGTTGCTTTGGGCAGATGATTGCTGTCACCGGCAGCGCCGGTAAAACCAGTACAAAGGAAATGCTCCGGGCAGCGCTTGTTCCGTCTGGCAAGGTTCACGCAGCAGAGCGCAGTTTCAATAATCATCTTGGCGTGCCGCTGACCCTTGCAGAATTGCCGAATGATACAGCCTTTGGTGTGTTTGAAATCGGCATGAACCACGCAGGCGAGATCACACCGTTGACCCGCCTTGTTCGACCACACATTGCCATCGTCACGACCGTAGCTGCAGCGCATCTAGAATTTTTTGACAATATGACTGGCATCGCTGAGGCAAAAGCCGAGATATTTGCCGGATTGCGCAAAAGCGGTGTCGCGATATTGCCGCGCGACAATGAGTTCTATGATCTGCTCAAGGCCAGGGTCAGGGACAATAACCCCGCCGGGGCCACGCAAAAAATTGTCTCATTCGGCAGTCATCCGGAAGCTGACTACCGCCTCCTCGACATAAATAGTCGGGGTGATGAAGGTATGGACATTTCTGTCAGCATATCAGGTGAGACGCATCATTTCAGACTGGGCCTTCAGGGAGAACATCAGGCCATGAATGCCATGGCCGTTCTTGCTGCTGTAGATCATGCCGGTGGTGACCGGTCTGCGGCCATGGAGGCACTCGCCGGGCTTGCCCCGGTTGAAGGGCGCGGCTTGCCGCAGGTGTTGTCCTTGCAGGCGCGCACTTTCACTCTGATTGACGAGAGTTATAATGCCAACCCGGCGTCAATGGCCGCGGCCATCCGGTCTCTGGCTCAACAGGATGTGCCGGGCCGAAAAATTGTTGTGTTGGGGGAGATGAAGGAGCTGGGCAGCCAGAGCGCGGCCTTTCATCTGGAACTGGCGCCGGTTCTGGAAGATGCCGGCATTGATAAGGTCTATGCTGCTGGTAATGAGATGCGACCTGTGCTTAACGCTTTACCTTCGACCATGCGCGGCGATTGGGCAGAGCAGGCTATTGGCCTTGCCGATGCTGTTTCTCGGGACATCCAGGCGGGGGATGTCGTGATGGCCAAGGGCTCCAACGCGTCAAAAGTCTCTGCTTTGGTCAAGGAATTGCAGAACAGGGCAACGGCCTCAGGATAAAGATTTATGTTATACGAAATATTTGTGCCACTCGCGGATCAGCTGCAGATATTCAACGTCTTCCGTTACCTGACCTTCCGAACAGGCGGCGCTGTCATGACAGCCCTGCTGATCTGCTTTGTGATAGGGCCATCCCTGATTAACTGGATGCGCAAGAAGCAGGGCAAGGGACAGCCGATCCGGGAAGATGGCCCCAAGAGCCATATTATTGAAAAAAAGGGGACGCCGACAATGGGCGGCGTGATGATCCTGATCAGCCTGATCGTCTCCGTGTTGCTCTGGGCGCGGCTCGATAATCCTTATGTCTGGGTCGTGCTGGGTGTAACCGCTGCGTTTGGCCTGCTTGGGTTTATGGATGACTATCTCAAGGTGACAAAGCAGAACACTGCAGGCGTTGTCGGGCGTGGCAAGTTGATTTTCCAATTTGCTGTCGCCCTGTTTGCAGCCTGGATCTGTGTGCGCGTGCTGGGTTCGGCGGCAGAAACTGTTGATCTGCCGAGTAATATCGAAACCTCTGTGCCACTGCCATTCTTCAAGGACTGGTTCCTGCCACTGGGTATTTTCTTCATTCCGTTTGCGGCTTTCGTTATTGTGGGGGCTTCCAATACCGTGAACCTGACAGATGGTCTTGATGGTCTGGCAATCGTCCCGGTGATGATTGCGGCTGCCAGCTATCTGTTGATTTCCTATCTGACGGGGAATGCCATTTACGCTGATTATCTCCAGATTGTGTTCGTACCGGGTGCCGGAGAGCTGGCAATCATCTGCGGGGCGATTATCGGGGCGGGCCTTGGTTTCCTCTGGTTCAACGCACCACCAGCCATGATTTTTATGGGTGACACAGGGTCGCTTTCACTGGGCGGGGCCATCGGCTCTGTCGCTGTAGCGGCCAAGCATGAGATTGTCCTGGCAATCATCGGTGGACTTTTCGTGCTGGAAGGGCTGTCAGTCATGATGCAGGTTGCTTCCTTCAAGCTGACAGGAAAGCGCGTATTCCGGATGGCGCCCATCCATCACCATTTTGAACAGATGGGCTGGAAAGAGCCGACGATCGTCATTCGCTTCTGGATCATCGCGGTTATCCTCGCCCTGATTGGCCTGAGTACGTTGAAACTGCGCTGATAAGGTGTTCGCCGCGTCGCGGCTCGTCAGACATCATTAACCAATCACTAATAAATTCCCTGCCTATGAGGGGCTTTCTGTTGCGATTGTGCAAAGGGCTGCACTTTTGTGGCGAATAGGGCAGTGTTGGTCTGCCAGTCGCCTCATTTGAGGAGCATGAAACGGCATGGATAGTTTGTACAGGCGCGTATTCACACTGGATGAGAGTGATTTTTCCGTGCGACGATTTGTCAGGGACTGGTGGTGGTCCGTAGATCGCAGCCTGATTTACTGTACGGGTGCGTTGATCCTGATCGGCATTGTGCTCTGTTTTGCTGCCAGCCCGGCGACCGCCATGCGCCTTGGCATCTCGAACAGCTATCATTTTATTGAGCGCCAGCTCATCTTTCTCGGGCCTTCTATGGTGCTGTTACTGGGCATCTCCATATTGTCTCCGCTTTATGCCCGAAGGCTCGGCGTTCTGTTGTTTGGTGGGGCGGTATTTTTTGTCTTGATGGCGCTGCTTTTCGGTCCGGAGATAAACGGCGCGCACAGGTGGCTGACGTTTGGTTCTTTCAGCTTGCAGCCCTCGGAGTTTGCCAAGACCGGTTTTGTGGTCACTGCAGCCTGGCTGGTCGCCGAAGGGGCGAGGGACAGGTCTTTTCATGGCGGACTTATTGCCATGGGCTGTTATGGCGTTCTGGCCATGCTGTTGTTGTTGCAACCGGATTACGGCCAGTGGCTGCTGATTACAGCCGTCTGGGCCATGATGTTTTTTATCGCGGGCTGGAGCTGGCTGTGGATGGCGGTTCTGGGTTGTGTGGCGGTTTCGGCGGCCTCTCTTGGCTATCTCTACGCCCCGCATGTTTCCCGGCGCATAGACCATTTTCTGAGACCCGAGACGGGAGACACCTATCAGGTTGATACGGCGGTGCAGGCATTGTCCAGCGGCGGGCTGCTAGGCAACCCGGATACGGAGATAAAATATCAGCTGCCTGATGCGCATACGGATTTCATTTTTGCTGTTGCCGGGGAGGAGTTTGGCTTCTTCCTGTGTATTGTCATACTGGCGATTTACGCCTGCTTCGTGTTTCGTGCTTTTCAACTGGCGGCACTGAAAAGCAGTATTTTCATGCAATGTGCCATTTGCGGCCTTGCTGCCCAGATTGGATTTCAGGCGATTGTCAATATTGGGGTCAGTTTGCGCGTCCTGCCAGCAAAGGGTATGACGCTGCCGTTTATTTCCTATGGTGGGTCATCATTATTGGCGACGGCAATCACGGTGGGCCTGATACTGGCATTAACGCGCAAACAGTCCCCCGCGCTCAGACGAAAAGAGGTTATGCCGTGAGTGAAGGCAAATTGATCGGGCTGGCTGCCGGAGGTACGGGAGGGCATATGTTCCCGGCTGAGGCGCTGGCGCAGGAAATGAAGCGCCGTGACTGGCGTGTCCTTCTGTTCACGGACAACCGCGGAATGCGATATGGTGAGACATTCCCTGCCGATATTCTGCATGAGCTGCCAGCTGCAAACCCCAGCGCAAGCGGCCTGAAGGCAAAAACGGCTGCCGGGTTTTCCCTGATGCGGGCTGTCAGTCAGGCTGTGAAAGTAATTGGCGTACACAAGCCTGATATCATGGTCGGCTTTGGGGGGTATCCTTCTGCCCCGGCCATGTTGGCAGCAAGACTGCGCAAAATACCCCATGGCGTACACGAACAAAATGCAGTGCTTGGGCGCGTCAATCGTCTGGTCGCGCCAAAAGCCGATTTCGTGGCACATGCCTTTCCGCAGTTGACGCGCTTGCCGGAGAACCGAACCGGCAGTCTTCTGCAACTGGGAAACCCGGTGCGCGATGCTGTGATGCAATGTGCCGCCGCGGCCTATGTGGCCCCGGCAGAATACAGCCAGATTGATCTGTTCATCTTTGGCGGCTCTCAAGGCGCGGCACTGTTCAGCCGTGTTGTGCCTGAAGCCATACGCCAGTTACCGCAGGCATTGCGCGCCCGCCTCAGGGTCACCCAACAAGTGCGCGATGACGAGCTAGATACAGTCAAAGCGATATATGACGAGATCGGGGTAGCGGCTGACTTGCAGTCCTTCTTCTCTGATATGCCCGAGCGTCTGGCGCGGGCGCACCTCATTATAAGCCGTGCAGGGGCATCTTCTGTTACTGAAATTGCGACGGTGGGCAGGCCTGCCATATTGGTGCCACTTGCCATTGCGATGGATGATCATCAAAGCGGCAATGCCAGTGTTCTGGAAGAATGCGGTGCAGCCAGGGTGCTGCAGGAAGCAAACTTCACGCCTGACAGCCTGCAAGTCTACCTGTCGGAACTCTTGACCCGTCCGGCTATGCTGGCTCAAATGGCACAGAAGGCGCTGACGGTTGCCCCTGATAATGCAACGGCACGACTGGCTGACCACATCGTGTCTCTTGTAAACCCCGCGGTTACGTAAAGTATGAGTAAAGGTCCGTATCATGAGTGATGCTGCAAAAATCAATATCCGGATGCCATTCGACATGCGCGGCATTCACTTTGTCGGTATTGGCGGTATCGGGATGAGTGGCATTGCTGAAGTCATGCATAACCTTGGCTACAGGGTGCAGGGCAGCGATCTGGCGGAAAGCCCGAATGTGCAGCGCCTGCGGGCCAAGGGGATCCAGATTTCCATTGGTCATTCTGAGGATAATGTTCAGGGCGTTGATGCGGTCGTAATTTCCACGGCGATCGGCCGCGACAACCCGGAAGTTGCTGTGGCGCGAGCCAAGCACATTCCTGTGGTCAAGCGTGCCGACATGCTTGCAGAGCTGATGCGCCTCAAATGGAACGTCTGTATTGCCGGTACGCATGGCAAGACCACAACCACCTCCATGATCGCGGCCCTGATGGATGCAGCCGGCCTGGACCCAACCGTTATCAACGGGGGCGTTATCAACGCCTGGGATACCAATGCCAGGGTCGGAGAAGGCGACTGGATGGTGGTAGAGGCTGATGAAAGCGACGGTACCTTCATCCGCCTGCCCATCACAGTTGGGGTCATCACGAATATCGACCCGGAACATCTCGACCATTATGGCGACTTTGATACGCTCAGGCAGGCATTCGATCAGTTTATCGAGAATACGCCCTTTTACGGTTTTGGTGTGGTCTGTTTGGACCATCCTGAAGTGCAGGCGCTGGTCGGGCGCGTCACGGACAGACGTCTTGTCACCTACGGTACAAACCCGCAGGCAGATGTTAGAGCCGAGAATATCACGTATGCTGATGGCCAGTCTCATTTCAGTATTATCTTCCGGAAACGTGGGCAGGAAGAACTGCGCATTGATGATGTCAAGCTGCCCATGCCTGGAATTCACAATGTGCTGAATGCCCTGGCCGCCAGTATTGTCGCGCGGGAGCTTGGCGCATCTGCCGAGCAGATCAAAACAGGGTTTGCCAATTTTGATGGCGTGAAGCGTCGTTTCACCAAAACAGGTGATTATAACGGCGTCACGATCATTGATGATTATGGCCACCACCCGGTTGAGATTGAAGCCGTTCTCAAGGCAGCGCGCAGTGTTTGCAGCGGGCGCGTGATCGCGATCGCA
This sequence comes from Parvularcula sp. IMCC14364, assembly GCF_030758415.1. Taxonomy (NCBI): domain Bacteria; kingdom Pseudomonadati; phylum Pseudomonadota; class Alphaproteobacteria; order Parvularculales; family Parvularculaceae; genus Parvularcula; species Parvularcula sp. IMCC14364. The sequence continues at coordinate 1,885,933 of NZ_CP132334.1, read as the reverse complement.
CAACCGCACCGATATACAAGACTGCGCGACCTCTTTGATGATTTCTGCACGTGCTTCAATGATGCAGACAGTGTGCTGATTACCGACGTGTTCAAGGCAGGCGAGGCACCGATAGAGAATGTCAACAAGCAGACACTTGTTGCGGGCATTGCCAGCCATGGCCACAAGGATGTTGTCGGCCTTGAAGACTGGGCAGACCTGCCCGCCTTGATCAAAGCCAAGGCTTCTCCCGGTGATTATGTCGTTTTTCTCGGGGCAGGTGACATCACCAGATATGCCGGGAAACTGGCGGGCCAACTGGCATCAGTATAGAGACAGAAATGCGGATACAGGATCAACTCCCCGAAATACGTGGCAAATATATTTACGATGCCCACCTCGCAGACATCACCTGGTTCCGGGTTGGTGGCCCGGCGGAGGTCATTGTCATGCCGGCAGATGTGGATGATCTTACCGTGTTTCTGGCGAAGCTGCCGGCGGATATACCCATCTATCCGCTTGGTGTCGGCTCCAATCTCCTGGTCCGGGACGGCGGATTGCCCGGCGTTGTGCTGCGCCTTGGGGCGCCGTTTGCAAAAGTTGAAACCGATGGCCTTGAGGTGCAGGCCGGTGCAGCTGCGCTAGATGCAACTGTTGCCAAGCGGGCAGCGGCAGCTGGTATTGCCGGCCTTGAATTTTATCGCGGCATACCGGGATCAATCGGCGGTGCCCTGCGCATGAACGCTGGTGCCTATGGGGCGGAGACGAAAGATATTCTGATCGAGGCAACGGCTCTCGACCGGCGCGGAAAAAAGCACGTCTTCAACAACCATGATATGGGTTTCACCTATCGGCGCTCTGCCGTACCGGATGAGTTGATTTTCATTGAGGCGACCTATCGCGGTCATGAAGGCGCGCCGGAGGAAATCAACCAGCGCATGAAAGAAATCATGCAGAAACGCGAAGACTCCCAGCCCATTCGTGAGCGTACTGGAGGCTCCACCTTTAAGAACCCTGATCCTGATGTGTCCGGTAGCAAGTCGTCCTGGCAATTGATTGACAGTGTGGGCGCGCGCGGGCGGATTATCGGGGATGCACAGGTCTCGCCGCAGCATTGTAATTTTCTCATCAACAGAGGGCAGGCAACCGCCGCTGATCTGGAAAACCTCGGGGAGTCCGTGCGGGCAGACGTGCTGCGCGAAACGGGCGTTGATCTTCAGTGGGAGATAAAGCGCATCGGGCAAGCGGTCTCTGCCTGAAACGCGAGATATTTACCTGTTGTTCAGGTATTACGACGGAAGAACAGTCGCATGAAGAAGTCGCAGAAAATTGCTGTTTTGAAAGGCGGCTGGTCACCCGAAAGAGAGGTCAGTCTCGTCTCCGGCAAGGCCGCGGCGGACGCCTTGCGTGAACTGGGGCATGAGGTCGAGGAAATTGACGCCACGCGCGACCTTGCCGCACAGCTCCTTGCGGTGAAGCCCGATCTTGTCTTTAACGGGTTGCACGGTGAGTGGGGGGAAGATGGCTGCGTGCAGGGCCTGCTCGAAGTTCTTGGTATGCCCTACACCCATTCGGGTGTGCTCGCTTCTTCTCTGGCAATGGACAAGGAGCGCACGAAGCAACTCCTGAAATCTGATGGACTGCCCGTCCCGGATGGCGCGCTCATTCGATCCCGTGCTGAGTTTGACCGTCTCAACCTGATGCCCCCCCTGGTGATAAAGCCGAACGCTTCTGGCTCCTCAGTGAATATTCACATCCTGCGTGATGGCGATAATCGCCCGCTCCACAGCCTAATCGGCTCCGATGAAGACCTTGCTGCCGGCGTGCTCATCGAGGCGTATATTCCGGGGCGCGAGTTAACCGTCGCAGTTATGGGCGACAGGGCGCTGGAGGTGACGGAAATCGTCCCTCACAAGGATTTTTACGATTATGAAGCCAAATATGCAGATGGCGGATCATCCCATGTAGTGCCTGCGCAGCTGTCTGCAGATATTGCTGAGGCTTGCAGGGAAATGGCCCTGCGCACGCACCAGCTGGTCGGCTGCCGGGGACTGACCAGAACGGATTTTCGTTATGATGAATCACGCGGTGTTAACGGACTGTTCATCTTGGAGATCAACACTCAGCCGGGCCTGACACCCACGTCACTGGCTCCGGAACAGGCCCTCGCCAGGGGGATCAGTTTCACTGAGCTTGTCGACTGGATGATTGGAGATGCGTCATGCCGAAGGTGAGCGGCAAAAAGAACAGTAAAAACAGCCGTGTATCGCGAGGTTCTAAAAAAGACCGCGGGATGCTGGAGACGACAGGTGCCATGTTGGACAATTTTGCCCAGCGTGCCTTGCGTGTGCTGCTGACTTATACGGCAGTGAGCATTACCGGCTGTGTTATCATTCTGGTGCTGATGCTCTTTGCCGGGGGATATTTTTTTAACATTGGCACACGCCTGAACAACCTTTCTGTTGAAACAGCGCGCCTGGCCGGGTTTGAAGTGACGCGCATATCTCTTAAGGGGGGCGTCCAGACCCGTGATCAGGATATTATTTCTGCTCTCTATGACCGGGAAGAAGGTCAGGCACTGGGGCGTTCCCTGTTGCATGTAAATTTACGTGATACACGTCAGCGTATTGAGGATATTGGCTGGGTGAAGCACGCTTCCATTACCCGGCTGTGGCCAGACACGTTGCATGTATCCATCAGTGAACGTATTCCCTCTGCGCTGTGGCAGCCTGACGGGCAGGGAGAGTTATTATTGATTGACCGCGAGGGCGCGGTCATTACAAGAGTTGGCAGTCATCAATATACCGGCTTACCGCTGGTGATAAATACTGATGATCCAACACGGGCAAGTAAGATATTGGCTCACCTTGCCCTATATCCGGGTTTGTCGGCAAGAATTGCTGCTCTGAAGGAACAGGGTAACCGCCGATGGGATCTGGTTTTTCGGGATAATTTCGTTGTGAAGTTACCTGAAGATGACTTTGAGAAAGCTCTGAAAGAGCTTTACGAGCTTGATGCGCAGTCAGAGGATTTGTCTGCCGCTCTCGAATATCTCGATTTGCGGAATAAAGACACGGTCTATTACGACCCAAAATCCTGAGACGGAAGACATCATGAAATACGGATCATTCCCTTCATTCAGAAGGTATGCAGCATCAGAGCATTCTACCATTGGTGTACTGGATATAGGCGCATCGAAAGTGTCCTGCTTCATCGCTGAACTGGTAGATGATGCTATTGACGGACAGGATGCGGAGGTTATTGGCGTCGGGCATCAGGGTAGCGTCCCGGCTGGCGATGGCGGATTGACAGGGCTTGATAGAGCCAGAATGGTCAAAGAGACTGTCGCCAAGGCACAGAGCATGGCTGGCAGGGTGCCCTCGGCTTGGCACGTGGCCGTATCTGGCCGGCATATCGTCAGCAAGCGCATTGCTGTTGATCTGTGCCTGGAGGGGCAGGCTGTGCTGGATGAAGACCTTCAGGACTGCCACAGGCAGGGTGCGCGCCTTGCCGCATCTGAAAAAAGCCACGCTTTGCATCTCTCACCCTCCGGCTACATGATTGACGGGCATGAGGGGATTGCAAACCCGCTCGGCCTCTCTGGCGATAATCTGACGGCATACATGCTCAGTATTGCTGCTTCACAGACGGCGATTGCCAATCTGGAGAATTGTCTTGAGCATTGTCGCATCAAGCCTGACAGTTTCATTGCTGCGCCTTATGCGGCGTCTATGGCTGTCCTGCAGGAGGAAGAGAAATCTCTCGGGTCGATCTGTCTTGATATTGGGGCAAAGCTGACTGGCTTTACATTGTATAATGATAATTCTCTGGTGCTGACTGGTGCAGTTGCCCTTGGCAGCGATCATATCACGCGGGACATTGCGAAAGTTTGCGGCTTTGATCTGGCATCGGCGGAAAGAGCAAAAACACTTTATGGAACAAGTTTCTGTTCGCCCGGTGATGAAACGCGGTCTGTCGGGGTCTCGCCTGGCATGGCTGATCGCCCGTTGTCAGTGGCAGAACTTGCAGAAGTTATCGGGCCGCGAGTCGAAGAAATTCTGCGTCTTGTCGCTGGCAAGGTGCGTGCTGCCGGTCTTGACCCCGATCAGTTCAGTCGTGTTGTTCTTACAGGCGGTGGCAGTCAGCTACAGGGCCTATCTGAACTGATTGAAGCAACCCGGGGAGGGAAGGTTCGAGTGGGGCGCCCGCTGAATTTGTTTGGAGCGCCGGAGGCTGTGAGCGGGGCCGCATTTTCCGTATGCGCCGGTATGATACGCCATGTGGCTAACCTGCGTAATAATACGCAGCCCACATTCCGGCGCTTTGCCGCGTCCAGCTTCTCGGATGTTTCCAGAACGCCGCATCCGGCAACACATCAAAGCAGTAATCCCCTGTTCAAGGCGGCTGGCTGGCTGCGTGACCATTTCTGATAAAAAAGCCGCTCCCTGATAGAAGCGGCTTTTCTGTTCTTCAGGTTGATCCCTTACCAGATTTGAACCCTGTCCTCGGGAGGCAGATAGAGATCGTCCTCCGGGCTGATGCCAAATGCGTCATACCAGGCGTCCATATTCCGGACGACACCGTTAGTCCGATACTCTGATGGCGAATGAGAATCTGTAGACAGACGGTTCCGCAACTCATCTTCGCGATATTTGCGTTTCCAGACTTGTGCCCAGGCCATGAAGAAGCGCTGATCGCCAGTATATCCGTCAAGTACAGGCGCTTCATCTCCCTCAAGCGATAGCTTGTAGGCGTCATAGGCCATGGTGACACCACCAAGATCGCCGATATTTTCACCCATGGTCAGTATTGGATTCACGAACATGCCCTCAACAGGTGAGAACTGCGCGTATTGTGCACCGAGTTTGTCTGCCCGCTCTTGGAAGCGTGCGGCATCCTCTGCGGTCCACCAGTCACGCAACATGCCCGTGCCGTCTGATTTGCGACCCTGGTCGTCAAATCCGTGGCCGATTTCATGCCCAATCACGGCACCAATACCGCCATAATTAACAGCATCATCCGCATTGGGATCAAAGAATGGCGCTTGCAGTATGGCTGCCGGGAAAACGATTTCGTTCATTGGCGGGTTGTAATACGCTTTCACGGTCTGTGGGTTCATGAACCATTCGCTCTTGTCGATCGGTCCACCAAGTTTGGAAATCATGTCTTTCCAGCCCCAGACGGTCGCACGCTTGTTGTTGCCAAAAGCATCACCGGCAACGACCTCAAGCTCTGAATAGTCAGTCCACTTGTCCGGATAGCCGATCTTGGTATTGAAGGCATCAAGCTTGTCGTAAGCTTCCAGCTTGGTTTCTTCGCTCATCCAGTCGAGATTTTCCAGGCGAATTCGGAAGGCTTTTTTGAGATTATCAACCAGCTCTTCCATCTTGGCTTTGGATTCAGGCGGGAAATATTCATCCACATAGACCTGACCAACAGCTTCACCCAGCGTGCCGTTAACCGCAGCAACACCGCGCTTCCAGCGCTCACGTTGCTCTGGCACACCGCGCAGCTCCTTGCCGAAGAAAGCGAATGTGCGCTCGTCAATCTCTGCCGGCAGAACGCTGGCGTTACTGAAGAGATAGTGAACCTTGAAATAATCCTGCCACACATTCACGGGAGTGTTACGGAATACGTCGCCTGCTCCCTTCACGGCGTCATTTTCGCGCAGCACGAATTCTGTTTCGTCAGCAAGGCCGACAACTGTCATCATCTGCTTCCACGGGAAGCCGCCTGCATACTCCTGTAACTCATCAATGGTGTACAGATTATATGTTAGGTCACGGTTGCGGCGTTTCGCTGGTTCCCAGTGTACTTCCGCCAGAGCTTCTTCAAGCGCATAGACTGCGGCGGCACGTTCTTCAGTATTTTCTTCACCAGCGAGAGCCATGAGGTCTGACAGGAAAACCTCATAGGCAGCACGCTTGTCGGCAAAATTATCGTCGAAATAATAATTTTTGTTCGGCAGGCCGAGACCGGACTGGCCGATATAAGTGATGTAGCGGTCAGGCTGTTTGGAATCGACATTGACGAAGGCGGAGAAAGGCGCGCTGACGCCCAGTTCTACATCCGCGAAAGCGCGCGCCACGTCTTCATGTGTTTCCAGCGCGTCGATTTTCGCAAAATCAGCCTCGACAACGGAGAGACCTCTTTCATTGATCGCATCGGTGTCGAGGAAGCTTGCATAGAAATCCCCGATCTGCTGTTTCACAGTGCCTTTGGCAGCGTTCTCTGCAGCGGAATCTTCGATAATCTGTTTAACGCGAGCTTCCGAGCGTTCAAACAGCACGGTGAATGAACCGTAGTTCGAGAACTCGGCAGGGATTTCAAAAGTGTCCAACCACTTGCCGTTCACATGCCGGAAGAAGTCATCGCCAGGGGCGACATCCTGCTTCATATCAGCCAGCTTGATGCCCCAGTCGCCAAGCTCTGCACTCGCTGGTGCCGCTTCTGCGCTTTGGGTTGGTGAGGATTGATCCTGTTCGTAGGATGTATCGGTTGCGTTTTCTGCGCCACAAGCAGCCAGCGCGAGTGCGGCAGCACCGCACAGCAATAGATTTTTCATGAGTAAACTCCCTTGGTTTTTCCCTCGACGGGCATTAGCCCGAATCGGTTAACATATAGAAAGAATCCAGTAATTTCCGCAAGTTAAGCGCTGTTAACACTTTTATGTGTCCTTGAAGGAGCTGGCAGGGTGACCGGATATAGTCTCGGGCCCGGCCCGGCGGGAAGCAGTGCTGACGAGGAGTGCGCCATGACAGACCAGATCACGTTTGATGATTTTCTGAAAGTTGACATCCGCGTCGGGACCATTGTCGCCGCCGAGCCTTTTCCTGAGGCGCGCAAGCCCGCCATCAAGCTGCGGATTGATTTTGGCGAAGTGATCGGGGTGAAGAAATCTTCTGCGCAGATTACCGCGCATTACACGCCAGAGGTGCTGCTCGGCAAACAGGTCTGCGCCGTGGTTAATTTTCCGCCACGCCAGATCGGTCCGTTCATGTCAGAAGTGCTCGTCATCGGGATGCCGGATCAGGCCGGGGAAGTGGTCCTCATCACCCCTGACCAGGCCATCCCCGATGGGGGCAGGCTTTATTGAGAATTACCCAAGCCAGCGCCGTGTGATCTTGCTTTCCGCCTCGCTCAAGCCCGCGATGACATCGAAATGATGGAAGCCGTCTTGTATCGTCAGTTCAGGTGCCGGGCTTGAGGCGTCCCACGCCTCCACCAGCAGTTGGCTCTGGCGGATAAACTCCGGGCGCTCATCACTGCCGACCCATGAGACTACATCGATCCCGTCAACGGGCGGCAACAGGGCAGGGCTTTCGGTCAGAGCTTCGCTGTCGTTAATCCCCAGTTCGGTATTCATGGATGTTTTCATCAGGGGGCGGAGGTCATAAAGTCCCGAGATACCAAGCACCGTCTCGACGCGCTGCGTAAGCTCGCCAAGCGGTTTGTCACCACAGGCCATGCGCATGGCAAGGTGCCCGCCAGCCGAATGGCCACTCAGCCGGATCGGGCCCGGGACTTTCTCCGCAGCGATTTGGGTTGCGGCAGCAATCTCTTTTGTCATGTCAAAAAGACGCGCTTCCGGTGCCAGCGTGTAGGACGGCACAAGCCCGGCCCAGCCAGCCTTCACGGCACCACGCACAAGATGCGACCACATGCTCTTGTCCGTTTGCAGCCAGTAGCCGCCATGCACGAAAACGGCGAGGCCTTTTGGCGTAGCATCCGGTAGAAACAGGTCCATCGTGTTGCGCGCGCCCGGTCCGTAGGAGATGTCCAACGATGCCCGCGCGCCAGCCTCTTTGCGAAAGTTAGCGGCATCCTCGACCCATTGCGTATAGAAGCGCGCCGCATCGGGGATGTAGGCACCATTCGAATAGGCATCATCCCAGTATGCTGTGCTGCGGTCTGCTTTCGGCATGGTCTTGCCCTCCTGAAACTGGGCGACAGCTGGCTGGCTCATCAGGGCGGTGGCGGCTGTGCCGAGGATCATCTGGCGCCGTGTTGTGGCTTTTATATGGGTCATGGGCGTTAGCATAAGCTGACCGGCTGACCTGGCAATAAGCATCTTGCTTGGGCAAGATGGAGCCTCACGCTTTCGTGAGTAAAAGTGTGCTACTAGCACACAATCAGCACGGACCGAACACAAAGCAGCCCCATTTGAAGGCCAAATTCTACCCATCGCAGGAGGCAACTTCTGCCTAGCGGCGGCCCGGCTCCCTCTCTCTCCCCTATATGCCGGGCTGCTGCGAAATCTCTCTCTGTTTCAACTAAAAACCGGGCTCAAGGGCCCGGTTCTTTTTGTCCTGAAATTCATGCGCGATGGTTTAGCCCATTGCTTTTTGCATATTCTCATCGACCTTGTCGAGGAAGCCGGTTGTGGTCAGCCAGCTTTGCTCAGCACCGATCAGCAGGGCGAGGTCTTTTGTCATGTGACCGCTTTCAACGGTGCCAATGACGGTTCTCTCCAGCTTTTCGGCAAAAGCGGTCACTTCTGGCGTATCGTCCAACTCGCCGCGTTTTTTCAGTCCACGTGTCCAGGCAAAGATGGACGCAACTGAGTTTGTGGATGTTTCCTCGCCGCGCTGATGTGCCCGGTAGTGGCGGGTGACTGTGCCATGGGCCGCTTCTGCTTCCGCCGTCTTCCCGTCGGGCGTGAGCAGAACGGATGTCATCAGGCCAAGCGAGCCATACCCTTGAGCAACCGTATCTGACTGCACATCGCCATCATAGTTCTTGCAGGCCCAGACATATCCGCCAGACCACTTCAGGCAGCAGGCAACCATGTCGTCAATCAGGCGGTGTTCATAAGTCAGGTTCTGTTTGTCGAAGGCTGCCTGGAATTCATTTTTGAAGACTTCCTCGAACAGGTCCTTGAAGCGTCCGTCATATTTTTTCATGATCGTGTTCTTGGTCGACATATAGACGGGATATTTGCGCTCCAGGCCATAATTGAAACAGGCGCGGGCAAAATCCCGGATCGAGTCATCGAGGTTATACATCGCCATGGTGATACCGGCTGACGGTGCCTCGAACACAGGCTCCTCAATAATCTCGCCGGTTTCGCCTTCCCATTTCAGGGACAGTTTGCCTTTACCCGGGAACAGGAAGTCCGTGGCGCGATATTGGTCACCAAAAGCGTGACGGCCAATGATGATCGGCTGCGTCCAGCCCGGCACAAGGCGAGGCACATTCTTCATAATAATTGGCTCACGGAAGACAACACCGCCAAGAATGTTGCGGATCGTACCGTTTGGCGAGCGCCACATTTTCTTCAGGCCAAATTCCTCGACGCGCGCTTCGTCTGGTGTGATGGTGGCGCATTTCACGCCAACGCCATGTTCCTTGATCGCCATGGCGGCATCAATGGTGATCTGGTCATCGGTCTCATCGCGATATTCCATGCCAAGGTCATGATAGAGCAGGTCCACATCAAGATATGGATGGATCAGTTTGTCCTTGATCATCTGCCAGATGATACGTGTCATCTCATCGCCATCCATCTCGACGATGGGATTTTTCACTTTGATTTTTGCCATGGAAGTTTCTACCCCGTTGGTAAGGTTAATGATTCTCTCAAGATATGGGCGGGCTATAGCACCCGCATCGCACGTAATAAAGGGTTGCGAGTAGATTATGTCTGAGCGCATGAAAAGCGGCCTGGGGCCAGCCCCGCTCATTATTCTCGTAGAGCCGCAAATGGGCGAAAACATTGGCGCTGCGGCCCGTGCGATGTTGAATTTCGGACTCACCAGCCTGCGCATCGTCAATCCGCGCGATGGCTGGCCGAATGCGGCGGCGGGGGCCATGGCTGCGGGAGCATCAACTGTCGTGGACAATGCTCGTATCTTTGACAGCGTGCCAGAAGCCATCGCCGATTGCACATATGTGCTTGCCACCACAGCCCGAAAACGTGAACTGCACCTGCCGGTTTATGAACCAAAGGCGGCTGCACAGGCTCTTCAGCCACGTGTGGCGGCGGGGGAGACATGCGCCATTCTCTTTGGTGGCGAGCGTTCCGGCCTTGCCACAGAGCATGTGGCTCTTGCCCAGGGTATTTTCACGATCCCGGTGAATCCGGCTTTTTCCTCTCTTAATCTGGGTGCGGCAGTCCTTGTCGCTGCCTATGAATGGGGCAATGTGCAGGGCGAAACCCGGCGTTTTGACAGTCGCCTGGATGCAGCCACGCCTGCTGCACAGGCCGATGTGGAAGGCTTGGTGGGGCATCTGTTCAACACACTGGAGCCAACCGGCTATTTCCACCCACCTGAAAAACGCGAAACCATGGAGCGTAACCTGCGCACGGTGCTCACGCGTGTCGAGTTCACACAGAATGAGATTCATTTGTTAAGGGGTGTGCTGAAGGCATTGGGGCGGAGAGCTTAATCTTTGATCGGCCGTCTGGTATCTCAGGTGCAAATAAATCTTTACAGTGACGATTAGTTTTTTCTTTTCAATCAATGCCCATGTCATTCCGCAATGCACTGAGGCCTGAAATGATGCTGCGTCAATGCAGGATCCATCAATACGCTATTATGATCGTCACCCTGGATCTGCGCGCCCTCTGGTGCATGTTCAGGATGACGCGTCTCCGGCTTTTTGAAAAGCTAAAGAAAATCCCGGAAAAACTTATGTGCCCGCCTCTGGCATGGCCTATTGTCTTTCGCAGACTCGCTCACGAGAGATATAACTTGCTTACCGATAGAATTATAATGCCCGTGTGGGTGTCAGGCAGTGATTGCCGCAGGGTCGGTTTTTTCGGCTGTATCCATCGCTTCTGTCGCGATGTCGTCGCCCAAAACACGGGCCAGGGCTTCGGTCAGTTTATCCGGGTTGAGCGGCTTTGCCATATAATCTGTCATGCCGGCTTCCAGATAACGCTCACGATCGCCTTCCATGGCATTCGCCGTCAGCGCGATAATCGGAATTTTGCCGCGCGCACCCTTGAATGTCCTGATACGCCGTGTTGCGTCAAGGCCGTCCATAACTGGCATCTGCACATCCATCAGGATGACATCAAAATCTTTCAGATGTGCGGCTTCGACAGCTTCCGAGCCATTATCTACAACAGTAATGTCATGTCCTGCGGCCGTTACAAAAGCAGTGACAATCTGCTGGTTCACCGCATTATCTTCTGCCGCGAGTATGTTCAGGCGAGTCTTTTTCTCCGGCTGAATTGTCTCAGTCTCGGGCTCGGTTTTGAATTCAAGCGGTTTTGGGTCAACTTTTGCCGGGCGTACTGGCAGGGCAAACCAGAACGTGCTGCCAAAACCTTCCGTACTTTTCACACCGATCTGCCCGCCCATCAGTTCGACCAGTTGGCGGCAGATGGACAAGCCGAGACCTGTGCCACCGAACTTGCGGGTTATGGAATCGTTTGCTTGCGCAAAGCGTTCAAAAATACGGGTCTGCGCAGACCTCGGAATGCCAACGCCTGTATCTGTCACACTCACTTTGAGAATTCCGGACTTGTCGTTACCGCGATAGCGGACTTTCATTTCGACGCTGCCTTGCGGTGTAAACTTGATTGCATTGCCGACGAGATTTATCATTACCTGCCGGATGCGCGTCGGATCACTGGCTATATGCTTTGGAACACGCGCATGTACGGAACATTTAAGGTCTATGCCTTTGCTCTCTGCCTGGTTCGAGAGAAGGCGCATCACATCGCGGGACAATTTGGTGGGGCTGAAGGCCACTTTCTCCAGCTTCATCTGGCCACCTTCCAGCTTGGTAAAGTCCAGAATGTCATTCAGGATAACAAGCAGGTCGTTGCCGGAATTGAGCGCTGTTTCTGCCTGATCGCGGTGTTTGTCGCTCAGGCCGCTGTCAATCATCAGGCGCAACATACCAAGCATCCCGTTCATGGGGGTGCGCAGTTCGTGGCTCATGGTTGCGAGGAAATTCTCTTTCGCGACCATGGCGGCTTCTGCTTCGCGGCGGCGATATTCAAGGCCGTAGCGTTGTGCCTTGACCAGCCTCAGCAGCGGCCAGATCAGGCCAAAAGTCAAACCGAAAAAGATGAACGGGCTGAGGACAATCTTGAGAAAACCACCAAGCTGTTGGTCAGCCGCCAGTTTTGCTTCCTGCTCTTTCAGCAAGGTGGAGACGTTACTGAGGGTCGATTGATAGAGAAGAATGTTTTCCTGCAATCCATCTATCAGTGTCTGGCGTTGTCCGCTGTCAGTTGTCTCGCGCAGGGCTGTGAAACCTTGCAAGGTATTTTGTGCTTCAGCTTCGACAGCAGGCATACCCAGTGTTTGAGCTGCAACTGGAAGACCGTGACGCACGGCGTAGTCATCGATGAGCGTATTCAGCGACGCGTTTTGGCTGGCAAAGAGGGAAGCTGTTTCATTCAGTTTTTCAGGGTCATCCTGTTCAAGACCCGCCTTGAAAGTGGCAGTTTCAAGTTGCAGTTGTTCCGTAAGCGCATAGATGTTTGTGACAACATTATTTTTCTGCGTGGAAAGCTGAAGGTTGACAGTCGCCAGAACAGGAACCATCGCCAGACAAATGCTGGCAAAGACAACCCCGACAAGCAGCTTGTGATCGGCTTTTTCGAGTTTTGTCGAGAGTGTGTCACTGAAGGTCATGGTTCGGTTATCGAGGGACACCAGCCAGTAGGAGACTAGAATGATCAGGACTGAAAGAACGCCGGCGCCACCCAGGAATTGCGCCCAGGTGCCATACAGACGACCAAACTCGATAGCGAGAGGGAAGAGGACTGCCTCAAAAGAAAAAATCACATGGGCAATGATCAGGGCCAGGGTCTTGTGCGCCTGCGGGATTTCCTTGCTGCTGGATTTCTGTTCATAGCGGCTGATGGCGACAAAAAAAGTGCATCCACCAAGCAGCGCGACGCAAAAGGCATAGATGATATTCAAAACTGGTAGAGGCGTCTCAGCGGGCAGGGCACTGACAAAAGTCGGTACCAGCAGGGCATCAGCCAGTACCACTACAAGGGCCGTTGAAACACTGATCGTCGCGATAGATCTCATTGCGAAGGCGAACCTGTAAAGAACTTTTACAGGCTCAGCATAAGTACAAGGAATTACGAAACCGTATGTGAATGGTTATCAAACACTTAAATCAGGCATTTTATGCGGGGTCATCAGAGAGCCAGGCCTTGAAACCCGTATATTGTGCGACCTTCCGGAACAGGAGGAGATTCATTGCCAGCGCAAAGCTGATACTGAGGACAAGCGTCAGCAGCATCTGATGGATGTAATGCCAGGAGGAGACAACCGGTAATTCTACAAAACCAAAGGAGAGCGCGCCGTAAAAGCTGGTGCCGAAGATCACGCCGAGAATGGCTGACATCGGTGCCACATTCCGGAATAAAAGGCTGACAATAAAGGCTGACAGAATAGGCATGGAGAGCAATCCGTTCAGCTGTTGCACCAGATTGATGATGCTGTCAGCGCCTGAATATACAGGCACAAGGATGAGGGCCGAGACCACAAACATGCTGGTGATAATACCGGAGAGGCGGCGTACATTCGGCGTCTTGTTCACATAGGCCTCATGCAGGTCTACCACGTAAAGCGTCGTCGAGGAATTCAGGACGCTGTTGAAACTGGTGAGAACGGCAGCTGCCATGAAGGCCGCAAACGCGCCGGACATCCAGGTTGGCAGAACCTCGCCAACAATACGGCCGTAGGCGGCATCGCCGATGTCGCCATAGAGCTTGTAGGACACAATACCGGGGATCACCACGATCGCCGGAACGATAAGGAGACGAATACCAGCCGCAGCAAAGACACCCTTTTGCGCTTCTTTCAAGGTGGGCGAAGCCATGGCCCGTTGGGTGATTGTCTGATTGGTGCTCCAATAGAAAATCTGGATAAAGATCATACCAGTCAGCAAAGTATGCCAGGGGATGGGGGAGTCATTATCACCGATCATGGTCAGGCGCTCTGCCGGGATGCCGGAAAAGTCATAATTTATCGCTTGCAGGGAGAGCAATACAACGGCCACCGCCATAACGAGAAGGCCGACACCGCTATAGGTGTCTGAAACAGCCACGGCGCGTAACCCGCCAAGAATAGCGTAGGCAGCACCAATGACAGCAAAACACAGTGAGATAACAATGATGGGCGCTTCTATCCCGAACATGGACTGCATGAAGAGAGAGCCGGTATAGAGCATGATTGGCAGATAGATGAAGACGTTGCCAAGCAGGAACAGGACGGCAATGGTGGCGCGAATGTTCTTGTCACCATAGCGCTTTTCGAGAAGTTCTGTCGTCGTCGTACACTGATATTTGTAGTAAACCGGCAGGAATACAAGTGCCAGAACAAGCAGCCCGGCAACGGCGGCCAGTTCCCACCAGGCAAGCAGCGCCATCTGGTTGCCGTTCATGCCCACAAGCTGATCGGTTGAGAGATTGGTCAGGGTGATCGACCCGGCAACAAAAATCCAGGAGAGGCCCCCGCCAGCAAGAAACTGCTCCTTGTTCGGGTCATCCGAGCGTACCGTGTCCGGTGCCCGGCATTTCAGCCAGGTGAAAAAGCCGATCAGGCCGGTGATTGTAACAAAGATACCAATCTGGAGTGCCTCTGGCGACATGATACGTTCCCTCTTTTATTTTATACGCCAGCAAGCAGTACCAGCAGGCGGCAGTTCCCAGCTGCCAAATACCAGCGCCCCATCTGCGGACCTTATATTTTTCGGGATTGTTGCACCATCCGGCCCATAATTGAAAGCAAACACAACATCGCCTCTACGACGGATGCGCACATGCTCAGGCAGGATATCCGCCGGGATGCGTTTGTCTGTGCAGAGCTGTATCAGGGTTTTGAGAATGAAACTGCCATCCGGTACCGTCGTGAAGAAAGACATGTTGGCGTGATGGAACAGAAGTCCCGTGCCATCCTCCATAACTGCGGCGGGCACGATCTCAGTCTGCACATGATCAAGCCACTTGCCAGCCTTTACTTCACGTCCATCCAGTTGGCCCCTGATAGAAATATCTTCTCGCAGGGATTCAGAGTGAAGGATTTTCAAGGGCAGCACGGTCTGCAAATCTCCAGGTGCCAGAGAAGGGGGGACCTGAACATTTCTTGTTTTACTGCCCGTGCGCGGGCCAAGGACAATATGGGCGTCCGTTGATTGGAGACGTTTGATGAAACCATCGGGCAGGATCGGTAATGAGGGTACCAGCACAATGCTGTAGGCGGACAGGTCAGCGTCCGGCGGAATAATGTCCACGTCCAGTCCCAAACGCCGCGCCGCACCATACCATGTCAGGACCAGTTCCCAGTAGCTCCATGATGCACCCTGTGGCTGAATATCAAAAAGCCACTTTGCTTCGTAGCTAAAAACCAGCGCGATTGACGCTGTTGCTGTAACCGGCGTTTGGCCGAGCTTGGCGATTTCAGCGGATACTTCACGCGCTTCCAGTGTTGCTGGTGCCGGTTCATTATTGACAAGATTGAGCCCTGCGTGAAATTGTTCCTGCGCGAATGGCGCCTGTCTCCAGCGAAAGTAGCTGACGGTTTCAGCGCCGTGGGCGAAAGCTTCCCAGCTCCAGGTACGCACCATGCCGGGCAGCGGAGCCGGGTTATGATGCGCCCAGTTTACTGGACCCGGCTGTTGCTCCATCACCCACCAGCGTCCGTTTTTGCCACAGGCACGGTAAAGGTCGTGATGAAAGCTGGTAAAATCTGGATGCCCTTGCCGCAGGTAAGTGTGTTTGTCTTCAACAGGAAAAGGTGCAACGTCCAGAAAGCCCAGCGGATAGCTGTCCCAGGAGGCAATATCCAGATCCCTGGAAACCTTGAAGTGATCAAAGCCGGTATAGATACCCATGAAATTATGGATGATCGCTTTACCGGGAGAAGCAGCCCGCAAAATGTCACATTGCAGTTTGTTGAAGCTGACCACCTGATCCGAGGAGAAGCGATAAAAGTCCAGCATGTGGGCTGGTGTCGCTTCTGTTACTGTCATATTCGGCAGGTCTATTTGCGAAAAATCAGTGTACTCCTGACTCCAGAAAACAGTACCCCAGGCCTTGTTGAGAGCAGCAATATCATTCCGGAATTTTTCTTTCAGCCAGAGGCGAAAGGCTTTTGTTGCCTCGGGTGACCAGCTACGAGTGGTATCATGGCAGCCATACTCATTGTCGGTCTGCCATGCGAATAGGGCAGGATGGGCTGCATAGCGTTCTGCCATAAGCTTGCAGATCCGAGTTGTTTCCCGGCGGTAGGTGAGAGACGAGAAGCAGTAATGTCGACGTGAGCCAAATTTACGCGGTTGGCCTTGCTCGTCATAAGCCAATATATCCGGGTGCGCATCAACGAGCCATTTGGGCGGCGTCGCAGTGGGCGTGCCAAGGATGACCTGCAGATTCTCACTGCCGAGAGTATCCATGGCCCGATCCAGCCATTCCCATTGCAGATTTCCCTGTTCTGGCTCAATCCGGCTCCATGCGAATTCGCCAATGCGTACACGGGATATACCTATATCAGCCACGCGCTTGGCGTCATCTGCCCACATATGTTCAGGCCAGTGTTCCGGGTAATAGCAAACACCAAGTGTAAGTTCATTTGCCATGAGAAGTTCTTTCAATAAAATACAGGCAACCGGAAGGGCCGCACGGTAGGGTAATAGTGCCTGCCGGGTATGACGTATCTTCTTTTGTTGAAAGCAGGTGCGTAGCCGTGGCGGAAGACCACCCGGTGAGTTCTTCAAAAGAGACAGGCAGATAAAAGTCCTGAGGGTTTGTGTTGAGGAGACGCAATAAAGCGGTGCCGTTCTTTTCGTACGTTATAATCTGAGCATCAATATTTTCACCAATATAAATGCAGGCTAATTGTCCAGTATGAATGAGGGGACGATATTTCTTATACAGCTCTGCATATTGCAGGAATGTCGCGGCATCCGTTTGGGAGAGTTTGCGCGGATCAAGCTCTGCCCCAAAATGTCCGAATAATGCCACCAGACATCTGAAGCTCATCGGCAGGTCGCGTCCCGTCATGCCATATGGCGCTGGTCCCGCATGACAGCCCATAATTTCTGGCGGGAGGAAGAGGCTCAGATTGCGCTGGATACGCACACGTTCAAGGGCGTCAGTATTATCACTGGGCCAGACCCTATCGGTATATTCCAATATGCCGAAGTCGATACGTCCGCCGCCGCTGGAACAGCTCTCAATTGTGACTGCCGGATGGTTGGCCTTCAACTGCGCCAGTATGCGGTAAAGCGCCAGCGTTTGCCTGTGATAGACAGGCCCGTCATTCGTTGAGCCGGGATAAAGCGCGCGATTATAATCCCACTTCAAGTACTCTATATTCAACGTATCAAGCAGACCAGATAAGAAAGTAAGAATGAACTGCTCAACATCCGGGTTGGTCAGGTCGAGCACCAACTGGTTGCGACCCGTCACCTGTTCATATCCTGTCGCCTGAATGGCCCAATCAGGGTGTTCCCGATAAAGCTTACTATCAGGGTTTATCATTTCAGGCTCAACCCAAAGGCCAAATGACATGCCAGCGTCGTTCACAGCCTCAACCACAGGCGCAAGTCCGTTCGGAAAGCGAACCGGGTCTGGTTGCCAGTCACCCAAACTGGTTTCGTCATTCTCGCGCCCGGTAAACCAGCCATCATCCAATATAAAGCGCTCGACGCCTATTTTTGCTGCGGCCTGTGCAAGCTCAATCACGGAATGTTCATCAACATCAAAATAAACACCTTCCCATGTATTAAGATGAACAGGACGTGGTATTTGATTATTCACCTTGCGGAGGAATTTGTGATATCGTTTTCTAATTTCATTCAGGCCGCGATATGAGCAGGCAGTATAGGCAGTCGGACTTTTGTAACTGTCACCGGGTCTGAGTCCGACTTCACCGGGAGCCAGCCATTCAGATAATTGTAGTTGTGCCTCGCCATGTCCGTTTTGTTCGATCGAGAGTTGATGGTTGCCACTCCAGCCTAAATGCACGGCCAGTGCTTTGCCTGACTGGTCGGTCGTTTCTGCCTCTGAAAGAATCGCGAATTGCGGCCAGTCGAAGCCGGGTCGGCCCTGTCTACTTGTGCGTTCTATTTTACCGCAAAATAATGGTACGCGGTCAAGATGACCTTCATCTGCCCAGTTGCCACGGAAAAGATGCGCTTCGCTCGCCCATACCGGCAGTGGTAGACAAAGCGCTGCCATGTTAGACAAAGTGTAGTCATGATCGCTGTCATTCAACAATATGGTTTCACTGCTCAGTACACCACTTTCCGGGCAAAGGCTGAAAGTCAAATTCAGTGAAAGCTTTTTCAGAGCGTCCTGACAGTAGAAAGTCACGGATGTTTCGGTTGCTTCGAATTTACTGACCTGAAATTTTGTTTCCCAGGGACCTTTGCCAAACATCCCTGAAATGGCTGGTTCGCCAGCAAAGCCACGACCATGTTGCGGAAAGACGGAATGAGGCACCGGAATGTCCGGGGAGGCGGGCCGGACGGGCACGTCAGGCAAAATACGTTTCGGGCAGGTGTCAGCAGGACCCAAATAGACCAGCTCGGGAAGGTTGTCGCCGCGCTGGACCAGAAGGCAACGAATATCACTGCCACTTATTTCGTGCCAGATAGCTTCCTGAGATGATCTGGGGTGCTGCATTATTGCATCCTTCCTGCGGCGATACGCTCGGGCACATTGCCTGGTCTGTCAATCTGGTAGCGCTATTCAGATGCAGCCGGGCCCTTGTCAGTGCCGATAAATCCGGCTTTATCATGCAGGCATGAGTATGGAAATTATTGAGCTTGATTCTGCTTTGCCTGAGACGGTCTATCGGCGTCGCCATTTGAAGGCTGATGGTCGGGAGCTGTTTTTATATGGATATGAGCAGCCATGCCTTGAAGCCCTTCCGGAGATGGCGGATGAGCGCCGTTTTGGGGGAGAGTTACGCCATCATCCTTTGCGGCAGGACTGGTCAATTTATGCAGCTGCGCGGCAAAACCGAACCTACAAGCCATCAGCCGCAAATGATCCGCTTGCACCGTCCGTTTCAGGCAATCCGTCCACGGAGATACCGTTTGAGCATTTTGAGCTGGCTGTCTTTGATAATCGCTTTCCGGGTATGCACCCGGAGACAGACCATCCTGTAGACAATATCAGCGGGGTACACAAAGAACAGGCAAATGGAAAATGTGAGGTCATTGTTTATGCACCGGATCAGACAGGCAGCATTGCAACATTGACGCAAGCGCAGCGTTTACTGCTGCTTCGTGCCTGGATTGACCGCTACGAGGCCCTGTTTGCTGCGGGCCACAAGTTTATACTGCCGTTCGAGAACCGTGGAGATGAGGTGGGCGTTACGCTACACCATCCGCATGGACAGATTTACGCATTTCCGTTTGTGCCGGCTGTTCAGCAAAAAGCCGTGGAGGCTTTCGAGTCAGGATATGAACTCGCCTCTGAAATGCAGGCTTGGACGCAAGGCTATAACATTTGTAGTGCAGGCGGACTATCTGCTTTTGCTCCGCCATTCGCGCGCTATCCATACGAAGTCTGGCTTGCGCCACACACACGGCGCGCAGGACCCTGGGCGTTCAATGCAGAAGAGCTTGAGGGATTTGCTTTTTTGCTGGGGGAGATTACGCGTCGGTATGACACTTTCTTTGGCAGGACCTGCCCGTATATGTTGTCATTGCAAGCAGCACCCGCAGAGCATCAAGACACATTTCACTTTACTGCGCAGTTTTACCCGATCCTGCGTGGGCCCGAGCGGCTTAAATATTTTGCCTGCGTCGAACATGCGACGAATGTTTATACGGTCGATGTGATGCCAGAAGAAACAGCCAGGGTGCTGAGAGATATATGAGCATCCAGGAGAGTTATGAGCGCATTTACGGCGCTTCGCCAGTCGCAATCCAGCAGGTGCCAGGTCGCGTTAATCTGATAGGGGAGCATACAGACTATAATGGCGGTCTGGTATTACCAACGGCTATCAATAAATCGGTCTCGGTTGCGATCGGTGAGGCAGCAGATGACTATTATTATTTTACATCTGCCATATTCCCTGACCCGGTTCGACGTGATCTGAGTAAAATCCGCACGGGTCACTGGTCTGACTATCCTCTCGCAGCCTTTGCCTGGCTTAAGGCGCAAGGTGGCTGGCAAAAGGGGGCTGAAGTCTACATTGATAGTGATTTGCCCCACGGGTCCGGTCTATCCTCTTCTGCGGCCCTGATCGTGGCCATCCTGAAAGCTGTGACAGAGTTAACAGGCCCGTATATGACGGATACTGAAGTCGCCAAAGCTGCACAGAGGGTTGAGAATGAGTATCTTGCTGTGCCATGCGGGATCATGGACCAGATGGCTGTTGCCGTGGCTCGGCCAGGGCAGGCGTTATTGCTGAATACCGAGACGCTTGCCTTTGAGTTGATTGAATTACCGCATGCGCATTCCTTTGTGGTGGCTCATTCTGGTGTATATCGACGACTGGATGAAGGGCGTTATGCTTTGCGTCGCAGGGAATGCGACGCGGCGGCGGCGGCGTTGGGTGTCAAATTGCTGTGCCACCTGACAGAAGAGTCCGCGAAAGGGTTGATACCCAAACTTGAGCAGCCGATGCGCCAACGTGCGCGACATGTCTGGACGGAACATTGCCGTGTTCAACAAGCTGCGTCAGCATTACGTGCACATGAGTTGGAAGAGCTTGGCCAGTTGATGACAGAGAGCCATCATTCAATGCGGGATGATTTTGAAATTTCCTTACCCGTTATTGATGAGATGGTTGACTGCTCCAGACGCTTCGGCGCGCTTGGGGCGCGTCTTACAGGTGGCGGGTTTGGGGGATGTTTTGTGTCATTGGTTGAAACAGCCAAAGTTGATGACTGGCAGCAACGTATGTTGCAGGCTTTCCCGGAAATAACTTTTGTTTGAGTAATCCGTCAGGCGGGGGCGGCCTCTGCCATGGATGGTGTGCTATAAATCAGCTTTGCCGGCCCGGCTGGAACGAATGGTGCCCATTCACCTTCTACCTGTGCCAGACGATCTGCAACCGCATAGATGACGGCAGGGTTGAACCCGAGGCCAAAGTGGCTAGCGGGTACTTCTATATTTTCAGTCTGTTCACCTGGCATCTGTATCGAGCCTTGCCATGAAACAATGCCGTCAGATTTGCTGTAAATCGACGTAGTGGGGACAGGCGGTGCTTCCCCTGAGCGCTCATATCGCTCTACGTAATCGCCTTCCGGTTTGCCATTGATCGCCTCAAAAAGGGTTTTGGCATTGGAATAGTCTGTATTGCCAATGATAGGACTGCCGAGTGATATGACGGAGCGAGTTTTGTCAGGCATGAATTTCGCAATTTCCCTGGCGAACACACCACCAAGGCTCCAGCCAATGATGGAAATCTGACGCCCTTCGCGGCGGTGAATATCCAGTACACGGTCATGCATTTGCTGTTCGCGTTCTGGGTTGAATGTCAGATTTCGGCCAAGTTTCCAGCCATAAGTATTATAGCCAAGATCTTTCAGAACTTTCCGTAAGGGGAGCGTAGATGTATCGCTCGCAAGAAACCCTGGCAAAACCAGAACTGGGTGGCCGTCTCCTTTGGGGAATTTTTTCATCAGCATACGCAATGCGTAAAATGACTGAAGTTCAAATACGGCGCGGCATTCGGCCATAGTGAGAAGGAGAGACGGTGCTTTGGCGCAACCTAGACGACCCATACTAAACTTTCCTGTGTTGCCCCCTACATTTTATATGTAGTTGACGCCATAGTCATATGTAACGGGCAAATATGCAAGAGTGCATCGCCGATAAATACGACGACTTATTGTGCAGTGCACAAATGGTTAACCGCTTATTGTGCGCTGCACAACGGAGCCGTTTCCTAGCCTGCGGGGGCACTCTTGCCGTTCAGGCGATCTTTTTGTCTTGACTTTTCTGAAACGCGCGTAATCCGGCTAGTCTTTTTCTTTTTGACTTCACTCTCTTGGGGTGGTTCTTCCGTGCGCGCTGTTTTTAGTTCCTTATTCGCAGCGCTGAGCATTTCTTCAAATGCTTCCTGGATACAGCTGGCGTAAAAGGCCGGATCCGGAATTGCTTTGCGACATGCGGTGAAGCATACCGTAACCTTGTCAACATAACTGTGAACAACATGCCCAAGGCCCAGTCCGTCCAGCAGGCACAGATTGCCGAACATGTTAACCATTTGTGCGCCAGCGGAGTAAATTGGAATGGGTGGTCCGGGTACGTTTGTCACAACTGTATTGATGACTGGTTTCATTCTGTTGGCTAACCCGAGCTGTGTATAGAGGCGGGCACCGAGACCAAGATACAGGGCAGGTGTTGATTTGCTGACTTCTGTCATCTGTCGTGCGCCCAAGGCATTCGTCATTTTCTTGGATTTCAGTGTTTCGCCATGCACATATTGTATGCGTTCTTTAGGGTTGCTTATATGCGAACCCAGCGGAGCAAACATTGCCGAAACCTGGTTGCCCATGGACCCCTTCTCGCCTTCCTCGCGCACAGAAATTGGTGCCATCGCGACAAGTGAAGAGGAGGGCAGTTCCTCCTTGGCTTTCAGATATTTGTTCAGGCCGCCCCCGACAATTGCCAGCATGACATCGTTTACTTTCGACCCCTCTGACAGGGCGCGCAGTTTTTTTATGTCGCTTAACGGAAATGTGCAGGCATCAATCGTGCGGTGGGCTGTGACCTTTTCGTTAAAGCGTGTGCGGGGCACGTGTCTGACAGCGTCGAGATCAAATTCGCCCTTCGCAAAGCTGCGCGTTGCCTTGTACATGCCGGGGACGGATCGGCGCAGATGATTGAGTTGGCGCACAGGATTGGTCCAGGCTCTGACATATCCCTTGGCAAACAGGCCCATTTTATTTGGCATTTCATCCGGCTTCCATTCATCCGCGATGTCTGGCGCTGTCACATCCGGGGACAGTGAGTTAAGGGCGTGCATCATGTCGATGCCGGAAAGGCCATCTATGCCGGCATGATGAACTTTTGACAGCATCGCGTATGAGCCTTCCGGGGCGCCATCAACATTGTCCAGTCCTTCAACGATGGTGATTTCCCATGGGGGGCGCGTCAGATCCAGTGGTCGCGAAAAAACGCGTGCGGCCTGAATGCAGAGCTGTCGCCAGTCTCCCGGCTTTGGCAGGGCGACATGCCTGACATGATATTCAAGGTCAAAATCAGGGTCTTCGATCCAGTAAGGGTGATCAATCCCAAGCGGTACACGCACCATCCGTTGGCGCATGGATTTGGCCAGGTGCAAACGCCCTTCAATGAACCTCAGAATGTCCTTGAAGCGCACAAATCCTTCAGGTGCCGTAGACGGATCATATATCACTATAGAGCCAATATGAAGCGGTGCATGCGTGCGCTCCAGTGCAACGAAGCTGGCATCAAGGCCCTGCATCTGCTTCATAATGTCCTCCAGTTTATATTTTTTCGAATGTTACACCGGGAAAGCGTGAAAGTACAATCCTGCCGGGGGGTGACCCAAGCGTCAGTTGAAGGCCTTACACAAGTAATGGTTTCAAAGAGCGTCCGTGTGGTCGCTCCTGTGGCTGAACCTCAAAGTGCTCAAGGACGGTCGGAAACCAGTCAAGGATGGAGACTTTCTCCGGGTACACTTTATGGTTGCCAGTTTTCACCCAAAGCACGCCATCAGGGTGATGACAGCCACTCTTGGTCTCTTCGATTTGGTAGAACGTCTTGAAAAATGGTTGCTGTTCTCCATTCACGACCATTTGCGCATTTTCTGGCACAGTTGTGTTGATGCGGCAGCCTATTCTCAACCCGTTTTCTTCCTGCTCAAGGTCAAATACTTTTTGCCCGTCCAGCGCCATATCTGAAAGAACCTGTCTTGCGTGCGACAAGTCTTCAGCATTTTCAAAATCTACCCGAAATTGATGGGTCATTACTGGTCGCACATCCCTGCATTTCAGTTCCAGATCCTGAAGAAAAGACAAAACATTTCGTATACGATAGAATTTTTGTCCCCCTGTTTCCTCGTATTTGAGGAACGGCTGCTGGCTCAAAGCTGTCATCAGGGCAAGTTGCGCCCCGTGTTTTTCGAATTCCAGAAACTGCCCGATAATGCGGTCCATATTCTGGTAGCCCGACAGGATCGCATTGGCATAAATATCAGCCTCATGTTCGGGCGGGGCATTCACAAAGGCCGCTGGTTCCATATGGCGCCAATAGGCGTGTTGATAATGTGCCGTCGAGTTCAGAAAAAAAGTGGCATAAGCCGGGCGCGCCTTGAGCCAGTGATGACGGAAAATATCTGCGAGGATATTGTCGAGTTCCATGGCGCGACGCCAGCCAGACTTGCCGCCACTCACTTTCTCAGAGCCGATCTGCCGCGCGAGGCGTATAGCAGTCTTGGGCTGCAGACCATTACGAACCAGGCTGGCCGCAAAGGAAACCATTTTGCCCAAGTTAGATTTGTTATCCGCATTGGTGTATTCCTGAACTTGTGACTGAATATAAGTCTGGAGCGGATAGAGAGTTGCAGGTCTTGATGTCTCGGTCGTGCACCATGGATCAGGCATGGCAAAGCTTCCGCCAGAAACTTCTGTTGAGGCGTTCATGCTTGATATGTTGCCTGTATCAAATCCCGCTTGGTTCAAAACCTGCCATATATTCGTGTGCCCTGCGCCCGGCCCATCAGTCAGATGAAAGACCCCGTGTTCATGAAAGGGGAGGCCTGTGTGAATGGAGTACCATTGGATCCAGGGCTCCAGTTCATGCGGCTTGGTCGTGTCCGGCTCCGTAACAAATACTGCGGCGGCGTCATGAAACTTGCGAAAATTGGGCAAGTCTCCTGACGTCATCCACTTTTCCAGAAGCGGGGGGCACAGTTCGTTGAATTCGAGAACAATCAGGGGCTGCATGGTATTTTTGCTCCGGCTCATTGGGCTGAGCGTAATATCAGTGATTATATTTGCAAAAAGGTAAAGCTGCGAAAGCGCCTTATCTACTGCGGTGTAACTTACAGCAGGAAATCTTCTGCCAGTGACAGGTCGCTGGCATTTGTATCCCTGAAAATGATCAGGGCATCATCAAGATCATATGTCTGTATCTTCCCGCTCTTGCGATAGGCGAGAATGGTGTCATCGCCAACCTGTTGAAGACTGATGATTTCATCAAATATTTTCATCACGCCAGAGCGTCCATCCGAGACGAGCACTTCTTCTGGCATACTTGATAGGTCGACGACATCAATGCCCGCCTCAAAGTCGGTGATGGTGTCAGTGCCATGCAGGTTTTCAATCACGAAAGTATCAGCACCATCGCCGCCAGTCATAAGGTCAGCTCCAGGCCCGCTGATGAGAAGGTCATCACCAGCACCGCCAGTAAGTGTGTAGCCCAGATAACCGTCAATCACGACATTCGGGGCCAGTTCCAGAGAGATATGCAGATTGTAGGAGGCGCCGTTGTCCACACCTTGCCCAAAGCCATCAGCACTCCATGTATTTACCAGTATGAAATACTGCCCGGCTTCAAGGAAGGTATATTCCAGATATGAGTCCTGCCGTTTGTTGCTGCCGGGATCTACCGGGCTGTCATCATTGAAAGAGATAAGTTTGAAATTCTCATCATACAGATAAAGGTAGGGATCATAACTGGATGAGGTTGCATCCATATCAAAGTAACCCTTGGTTACTTCCTCGATGATAAAGCTATAAATATCAACATTACCGCCGCCGGTTCCCTGCACCGTTGCGTGCGGAATGGTAGTGCTGTTCGCAATCTGGCTATTTGCCTGAAGGCTGAAAAATCCATCAACGCTCAGGGCGTTGGCCTGGGTCGAAATATTATCGAATTGTGATTTGATGATTGTGTTTGCAGAGGAGGGCAGATGGTCATAGCTGCGGGCAAATTCTCTGGCGATGGGTGTATCACCGGCGGAGATAACATCATTACCTGTGCCTCCAATGGCTTCTTCGATAATAACATCTTGCGCGATTGATACATTGCCGACCAACCCACCTACATCAGAGAAGCTCCCTTCAGTGAGGTCAATGCGCTGATCGTCTGCGAAACCGGAAAAGTCCAGTATGTCAAAACCGCCAGCATCCCAAACCGCAAACACCACATCCTGAAAGGGCGAGGTGATATTGAAGAAATCTCGACCCGTGTTGGAGTTGAAACCGTAGATTGTATCACCGGTCCGGGTGGAAAGGTTGGCGCCATAGAGTTCTTGCGCAGCGGCTATATCATCAATCAGGGGGGCGGCAGCATATGTGTTGAAGAACTGCGCGCCGGTATGGGTTTCACTCCAGTAACTCATGACAGAATATTGTGAGCTGTCCTCATAATACTCTGCATGTTGTCCGTAGCTGAGGTTGATGTCCGGATCGGCATTGTAGTCACCGGGATGCCCCAACCCGATCGCGTGCCCTATTTCGTGTACTATTGTCAGGCGTCCGTAGTTACCCAACGCTGGATTGGCATTATTCTGTTGACTCATATTATACCAGCTGTCGCCAGCATTGGCTGTATTGCCTGTTGAGCCGGGAAAATATGCAAAAGCAGCGGCGCCGTTTTGTCCGTCCGTGTACCCACCGAACAGCATGGTCGCCGTATCCGTGTAGGCCGCTGGACCTGAAGTGCCACTGCCGACACGTTGAAAGGTGATATTCGCGACATCCGCCCAGGTCTGCAGGGAGAGTTCAGCCTGAGTAATCTGTAGGGCATTGAAACGAGTGAAGCCGGTAGTGTCACTCGGCATTGATGTTGGTTCTGTAGACCGAAAACCATATGTCACAGATACGCCACTGCTGCCCCATGAAGCACCAGCACGGATCAATTGCAGTGCAGCGCCATTAACGTCGAGTGATGGTTTGCCATTGGGGCTATCCTGGCCGCGCTCATCGGCATTCAGAAAGCTCACGGGCGCATTATCAACATAATCAGGGGCGAATACGCCTGGGTCGTCAACAATGATTTCGTTATCAGGCTGAAAGTCATTCAGTGCGAAAGTGTCGGTTTGACCGGAACCTTCGGCAGCTACCGTCTCATGATCTACTCGTCCGTTCAACCCATCCCTGTAAAGATCGTATTGTGTTACAGAGGACTTGGTACCGCAGATCATGCACATGACTTTTCCTCCCGCGAAAGGTGATATGTTTTTTTTGAAACTTTATCCCGGTTTATGTGAGATCACAAACCACTTCTTGCAGGATTATTGAAGGCCCAGGGTCTGATTGAGTGCAGCCAGTAGCTCTTCATCCTCGAATGGTTTGTATAAAATGCGTACAGCGCCATAGGCGTCAGCTCTCGCAGTAACATTTTCAAGGGTACGTCCTGGCCCGCCCCCTGAGATCACGACGAAAGGCGTTGAGCTAAACAGGTCCAGATGTTCAGAGAGAAATTCCAGACCATCTTCTTCCCCAAGCCAGACATCAATAAAAGCACAGTCGAAAGAGCCTGTTTCAAGTTTCTGTCTGGCGATCCGCGTATTGTGCGCATGACTCACTTCATGCCCCTTGCGGGTCAGGACAAAGCTGATCGCATCTGCGACAGTATGATCATCTTCAATAAGCAGGATACTGGCCATCTTGTCATTCATTCTCTTTGGCTGTTTCTGACTGATGCTGCGAAAGCGGAATCCATACTCTGAATGTGGAGCCTTTTCCCGGGCTTGTGTCAACTGTCACTATACCGCCCCAACCTGTGACGATGCCCTGTACAACAGGCAAGCCAAGGCCTGTTCCTTCACCTTTGTCTTTGGTCGTAAAGAAAGGGTCAAAAATTTGTGCGCGGATGTTATCTTCCATGCCCTCACCATTATCAGTGATGTCAATCCAAGCAAAGGGGCCGATGCTGGTTGGTGTCATGCCTGTTGTGCCCGGAGGAGTACCACCTTTTCCCAGGGTGATAATGATGTTTCCGCTCCCGCCCTGGGCATCAGCAGCGTTATTCATGAGATTCATCAT
Source organism: Parvularcula sp. IMCC14364 (assembly GCF_030758415.1). Classification (NCBI taxonomy): domain Bacteria; kingdom Pseudomonadati; phylum Pseudomonadota; class Alphaproteobacteria; order Parvularculales; family Parvularculaceae; genus Parvularcula; species Parvularcula sp. IMCC14364. The sequence goes on along the minus strand of NZ_CP132334.1, from coordinate 1,858,048 downwards.
TACTTGTCGTAACCCTGTATCATCAGCCAACACACATAAAGCCGTATCTGGGAGCAGCAATTCGTAAATTATACCCTTGGCCGCGATGTCATTGGCATAGGCAATGAGATCTTTCATCAAGATCGCAAGGTCAACAGGTTGTGGGGTGTCCTGATCAGAACGGGAGATGGACAGGGTGCGCCGTAGAATCTCACCTGCCTTGAGAACAGCTGTATTGATCAAATCAAGATATTTGTGTCTGTCCGGCAAGTCCGGTTCTTCTTTCAATGCACGTGCATAGACACCAGCAGGGTGCAAAAGGTTGGAAAGTTCATGTGCGAGCCCGCCGGCAAACTTGTTCACAGCTTCTACTTTCTGTGTCTCAAAAAGCTTGCGTGAAAATTCTTCTTTTTCGCGTGCCAGGCGAACGCGCTCGGTGCGGTCAAGGCTGACCACAAGAGTTTGTTCTATCTTGCCTTTGGAAAATACGGGGTACATGAACAAAAGCCATTCTGTTCCGGCCATGCGCCCGCCAGTTATGGACAGTGTGCGCCCTTCGACAGGCTCTTTTGTCCTGAGCATCTGGGCATACATGTCTGACATGACCTGGACTGTTGAAGGATGCAGTACTTGTGATGGGTCCTTGCCTATGGTCTGATTGATGGACTGGCCAAGCCGGTCGGGGATGTAATTATTGGAATAAATGATCCTGCGGTTGGTATCATGCAGCGTTATGCTGACAGGTATGTTGTTGAGGATATAATTGTTAAGTTTCTCGCGTTCCTGCAAATCATGCGACGCTTGGATTCTGTCTGTGCGATCTATCGCGACAAGGATGATGCGGTCACCTGATATTGGGCAAATGGTGCAGTCAAAATATTTTTTTACGCCCTCGGCGCCAACCCAGCGGATAATACCACTCCAGGGCTTCTGGTTTGTGATAATTTCGCTCCAAATCTGCCGACGTGCGTCTTTATGTGCCTTTGCTTCATGGTCCATCTCGAACCATATCTGACCCGTTATATTCCTCTCTTCCGGGAGATCGAGTAATGAGTTCACGCTACCCGGTGCATAAAGAATCTCGCCTGCCGAATTCAGTATGGTATATCCAATGCCAGCGCCGCTTATTGCCGACAGGAGTTCTGCCTGCGTCACATCATTCAAGCCACGTATTTCAGGAAGCTGATTTTTTCTGTAATACAGGACCGTCAGGCCGACCCCTAAGAGTAGAATCGAGGTCGCAATAAGCCACGAAATCAGGCTGTCTGGTGCAAGAATGATAGTCAACACGCTTATAATTACAGCCTGCACGGCCAATAACGGGATGGCATATTTCTGGATGAGCCGTTCTGGAATCATGGCCGTCACTTTCGTCAGGTCAGGCGCCTTGGGGAAGGTCAGGTATCAAGACCGGCGTAAATTTTGTCCAGCGCTTTGGCGAGAACACCCAAATCTTCATCCGGCATTTCCGTCAGGAGGCTGGCGACGCGCTGGATGGGGTCTTCAGAGAGAATATCTTTCCCGGCAGAGGTCAGCTCATAAACCCTTGAGCGCGAATCGCTGGGACTCGGCTTCACGCTGACAAGTTCGCGTTTGAGTAATGAGGAGGTGGTGCGGGATGCTGGTCCGCTTGTTACGCCCAGATATTTGGCGAGACCAGCAACCGTTCTTGTCTGTTCCCCGGCACGATCGAAAAAGCGCAGAGCTGACCACTGGACGGCATGTAATGCCTGCGGGTGTTTTTCATCATAGATCAGGCGCGCAGTCTGCTCGAGCAGAAGCGCCAGGCCTCGTGTCCGGCGATCGGCCGGTATTGAGGGTGGGGCACCGTTTTTTTTCATATATTCATCGATGGCCTGCAGCACTATCTTTGTTCCTTTCGGATACCGTGCGTCTGGCGCAAGCCATCCCTTTCTCTCTCCACCGTCAATGTTACAAAAAAACAATGCCGGTAGCAATTATAAATGTTGACGAATAAGATGTTATAAAATATATAAGTGCTAGTAGCAGTTAAAGAATGCCGTATCAATCAGTCAGTAAGCGATACGGACCGCCTCATGCATTGGGTAGTGTAGTGTAGCGTGGGTGGCAACAGCTGCGGGACCTGGTGGCGTATTTGCCGGGTCCTGCCGCGTAGCAGGGAAATAAAAGGTTTTTTCGTCGGTTCTCTCTCTCCCCCTGATGGCCGACGAATGAAGAGGACGTTGCCTGCGTATCGGCAACGTCCTCATATTTTTTGCTTCAGCCTTGTTTCAGGAAAGTCCTGTCAGCTCTTTCTCCCCCCGCTGATAGGATCAGGGGGCTGGTTATAATGACTGGCCCCCGCTGAAGCCCTTTTTATTTGCCTCGTTTCAGATCGCGTATCAAAAACCGCGCAGGATGCAGCAGTTCCATCTGGTCTGTAGGCGCAGGGGAGGGGCTGCTGCTTATCAGGGAAGCTATCATGGCCCCGCAATAGGGGGCGGTTGTGAGGCCACGTGAGCCAAGTCCGCTCAGGATGAATACGCCAGAGTGATATTTCATTGTTGGGTAAGCCTGCCGCTTGCCCTGCTTCAGACCGTCATAGCTCTGAGCGGCATAACGCCAGTCTGGAAGAGCACCGACGATAGGATGTCGATCCGGTGTGACCGCGCGAATTGCCGTGCGGCTTTCACAGTGCTTTTCAGCGCTGATAGTGCTGTCAAAAACCTCTGTCAGGGCTTCCAGATTTTGGTTCATTCGCTGTTGCATAGGCGTGATGTCCGTCTCTGGCGTGACATTCTCATATGTCGCACCGGTCACTGTCCTGTTGCCCAGAGGTGCGACATAATGCCCAAATGATGTGGCAAGCATGGGGGGGGCGGCATCAAAAACATCAATCTGCCCAAGGGATTTCGTAATATGAGGACGGTCCAGATCGTTGCTGGATGCAGCCGCTGTGGCGATAACCATGTAGTCCGTTCGCAGAGTGCGGATACTGTCCGCCTCAAGAAGGTCTACAAGCAACTCTGTCGTGTCCGGGGATGTTTTGTAGTGAACGGCTTTGCCAGCAAGCACGGGTATTTCATCAAATAGTGCTTTCGTGAAGGCGGTCGGATTTATCGTGCCGCCTTTGGTGAGATGGAGGTGATATTTCCCGCCGAAGCTTAGTGTCTTGATACCTGTCAAGTCACGCAAATCATCCGTGTGGAGGCTACCCAACATCTCTTTTGGAAGAAGATCGTCCTTAATCAGTTTCTTATGGCGCAAGTCATCTTCGTCCCCTGTGGAAGCGATAATTCCTCCTTCCGCCAGGAGTATAGAGTTGTCATGATCGAGCGATGCCATCAGCCTTACTGTGTACAGCCAGGCATCACGATAAAATCGTGCGGCAGGGGTCTCGCCGAGATCAAGTCGGGGCAAAACGAGTCCTGCCGGGTTCCCGGAAGCGCCAGAGGCAGGTCCGGTTTCATCCACCACGGTCACGTCGAAACCAGCGCGCTTCAGGTGCCAGGCAGCAGCAGCGCCAGCGATGCCTGCCCCGACAATCAGTACACGCCTGCCTGACTTGCGCGATAGATTTTCGTAAGACAACCACGGCCGTTCTGGAGAATTCTCCTTGGGAGTGTTGGTAGAGGACTTCATAAAAGTACCCTTCAACATTTCCCTTTTTCGACCAAAGCCGGGCGTTTTTTCTACTGAAAAACCTGCGGCAATAAGATGACGGCGAACGGCGCCCGCAACCGTGAATGTGGCAACCGTTGCATCCGGTTTTGACAATCGCGCTATATGCGCCATTACCTTTTCAGACCACATGTCAGGGTTTTGGGCAGGAGAAAATCCGTCCAGAAACCATGCATCAGCTTTGAGGTATGCGTTTTCAAGACAATGCTCCGCCTGACCCAGAGCAAGCGTCAGCGTGAAGTTTTCTCCCAGGCGGACAGAATGAACCCCCGGAGTGAGGGGCGGGTATTGTTGCTCCAGAAGTGCTCCGGGGGGCGCAAGCGCAGGCCAGCGCGCGTGAATGCGCGATTGAGCAAGGCTGAAGGCTGTATGATCCAGGGGGAAACCTTCAATCGAGAAGGCATGAAGGTGCCCTCGATTGTGGCCACGCTGGTGCCAGGCCTGCCACAGGGCAAGTATATTCAGCCCTGTGCCAAACCCGAGTTCACCAACTGTGAACACATGATCAGGCGTCGCCGTGGTCAGTTCACGGAAGCGCTCAGGGATATTGTTGCCTGCAATAAAAACGTGCTGTGTTTCCGCCAGCCCGTCCATGTCGGAAAAATATATGTCATTAAATTGATCAGACCGCAGAATGCCACTGTCCTGCCAGGACAGTATGGCCGTCTCAAGCTTGTTCGACACTCAGGATTGCAACAATCTGGTCAGGAGTGTTGATGATGCATAGCCGTCGGCAGGCAGTCCCTGGTCACGTTGCCATTTACGAAGGGCTGATTTTGTGCCTGCGCCGATGATGCCATCCACGGGGCCCGGATTATAGCCTCGCTGCGCCAGTGCTTCCTGCAAGGATTTGCGCTCACTGAGGGAAAGCGGTCTGTCGCCGCGCGGCCAGGACTGAACAATAGGCTCGGCATTTCCGGCAATATGATCGCTTAAAAGGCCAATCCCCAGCGCGTAGCTTGTCGAATTGTTATATCGCAGTATTGCACGAAAATTATTGAAAACGAGAAAGGCAGGGCCTTGTGCGCCCGCCGGGATAATCAGGTATCCTGTCGCATTCAGGTCAATGTCATCTGTCAGGGGCACACCATCTGCCCGGTTGATGCCCAGGCTCGCCCAGGTTGCAACCATTTGTCGGTTGGATCTGTCTGCGAGAGCATAGTCAAATCCTTCTGGCAGGGTGACTTCAAAACCCCAGGGTTCATTAGCTACATACCCTGATCTTGAGAGATAATTGGCCGTAGAGGCAAACACGTCACCAAGATTTGACCAGAGATCGCGGCGACCGTCGCCATCATAATCGACGGCACTTTCTAGATACGTCGTGGGGATGAACTGTGTTTGTCCCATGGCACCTGCCCAAGACCCTTTCAGTTGACTGCGGTTGGCATATTCACGGTCAAGAATTTTCAGGGCACCAATCAACTGGCTGCGGCCAAAACTGGTGCGGCGGCCTTCATAGCCAAGTGTTGCGAGCGCTGAGAGCACATCATAGTCGCCCATGATCGCGCCATAAGAGGACTCCAGTCCCCAGATCGCCACAATGATTTCCTTGTCGACGCCATAGGCTTCTTCAATGCGGTCCAGAAGGGCGCTGTTTGCAGCAGCATTGTTCAACCCATTGCTGATACGCGAGTCCGATACGGCGGTGTCGAGATATTCCCACACGCCTTTTACAAATTCCGGCTGGCTGTCGTTCAACTCCAGAACCCGTTGCACGGGTATTACGGATTGCATTTCTCGATCATATGTCTCGGCAGAGATGCCCTTGGCGACGGCTTCTTCCTTGAAACTCTCTATCCAGCTTTCAAATTCCTGTGCCGTTGCGGGTTGCGACGCGAAAAGACTGCAGGCCAGTAGGGCTGGGATGACTGATTTTGGCATGGGAACATCACCTGTTTCGTAGGGCTCTATTTTCACTCTTACGTTAAGTCGATGCGCTAGGGCCGTCCAGTAACAAGCCCGCAAGGTGATGCGGGTATTTCCCTTGACATGGCCTGCATCACTCTGTAGTTCCTCGCGCTCTGTTGCCGGTAAAGGCACGTCAGAATTGAATGAGGCAAGAAGTCGATGAAAGTCAAAAGTTCACTCAAATCACTCAAAAGCCGTCACCGCGATTGTCGTGTTGTGCGCCGTAAAGGCCGTGTCTACGTCATTAACAAGACGCAACGACGCTTCAAGGCGCGCCAGGGCTAATTACGTGAAGCCGATTTTGCGTTTATCATGACGCAATCGCTATTTGAAAACAGACGCATGTATCTTTAGAGAGGATATATGCGTTTTTTTCTGCTTATAACTGCCCTCATTTCCCTGTTTCTCGCGCCCACGGCGTTTGCAGATCAGAATGATCCTGGTCTCGATGCTCTGTTTCAGGAGTTGAGGGATGGAACAGCCCTTGATGCCGAGGAGACTAGCCAGCGAATCCTGGAAATCTGGTCGACAGCACCAAGCCCCACGGTGACACTTCTTTATAGCCGCGCTTATGAAGCTGCCATGGCTAATGACATGGATGTGGCGCGTGAGTTGACCTCCCATGTTACGGGTCTTGCGCCGAATTTTGCTCAAGGATGGGTTTTGCAAGCCACGGTTTATCTCAATCTCGAACAATATGAGCTGGCGTATGACGGCTACAGGAAAGCGCTGGAGCTTGAGCCGAGGCACTTTATTGCCACGACTGACCTCGCTGATATTTTGAAGGCGAATGGCGAAGATCGCGCTGCGTTTGATCTTTATCAGGAAGCTCTGAAATGGAATCCCCATTATGCGCACGCGCGTCGGCAGGCGGCTGAATTGCGCGAATCGCTCTCCGGCTCTGAAATCTGATGAAAGACATTGTGGCGGCGATATCACAGTCTCACGGCCTCGTGAGGCTGCTGTTTCGTAATCTGTGATAGCTTTCTGACCTGTCATCAGGAGACTTATCATGCGCCATGCTGTCGCTATTATTGCCTTATCATTCCTTGCCGCCTGTTCCGGTGAGACGGCTGATACAACGAAAACCGCTTCCGCAGAGCCAGCCAGCAGCTCCGCTGGCCAAGAGGATGCAAAGGTTATCGCTGTCCTGATGTATGCCGACTGGTGCGGCAGCTGTAAGGTTCTGGATCCTAAAATACAATCCGTACGGAATATGAACGCCATTGATGGCATAGAGTTCACCCGGCTTGATTACACGGCCAGAGACGCAGAGGTTCTTTTTCTGCAGGCAGATGCCGCGGGGATCGGGAATACGGTGCGGTCTCGTTTTGCAGATGAAGTCAAAACAGGCCTTTTGCTTCTAGTCGATGCGGATTCGGGCGAGATCCTCAGCGAGATCAACAAGTCCATGACTGAAGTTGATATTATCGCAGTAATGACAGCAGCCGTTGAAAAAGTATAAGCTGACGCTTAAAATCCAGTGTCAGCAGATTGAAGCGCTATTCATATCTCAGCGCTTCAATCGGGTTTAATTGCGCTGCCTGTCGGGCAGGGAAGAACCCGAAAACGACCCCAACAGTTAGAGATGTGGCGATAGCAATCACAACTAATGATGGCTCGATGAGCACTTCCCAGTCTGCCATGCTCGTGACAGCCCAGGCACCGCCCAGCCCCAATGCGAGCCCGATAATTCCCCCGATTGTACACAGAACTACCGCTTCAATCAGAAACTGCGTCATGATATCGCCGCGTCTGGCACCGATCGCCATACGCAACCCAATTTCTCTTGTGCGTTCTGTCACTGACACCAGCATGATATTCATGATGCCGATCCCGCCGACGATCAGGGAAATGCCGGCCGCTGCTGCCAGAAGATAGCTGAAAGTCTGCGATGTTTCGTTACGTGCCTGAACGAAACTTGCAAAACTCAAGACGCGGAAGTTGTCGCTCTGGCCTGGTTTGATCTCTCGTTCGTACCTAAGAACTTCTTCGAGATCAGACTGTGCTATCTCGATATCCGCGTCTTTCCGGAAAAGGATGTACATGCTGTCGATGCGGTCCGGCACTGGTCGCCAGTTGCCGGCAAGCCTGTCACGCACAGTCTTCAATGGCGCAAGTATAACATCGTCCGAGTCACGACCACGAAAGGACTCGCCTGTTGCTTCCATCACGCCGATCACCTCGAAAGGCACGTTGTTGATCCTGATGGATGCTCCAACAGCAGAAATTTCTCCAAACACTTCCCGCTGTATCGTTGAGCCGATCACGGCATATCGTTTGCCGGAAGCGACATCCTCTGGTGTAAAAAAGTCACCATCCGCAACGTCGTGATTCCGGACCAGTGGATAGGTTGCGTTGACACCGCGTGCCGTTGTTGCCCAGTCCGTGTCGGCACTCACAAGCGTGACTTGTGAGGAAATATCGCCCGTCACACCCACAACATCGGGCAACTGTTCCGCAACGCTGTTCATGATGCGCTCGGAGAAGGGCATGTACCTGCCGGTACTCTGGCCCCGGCTTGACCGGGTGCTTGGGAATACAGTCAACATTGAAGAGCCGAGGCGTTCTATCTGTTCCTCCACGGATTGCCTCGCGCCGTTTCCTATGGCGACCATGACAATCACCGAAGCAATGCCGATAATAATACCAAGCGCAGTCAGCAGGCTGCGCATACCGTTTAGGCGCAATGCCTGCAACGCCGTCAAAAAAGCGTTTCCAAAACTCATGCAGCAATCTCCCGTCGCTCATCTGCGACAATTTTGCCATCGCGCAAACGCAGAATACGCCGCGTCTGATCGGCAACTTCCTGTTCGTGTGTGACAATAATGACTGTAACACCCTGCTGATTGAGCTCGGCGAAGAGTGTCATGATTTCTTCTGAAGTCTGACTGTCCAGCGCACCGGTAGGTTCATCAGCCAGAATGAGGTCAGGATCGTTGACGAGCGCGCGTGCAATCGCGACTCTTTGCTGCTGGCCTCCTGAGAGCTGGGAAGGGTGATGATCCATACGCTCGCCCAATCCCACACGCTTCAGGGCGATGGCAGCTTTCTCGCGCGCATCATCGTCGCTGCTGCCGGCTCGATAGAGCAGGGGCAGTTTTGCGTTGTCGAGGGCGGTGGTACGTCGCAGCAGGTTGAATTGCTGAAATACAAAGCCGATCGTCCGATTGCGCAATACGGCCAGTTCATCTGGTGTCATGTGCGCAATATCTTCGCCGGCTATTTTCAGGGACCCACTCGTTGGCACATCAAGTGCACCAATCATGTTCATCAGCGTGGATTTGCCGGAGCCGGATGGCCCCATGATTGAGACAAACTCTCCTCGAGCTATATGGAAATCAACTCCATCAAGGGCACGTACTTCCTGCATACCAAGGGCATAGATTTTCGTCAGGGCGGCACATTCAATGACAGGCTGCATCGGTTTAACCGCGTCCCTGACGCTGTATCACAACACTGCCGTCGTCTAAATCTTCAGACACCACTTCCGTGTGCGTAGCATCTGCTATCCCAAGCCGAACAGGCACAGCGGCAGGCTTGCCAGACGGATCAAGTGTCCAGAGCGTGCCACGTGTGTATTGTTGACGTTCATTTTGCAAAGCCTGATAGTTTTCCCATTGATCTTCATCCAGTACAGAGCGGAAAATCTTGGCCATTGCCTCCCGTGGGTTACCGCCGCCAGGGGCACCGCCCTCACCACGGTTTGCAAAAAGGCTGCGCATCCTGTCGCTGATTTCCTTGCTCTGTTGATCTGTTAAATTTAACTGCGCCTGTAATTCTGCCATCCTGTCGCCGCCGCCTCGTGCGCCGGACTGCCCGCGCGTATCTGCCGCTTCGGCATTATCCGGTTTGAACCGCAGCACACTGTTTGCAACACGCAGGACATCCTCTCGCTGCCCGGTAATAATCTCGACACTCGCGGTCATGCCGGGGTAAAGAATTTTCTGGGGATTGTCTACATTAACAATTACCGTATACGAAATAATATTGGACTCTTCCTTTGGTGCCAGCCGCACCTGACGCACAACACCAGTGAACTCCCGGTCAGGATAGGCATCGACTGAAAAAGTGACATCGTTACCTTCCTTGACGGAGCCAATATCAGCTTCATTCACGTCAGCTTCGATCTGAATTTTCGACAAGTCCTGAGCGATCTCGAACAGAACTGGTGCCTGCAGGCTGGCAGCAACCGTTTGTCCCACGTCCACATTGCGCAGGATGACCACGCCGTTGATGGGCGCGCGTATATCTGTACGCTGTAAATCAACTTGTGACTGTCGCAAGGAAGCTTCGCGCTGTGAGACCAGGGCAAGAGCGTTATCAACCTGTGCCTCTGCTGACTGATACTCTGCGACCGCTGCGTCAAACTGTGCCTGCGCTGCGTCAACCTCGATTTCCGAGATTGCATCAAATTCGAGCAACGGCTCAAACCGGGCAAGGTCACTGCGTCTCTGAGTGAGGTTAGCTTGCGCGCGACGCTGATTTGCTCTGGCAACTGCCAGCCCGGCGCGGGATATTTTCAGTTGAGCTTCTGCTTCTTCCACGCGGGATCGAAACGTGTCGGGATCAATTCGGGCGAGCAGGTCGCCCTGACTGACTTCTGTATTGAAATCCGCCAGCACCTCAATTAGCTGGCCTGAAAGCTGCGAGCCAACTTCCACACGCACCAGCGGCTGCACAGTGCCCGATGTAGAAACAGAGCGTTTGATGCTGCCACGGTCGAGGGCCACAGTAATGTAATCTGGTTCGCTTGCCGTTGTCTGTGAGGGGGACGCCAGAGTAAAATAGGCAAAAACAATCGCAGCTAGTGTGGCCGCTCCCCAGAACAGTCGTGATTTGAAAATAGTACCCATAGCCCTGTCTTTACCTTACTGGTCGTAATCTTATTGTAAAACGGTTCAGAACTGGATACCTGTCCGGCATTATGGTTAATTTCCCGTCACAACAATCATTGATTTAGGTCGATAATGGCAAACAAACCAGCTTTCTCACTCATAGAAATCGAGCCGGGACGCAGGATACATTACCTGCTCGAAGGGCCGGAAGAAGCATCTGTCGTGTTATATGATGCAGGCTCCTTTGGCATTTATGCAGATGGCTGGTGGATTAAGGAAGCATTGAAAAAAGATTTTCGGGTCTGCTTGTATGATCGTGTGGGAATGGGGGCAAGTGACCCTGCGCCAGACGGGATCGTTCCGTCACCTGAATACCATGTCAGTGATATGCGCCGACTGATGGCAGCATTGAAGATCAAGGATCCGTTCATGCTTATAGGGCATTCCATGGCGGGGTTGCGTCTTCATACATACGCCAATCTTTATCCTGAGAACCTGTCCGGCCTGATACTGATTGACGCAGTCTCGCCCCGGCGCCTGAAAGACGTCACGGGCGGCTTTTTCGGTCCTTTCGGGCAGATGCTGAGAGTTGGCGCCTATGGGGCCAGACTCGGCCTGGCAGAACCGCTTTCGCGGGTCTTTGCCCCCAATAATTTCAGGCTCGACGGGCAATTGCGCGAAGACAAGGTTTGGGGATATGGTGCAGCCAGTCACCATGCGGCATCACGCGATGAAGTGCTTGGGGTAGACCCCAATGCGCCGTATCTGCATGGCAACGGCATCGAGAATTTGCCCCTGGCAATCCTGACAGCGACCATTATCAACAGCATGACGGAACAGGATGCGAAAACGGCGGAAGAAAATACCGGCTATGGCTGGTATGGCAATTTCCCGAAGGAAGACCACGTCAGCATTCTGATCGGTGACAATGCAACCATCATTGCGGACAGGGTGCGTGAGATTCACCACCATGTCAGTCATGTCAGAGCAGCCTGACAGTCTGTTGTCAGATCAATTCTTCCAGAGCTCGACTTTCGTACCATCTGGCAAGATCATGGTTGGGGCTTTCGCCTCTAAAGTTGCACTCAAGATGCCTGTTTTCCCTTCCAGGAATACGGGCATATAAGTGAAATTCTTTGAAGCAACACTCTCAGGCATCGGAGCAAGGTAAACGAAACCATCTCCGTCAAATTCATCTTCCAGATTTTTTTGATTGTACCCGGCAACCTTGTTCATGAAGACACGACACTTGTAAGTGAAGCCGCTATATCGCTTGCTCCCGCGCCGACTCAAATTGGCCGTGCCGGCTGGTTCCATCCGCATATCAAAGCGTCGTCTGCCATCATACACGGCCACATTGCGCGTGCAGGGTTCCTGGCCTTCCGGCACCTCTATAAACCCTAATTGAGCAAGGGCGGCGAGGGGGTCAACAGTCTGTAGTCCTATATCCGGCATCACAGGATGAACGAGTTCCGTGTAGGGATCAGTCCAGTAACGGAATCGCGCGCCGGGCGCAGGCCGCGTCAATTCGATCAGTTTGGTGTCATCACCCTCGCGTTCGTCGCGTTCATAAAAAAGGGCGGTCATTTCCGAACCATCCAGAAGGCCGTAGGAAATGACATCCTGTTCAGTCTGGTCCAGCCAGCGCACGACACCATCGGTCTGGACTTTGTATGTCATCCGATATGTCGTGTCTGTCAGATCTGCTGTGATGAATACACGGCCAATATCGAGGCCAAGTGCCTTGCCCTTGTACGTGACTGAGAGTTTTTTGGCGCCTTCGGTACTAATGCGCGGCGGATAAGGGTCACGGGTGTCAAACTGATCAACAGAAAACGCTGCCTGCCATTCATCAGAGCCCGGCGCGAGCGAGCCAGGCTCAACATAGGTATCTATTGTATATGGACCTTGCGTAGCTGCCATCATGGCAGAGGCAGCAGCCACAACACCTGTCATTGACAGGATTGCAACAACACTGGTTGTAACTGCCAGACAGGCACGCTTTGGGGAAATAAACACCAGAATCACACTCCGTACTTGTTAACTAAGTCTCTTACGAGCCAGGGTTCTTTACAACTTATCATTTTGACACTCAGCGGTGTTATTTCCGGCAGGAATAAGGCCGGTCATCACATTTCAGAGGGCAGAGGCAGACAGGGCAGTGACCATGAAAATGCCGCTATACGGCCTTGACGCCCTTTGATGCACCCCTTATGAGACGCGGCTCTGTGGAAATTATAGCGTTATCACGCACCGACTTAAATTGAAGGATGACAGCAATGTCCCGTGTTTGTGAATTTACTGGCAAGCGCCCTATGGCAGGCAACAACGTGTCCCACGCGCATAACAAGACACGGCGTATCTTCCGCCCTAATCTTTGTAATGTGACGCTGATGAGCGACGCGCTCGGCCGCTCATACAAGTTTCGGATTTCTGCTCATGCTCTGCGATCTGTGGACCATGTTGGCGGGCTTGACGCTTTCCTGGGCAAAGCCAAGGAACAGGACTTGTCTCCTGCAGCGCTCAAGGTGAAGCGGGAACTGGCCAGAGCTTCTTAACGCCTTTGCCTTAATAGTGGTCGTGTCCCGTCGAATCCAGTCAGGCACGGTTGCAATGGATATGGCAGAAGAAGATCCGGTTATTCATGAAAACCTGAGAATGCAGGATGAAACGGCTGCGCAGAAATTGCGCAAGCGTTTCGACAGATTGACCTATCTTGCGCTTCTTGTTCTGCGATTATCATTTATCCTTCTGCCTATATTTTTGCTTTCCCTCATCTGCCTGGACCTGCCGTTCCGAACGTTTGACAGATTTGTCGGCATGTCTTCCGACCTTGCGATCAGTAACTGGTTTAGTCGAGGGGACGCGATCATGGCCCTCTCGATCTTTTACCTGATGCTGGTTACACGGTCTTATGGCAGCATCTTTACAGGGCGGTTGCTGACCTTGTGCTGGCTTATGACGGCGGGATTCGTCGGTGCCATGATTATTTTCCTCGCTCCGCAGCTTGTGCCAGGCGACCTGCCGTCCACCCGCTTTGTGATTGGCTTTCTGTCGAGCTGGTATGTTGGTCAACTCGTCGCCATCTACGTTTATGACTATACGCGGGGGGGCAACTGGTGGCGAGCGCCGTTTTATGGCGGCGTCTTTGGCTTTGCTGTACAGAGCGCAATTTATTTCCCGGTCATTTATGGTGAAGCAGGAACGCTCTGGATCAGCTGGATGATCATAGATACCGCAATGAAATGCGTGTTCTGCCTTGCTTTTCTGCCAGCATATTCAGCGATGCGGCGTCTGTTCAGACCGTATCTGGGGCAAATCAGCGCACTCGAAACGTGAACGGAAGCGTGGTTATCTGTCCGTTACTTCCCAGCTCATCAGAACTGTGCGTTGGGCAATATTGAAATTATCATCTGACATCAGATACATCATCAACCTGCCATCCTCTGTCCTGCGCAAATCCATTGCTTCGAGGTTATCAATACCATGCAGCATATTCAGGCGGGCTATTTCTTCACCTTTCAGGACTGTCCCTGGCTTGATGTCTTCCAGCGCCAGGCGCGTTACGCGACAGCGTACCCCTGTTGCGCGTGAGAAGAAGCGCTCAAGAATATAGACATCCCCTGTCTGGCGATCCTGAGCAATATCCGTGACCGAGAAACCTTCTGCAGGTTGATAGGCCAGAGGAGCCCAGTCGTCTCCGCCCTCATACCAGATGGCCGGGGGGGAAACCCAACCAGGCACAGCCCCATCCTGTACAAGACCACTCTCTTGGTCTGTCCAGGCGTTGGGTAGTGCCGGGGACTCGGCCAGTGTGAGCACCCGGCTGTCTTTCAGCAGGACAACACTCTCAAGAGCACCATTGGACTCAAGTCCCCTGACGATCTCATTGTGGAGAAGGCGCTGCCGGTATCGAAAGCGATCAGATCTGTCGGGCAGGTAATGGTCAACCCGGTGATAGCGCTCGAAACTGAGAATGACACCACCATCGGGCGTCAGTTCCAGACCTTCAGCATCACCAGCTGCACCACTGAGGATCTCGCCATTGTAACGCTCCAGCGTTGCCATACGCACCTGCCTCAGGTCGGTGATCGCCCCGAAAGCGTCGAATACAGGTACCGCACTCAGCCATTGTGCGCGGTCGGAAATAGCCAGAAAATGCTCATCTGTCGTAGATATGCGTAATCCGGAAAATCCGCCGAAACGCCGATCAGGTGAGGTGAGGACAAGATTGCCGCGATATTTCAGCTGGCCAATCTGAAAAGGGGCAACAGGCTGATTGTCGCTATCTTCCGTGGTGCCGGCCTGAATCGCTTTCACGTCTACAGGCCGCCAGGCACCAACCGGCAGGTTTTCCGGATTTCGCAAGGCCGGTGAATCGGTATTGTGTCCGATCCAGGCAGAAGCGATCAGCGGCATAGCCACAAAAAAGCTCAGGGCAGCAAGAAGAGCAGGGGACAACATTCAGGCAATTTCCTTATGCCGACCTTTTCAGACCGCCAAAACGACCAGGATCATCTTCAAAAAGCTCGGCCAGTTTGTCGACCATGGCGCCGCCGAGCTGCTCTGCATCTGCGATAGTCAGGGCACGTGAATAGAACCTGGTCACGTCATGACCGATGCCGATAGCCAGTAGCTCGACTGGAGATGCGCGCTCTATCCAGCCAATAACTTCGCGCAAATGCTTTTCAAGATAGGCGCCCCCATTGGTGGATGAGGTCGTGTCGTCAACAGGCGCCCCATCTGAAATAACCATCAGAATGCGTCTGGCTTCCGGCCTGCCAAGAAGGCGCTCATGCGCCCAAAGCAGCGCTTCGCCATCAATATTTTCTTTCAACAACCCTTCTTTCAACATCAGACCCAGGTTGGTCCGTACCCGGCGCCATGGCGCATCGGCTGATTTGTAGACGATATGTCGCAGGTCATTGAGCCTACCAGGCCGTTCCGGTCTTCCTTCCTGTGCCCATTTTTCTCGTGCCTGGCCGCCTTTCCAGGCGCGTGTCGTAAAGCCGAGTATTTCAACTTTCACCGCACAGCGCTCAAGAGTGCGGGCCAGAATATCTGCGCAGATCGCGGCAATGGAAATTGGCCTGCCGCGCATGGAGCCTGAATTGTCAATCAGCAGCGTGACGGTTGTATCCCGAAAATCCTGATCCAGTTCCTGCTTGAAAGACAATGGCTGAGTAGGGTCAGCGATGACGCGCGCAAGGCGGGCCGCATCCAGAACACCTTCATCCAGATCAAACTGCCAGGCACGGTTCTGCTGCGCCATCAACTTGCGTTGAAGTTTGTTTGCCAGTCTGGAAACAACTGTGTGCAGACTGTCAAGCTGCTGATCCAGAAGCCGTCTGAGGCGTGCCAGTTCTTCCGGGTCGCATAATTCATCAGCCAGGCCAATTTCGTCGAAGTCGCGCGTGAATATCTTGTAGTCTGCAGCAGGGTCACCATCCCATTTCGGGCGCACGACCATGCCCTGCATTTCCTCTGCAGAGTCATCACTCAGGTCGGTATCACTTTCCTCGAAATCCCCCAGGTCTGCATCACCTTCCGGGGTGTCGCCTGTTTCCGGCGTGTGGTTGTCCGGTGCGTCCTCTCCGCTTTCGCCATCATCTTCGGGCTCATCCTCTTCCGTATCCTCCGGTGGCTCCTGGTCTTCCTCCTCTGACCTCGACTCATCATCCTGATCTTCGCCAGTTTCATCTGCGAGGCCAAGGTCGGCAATAATTGTCTGGGCTAGTTGCGCAAAAAGTGCCTGATCGTCGCAGGCTTGCGCATCTTCCAGCATGTCCAGGGATTTGCCCGCCTGCTGTTCAATTTCTGTTCGCCATTGAGCGACAATAGCTGCTGCTGACGGGGGCACTGACCGGCCGGTCATCCGTTCGCGGGCAATTAAAGCTACGGCTTCTGCCAAAGGCATATCCTCACGGCTTTCCAACCGTGCATACCCGCGCTCATGCGCCGTCTTTTCAAGGTGGGAATCGATGTTGTCCCCAACACCCTGCAATGCGTTGCTGCCGACGGCTTCAACCCGGGCTTCTTCGAGGGCCCTGAAAAGGGCGCGTCCATCCGTGTTGACTGGCTCCAGACGTGAATGAGTCGTCTCGTCATGATGGGCCAGACGCAGGGCGGCAATGTCAGCCTGCCCACGCGCTATCGCAGCCGCTTCCGGTGACAGTTTTCGCGCGGGAAGCGGAATACGTGCTTTATTGCCATTGACCACTGGCCGGTCGCCACCAAAGCCGACTTCGGATTCAGGATCAGCAGACAGGGCTCGTGTTGTCTGTGTCAGGGCACGTTTGAACGCTTCTTTGGGTGTTTCGCCATTACTCATGGCACCTGTTTAGAGCCTGTTTGCACTGCCGCAAAGCCTTGAGATGCTGCTCGCCTGCTATTCCTGAGCATGTTATCATCGGGACGGGTTGGGGTTTCGGGGCGCGGATATGCCAGAAGTACTATATTATTTTCTTGCGGCAGCCATTGTGTATGCCCTGATACTCTGGCTGATCTGGTCCTATCAGCGATCCATCCTGTTTCGCCCCTGGAAGTTCCTTATTGATCCTCGCCTTTGCGCTGTTGATGGTGTGGATCTGGTTGATCTTCATCCGTCTGATGAAGAAAAGCTCTATGCATGGCACCGAGCCCCAAAGGTGGCGGGCGCCCCTGTGATCGTCTACTTTGATGGAAATCGAGGCAATATTTCCATCTGGAACCGCCGTTGGCGCCGCATAGCCGCTGCCGGGGCGGGCTTTATCGCTGTTTCCTATCGGGGCTATGGAGGCTCGACGCAGCAGCCCAGCGAACAGGGACTGCACGAAGATGCACATTTCGCATGGCAATGGGCGTTGCAATACTATCCTGAAAGTCAGTTGGCCATTCACGGTTTCTCTTTGGGGACAGGCGTTGCGGCCAAACTCGGCAGTATCGTGAAAACCTCCCCGGTAATTCTGGAGGCGCCTTACACATCAACTGTGGGGCGCGCCCGCGAGATGATGCCTGTTCTGCCCGTAAGCTGGCTCATGCGTGATACATTTCGCAATCGTGATTGGGTTGGGAACATTGAGGCACCACTGCTGATTGCGCATGGTGATCGTGACAGAATTGTTCCCATACGGCACGGGAAGAAGCTTTATCGCCTCGCGAGGCAGCCGAAAAAATTCGTGAAATTCAAAGGCAGTAATCACCTGACCATGCCATCGAATGGCTTGTATCCGGTAATCTGGGATTTTCTCGACTATGTGCCGCCCGGCGAATATGCTGAGCGTGCGTATGCCGAAGAACAAGAGTGGACAGCCGAGGGCTGGGTGCAGCCGCTGGCTGCGGCATTGCCTGAAAGTGCTGTTGCATCAGAGAAAAATCTTTTTACAGAGCAAAAAAATGAAGTTGGTGTCATGCGCAGGCGTGCACGCCCCTTGCACCGGCGCTTTATCCCCTGATATTATGTATGCTCAGGCGGGCTTTCCACCTGATCCATTGGATTTTTTATGACAGAAACACCGAAAATTGGCCTTGTGCTGGGCTCTGGCGCAGCGCGGGGTTGGGTACACAAAGGCGCCCTTATTGCACTTGATGAAATGGGCATCAGACCAGATGTCATCACAGGTTGTTCAGCAGGCGCGCTGGTCGCAAGTGCGCGGCTGTTGGGTATCCTTCCGGCATTTGAAAAATGGGCACGCGAACTTGGCCCGCTTGGCGCCCTGAAGGATTTCGCGTTTGGTTTTGGCAAAGCCGGAATATTTGATCCAGGCCGTGCCTTCGAGAGCTTTCGCGAGTATGATAGAAATATCGAGGATCTGCCGATCCCGTTTGGTATGACTGCGACCGATCTGGTTTCAGGGGAGGAAGTCCGGCTGACATCTGGCTCCGTACTTGATGCGGCGCGCGCCTCTAGTTCAATTCCAATGCTTTTTCATGCGGCCAAAATGCCGACAGAAAATGGTAGTCGCTGGCTTGTTGACGGGGCATTGACCAATCCTGTGCCCGTTGATCTGGCGCTGGAGCTTGGTGCAACGAAAACCATTGCGATTGACCTGCAGGCACATAGCCGCACCCTGGAGCGTTTTGTCGGTCCCCGTACGCGCGATCTGGTGGTTGTGGAAGAGCCAGAAGTGCCCGCACATAATGTTATTCCCCATCAAGCCATGGAATTGATCCACCGCACACAAATCTTTGTCGAAAGGCAGATGGCGCTTGCCAAGTCTCGCATGGATGCAGAGCCGCATTTCATGGAAACCGTCATTGCGACCTCTGACATTTATCAGACACATCTTGCCCGCGCAAAACTGGCTCTCTGTCCCCCGGATGTGCTGATCGCGCCGGACACGCGTGACTTCCCGCCGACTGCATTCGATCAGCCAGACGAGATGACAGCCCTTGGTTATGAAGCTGCGATGAATCTGAAAGACCGGATTGTGGCTTTGAAGCCCGAGGAATAGGGACTTCAGTGATGAAACGCTGTTGATTACAGCAAGGGCTTATTTCTTGCGGCCCCGCTTGATTGTGCCGGAAAAGTTCATGCATGGCCGACCATCGGACGTGATCAGCCCGCGCACAAAGATGAGTGAGCCGCCCGCGCGCAACACTTCGCCGCGTGTTTCCACATATTCGCCAACCTTCGGCCCATCCAGAAATTCTGAGGTGAAAGCCACGGTCAGCCCATAGGCATCATCTTTCATATGTTCATGGGCAATGCCGAACAGGCTGAAATCAGCAAAAGCCATCAGGCAACCACCATGCATGACGCCGCCAGAATTCATATGCCTGTGCTCGGCACGAAAGGCGCAGACCGGGCCTTTTTCATCAATGCGAAAATGAAGCGGTCCCATCACATCATGCTCAAACGGTTCAGATGGCCATGTCATCCAGCCCTTGAACTCACCGCTTTCGATTGTTGCCGGTTTTATCATCCTTATACGCTCCTGATATACTTTTGCATCTCCTAAGCAGCTTGGCCCCGAACCGGCAAGGGCAGGGCGCAGCAGCTTCCACCTGAACTTGCTCTCGCCCCTTTCCCCAAATGCGAAAAGCCCCTATACCGCGCCGCTTGAAGGAGAATTTCAAGCGTTATGACCGAATTACACACTTATCGCAGCCATACCTGCGCAGATTTGAGAAAAGATCATGTTGGCCAGACAGTGCGTCTTTGTGGCTGGGCCCATCGGGTGCGAGACCATGGCGGGGTACTTTTCATTGACCTGCGCGACCATTATGGCGTGACGCAAGTGCTTGCGGATCCTGATTCACCAGCCTTCAAGGCCGTTGAAGCCGTGCGCGGCGAATGGTGCATTCGCATTGAGGGAGACGTAAAAGCGCGCGATGCCGGTTTGGTCAACGAGAACATCCCGACTGGCGAGATTGAGGTCTTTATTCGGAAACTGGACGTACTGGGGGAGGCTGAAGAATTGCCGCTGCCGGTTTTTGGCGAGCCGGAATACCCGGAAGATATTCGCATGACGTATCGCTATCTCGATCTGCGACGCGAGACACTGCACAAGAATATCCTTTTGCGCTCAAAAGTTGTCCGTGAGATTCGCAACCATATGGAAGAAGTGGGGTTTACGGACTATCAGACGCCGATCCTGACAGCGTCTTCACCGGAAGGGGCCAGGGACTTTCTCGTCCCGTCGCGTCTGCATCCGGGCAAGTTCTATGCGCTGCCGCAGGCACCGCAGATTTTCAAGCAGCTCATCATGGTTTCCGGTTTTGACCGCTATTACCAGATTGCCCCCTGCTTCCGCGACGAAGATGCTCGTGCAGACCGTTCTGCCGGTGACTTCTATCAGCTCGACCTTGAAATGAGCTTTGTTGAGCAGCAGGACGTGTTCGATGCTGTCGGGCCGGTTATACGCGATACGTTCGAAAAGTTCGCTGATGGCAAACCGGTTTCAACATATCCCTTCCGGGAAATTCCGTATGCCGAGTCAATGCTGAAATACGGAACGGATAAGCCGGATTTGCGTAACACGTTGGAAATGCAGGTTGTCACAGAACACTTCAAAGGGTCTGGCTTCAAGATCTTTGCGAAGATCGCAGAGGAACCATCTAACGAGATACGTGCGATCCCGGCACCAACCGGGGGCAGCCGCGCTTTCTGTGACAGGATGAACTCATGGGCACAGCGTGAAGGTCTGCCCGGTATGGGCTATATTATGTTCGATGATGGTGACGGAAAAGGGCCACTGGCCAAGAATATCGGTCCCGAACGCACTCGAGCGATTGGTGAACAACTTGGCCTTAAAGCCGGAGACGCTGCTTTCTTCCTGGCGGGCAAGCCAAAAGAATTCGAAGCGGTGGCGGGCCGGGCGCGCGATGTTGTCGCTGACGAACTTGGCCTTGCCAACAAGGACTCTTACGAGTTTGCCTGGATCGTCGATTTCCCGATGTATGAGTGGGATGAAGAGAACAAGAAAGTTGAGTTTGGACACAACCCGTTTTCCATGCCCCAAGGTGGCCTGGATACATTGAACGCGGCCGGCACTGACGACGAAATACTTGCAATCAAGGCGCATCAGTATGACCTGGTCTGTAATGGCTATGAACTGGGCTCCGGTGGCATCCGTAACCATAAGCAGGACGTGATGGTTAAAGCCTTCGCATTGGCGGGCTATGGCGAAGATGTTGTACAGGAAAAATTTGGTGGTATGCTGAATGCTTTCAAATTCGGTGCACCGCCTCATGGTGGCGTGGCATTCGGAGTAGACCGGATCGTCATGTTACTGGCGGGAACAGAGAATATCCGTGAGGTAACCATGTTCCCCTTAAACCAGCAGGGCGAGGACCTGTTGCTTGGTGCGCCGCGGGAGGCTGATGAGAAGCAGCTGAAAGAGCTGCACCTGCGCACAGTCAAGCCGATTGAGGAAAAAAAGGACTGAAATGTCCAGCGGGCCTGAATATAGTGAAATCCGGATACGTGAAGGGTGGGGTCGCGCCCATTCTGCGGCCATAATAGACCTTCATCGCCGTGGTTATGTTGATCAGGATAGCAAATTTCACAATCATTTCTCAGACTTCGTTGCCGTTTCGATTGACAAGTCTCGACTTGATGAACCGGACAAGGGGCGCATATGGTTTGCAGAGCGTGACGGTAAAGATGTTGGTTGCGTGGCCATCATAGATCGTGATGCGTGCTGTCAGTTTCGATGGTTTGTGGTTGTACCGGAAGTGCGCGGCCTGGGTGTCGGTAAGCAGTTGTTCCAATCAGCGATCGAATACGCCCGCATGGGCAACTGGTCAGAAGTTTACCTGGAAACAGTCGATGGCCTTGAGGCTTCGGCTGATTTTTATCGCCGCGAAGGCTTCGTTGAGACGGCCCGGGACGAAATTGATCTTTGGTACGGCAAGGGCGAACACCTCACCATGACCCTCAAACTGGTCTGATCGTTCTGAACTTGAGTTAGCTTGGGGCTTTTCCTGATCAGACAACAGTCGTAGTATTGCATTGCAACAAAGGAGGTGATGCATGACAGAGTTCGTCCAGTCCGAAACCCTGAGCAGGGTCAAACCATCTCCTACTCTTGCTGTTTCACAAAAGGCACGTGAGCTAAAAGACCGGGGTGTCGATGTCATCGGTCTGGGAGCAGGTGAGCCGGATTTCGATACGCCCGATCACATCAAGGAAGCCGCGATTGAGGCAATCCGCCGCGGCGAAACCAAATATACCGCGGCTGATGGCATACCCGAGTTAAAGCAGGCGATCGTTGACAAGTTACGACGGGATAATGGCCTCAGCTATGATACGAACCAGATATCTGTCACTACAGGTGGCAAATACACGATCTTTGCAGCGCTGATGGCAAGCGTGAACCCGGGTGATGAAGTGATCATCCCGGCGCCTTACTGGGTCTCTTATCCTGACATGGTGAAGATGGCTGGAGGTACACCTGTACCACTGGAAGCGCGGGCCGAGGATGGTTTCCGCATAACACCTGAAGCGCTCGATGCCGCCATCACCCCCAAGACGAAGTGGCTCATCTTCAATTCTCCATCAAACCCCAGCGGGGCTGCCTATGACGCGGCGCAACTGAAAGCGCTAACAGATGTGTTGATGAAGCATCCACAGGTCTTTGTGCTGACAGATGATATGTATGAGCATATTGTTTATGATGATTTTGAGTTTGTAACGCCTGCGCAGATAGAACCAGAATTATATGGGCGCACTTTGACGATGAACGGGGTATCGAAAGCCTATGCGATGACTGGCTGGCGGATTGGCTATGCGGCAGGGCCCGTGCCGCTTATCAATGCCATGCGCAAGGTCATTTCCCAGTCGACATCAAATCCGTGTTCCGTGAGTCAATGGGCTTCTGTTGCAGCTCTTAATGGGGATCACAGCTTCCTGCAGCAGAGGAATGACGCCTTCAAGGCGCGCCGTGACATGGTTGTCCGGATGCTGAACGAGGCGGATGGTCTTGAGTGTCTAACGCCGGATGGTGCGTTCTACGTTTATCCGTCATGCGCCGGGTGCATCGGTAAAATCAGCAAGAGCGGAACCATCCTGAACACGGATGAGGATTTTGCCTCAGCCCTGCTGGAAGAGGAAGCCGTGGCCGTGGTCTTTGGCGCCGCTTTCGGTCTCTCGCCCTTTTTCCGGATTTCCTATGCAACAGATATGGAAAGTCTGAAAGAAGCCTGCATACGGATTCAGCGGTTCTGTTCAGGTCTTTCCTGATTATTCAAATCTGTTCCGGTCTCTGAACGTCACAATCTGCAACTTATCCTCGCCCACATGGTCAGCGATAGTCCTGTCTAGTGATATCTGGTTGAATCGGGACCATTCGCTGGCGTGCATAACGCTCATGATTTCGGGCATTGCCTGGCCCATCACCAGTGAATAGGCAAGCGCAATAAAGGAAACGGACAACAGGCTACAGAGGCCAAGCAGCAATGGCAGTGTTGCGCCAGCAATCCCGGACCATATAGCCCCGGCGGTGCACAGAACCAGAAACAGGGAGCAGGCGATGATGCCGCCGACACCGTAAAGCGTCGTGTTTCTCCTGATCTGATATATCTTGTTGCGGACCAGTTGCTCACACAACAAGAGGCGCGTGGCAAACCAGTTATAGGCAAGTGTCCAGATGCCGGCCTCTTCTCTCAGTTCATCAGCCTGTGTCATGCGTTTATTGCGCTCTACATTCAGAGCACGGCGCTTGGAGACCAGAAAATTCTGGTTCACACGGGAAAATTTGCTGGTGATATAATTATCAAGTCCCAACAGGTTGCGTTGCTGTGTGACCTTGTAAGGCCAATGATAGAGCACCAATAAAATGACCAGACCAATGCCATAGATACCGGTTGCTATCAGGCCAGTGAGTATAAGGCTGGCTTGTTCCGGGCTTGCGCCAAGCTGTTCGAACCGTGGCGCTGTTATCTGCCACCAGGGCAAACCAAGCGACAGGCTTGCTGTCAGGCAAAGGGCGAAGATCAATGGTGTGTAATAGAGAAAAAGCCTTCTGGAATTATCATTCAGAACACGTCTGAATTGAGTCATTATTCGAATGAAGCGCGCATCCGTCGATTCGTGCGGCAGGCCCATGGCGGTGT
The DNA here is from genome assembly GCF_030758415.1 of Parvularcula sp. IMCC14364. NCBI lineage: Bacteria > Pseudomonadati > Pseudomonadota > Alphaproteobacteria > Parvularculales > Parvularculaceae > Parvularcula > Parvularcula sp. IMCC14364. The sequence continues at coordinate 1,834,142 of NZ_CP132334.1, read as the reverse complement.
GGAGATACTCTTGCTCCACTTCTTCATAGAAAAAGTCGCCGCGTGGAAAAAGCGAGAAATTGTAGGCGTAGAAACGCTCGGCATGGGCTACTTCAAAACGAGCTTCATCAAGACTCATGTCGGGCGCGGTGCGTTCCTGAAGGCGTGGACGCTCAAGTTGTCGAAACAGCAGAGACTCAAGGCCTGCAGGTTTGGTGCGTACGGGTTCCTCACTGGCGGTAGATTCTGCTTCCCGGAACTGATCATCATGCGTGCTGGCGAGATAATTACCGGACGAGTTACGCAATGTCCTGCTGGTGCTTTTGCCGATCAGCTTCAAGAACATCATTCGCAAGAAGCGGAATGGCCATAAAAGTAATCTGATGGGTGATAATAAAATCCGTACCAGCAATGCGCCCATAATTTCTCCTCTTTTGTTATGTTACATATTGGTAATGGGCGTTCACAATTCAAGGAGTGTCACAAAAACTTATCATCGAAAAAATAGATGTGTCGCGTGATGATTATCTGTTTGAGAAAACCCTCACGCAATCCTATCTCGGTCTCATAGCAACCAAGGAGCCGTTCTATGACAATCGATATTGGCATCAGTGAAGAAAACCGCATCGCGGTGGCCGAGGCACTGAAAAAAACCCTTGCGGATACATATGCCGTCTACATGAAAACCCATGGTTATCACTGGAATGTACAGGGTCCTGACTTTCGTACACTTCACCTGATGTTTGAAGAGCAATACACTGAAATGTGGCAAGCGCTCGATGAACTGGCTGAGCGCATACGTGCGCTTGGTGTCTTTGCACCCGGCTCCGGGCGTGAGTTGGCTGAACTCACAGCAATTGAGGAGACCAATGACCGTGTGCCAGAGGCACGACAGATGGTTGTAAATCTGTTGAAAGATCAGGAAACGCTCATTCGCCGTGCACGGGAGGCTATGGAAGTGGCTGATGATGCTGACGATGATGCATCGGAAGATCTGTTGACGCAGCGTATCCAGATCCACGAAAAGACGGCATGGATGCTGCGAAGCTATCTGGCTTGAGCGCTCATAATACGAACTAGAACCAGTCTTTCAGATATTGTGCGATTGAACCCGGTTGGCGCTTGGCCGGCCGGGATCCCCGCCGCAAAAATCTGCCAGAGTTTTCAGGGGCGTCATGTGTCTCAGAGAAAACTTTTTCCTGCGACGGCTCAATACGACAATAAGGTGCCTTGTCGCTGCTGGTGAAAGAAACAGCTCTGTCTTTCGTAGGCCTTTTCAGCGAAACGCCTTTCTCCGAGTCGTGACGTGCATCATGCTCCTTGGGGTCAAACGGCCAGGTGATGCCAAATTCATCCCGGTACACATCATCATCAAATGAGCTATAGCTGCCATTGGTGCTTGAGAGGTCAAAACTGGTCTGCTCGGACATACGGAAACCATAATACCCCCGCAGCCACCAGTCTTGCGGGTAGCCGGTGATGGCCTGTTTGCGATCAAGGGGGCGGGTAATCAGACATCTCAGATTGTCAATGAACAACGTGTCTCCGCGCTCCAGCACGATGGGGGTTGCTTTCCTGCCAGCTCTTTCAATGGCTTCATAAAGCACAGCAAATGACTGGCTTGTGTCGGATTCTGCATCATCCTGAATTTCCGGCCAGGCAATGAAGTTCGGGTCCCAGCGCAAGGCCCAGTCATGAACATGCTCTTCATCGTGCAGAACATCTTCTATGTCAGCATTACTTGCGCGGGAGAGGGCAAGATCACGCAGGATAGGCTGAGGCTCAATCCCCGTTTCTGAAGTGGTCAGCAATGTCTTGCGGCTGTATTTGCCGAACATTTTTACATTGATATCAGCCAGCTTGGAGATGATCGCTTCATATCTGTCCTGACGTATCTCAAGGGAGGCTTCATCCTCGCCTTGTGCATCTTCGTAGAAGTCACGGATGACACCTTGGAATTCGTTCATCACATCTTTCACGGGCAGTACGAAAAGCGGCAACCCGCTCGGGTTCTCGATACAGGAGATGGCGCGAAGTGTAGCTGTCTCGCCAACGGATTTTTTACGTCCGTTATCAGGCCAGCGATAATGCGGGGCGGATGTGCGGAACCTGTTATGAAGATCAATCTCGTCAAAAAGGGCTGTGATCTGTCTGTTGCGCTCGGTCTTGTACTCACGCACCCAGCGATCACCAGCTGGCACCTCGTCGCGCAGCTCCGTATTCATGATGTGATAGGCCAGTGCAATCTTGATGGCATTTCGCAACGCACGGGAGCGGAGAAAATAGATTTTGCGTTCTTCATTGCGGGGAGAAAAAAACCAGTATTTCGCATACTCGGTCCACGGCTTTATTTCTGTAAAGCGCTCAATCAACAGATAGGGTTTGTCGTTGGCGGCAGTCAGTGTTTCCAGTTTCTCACGCAACTCCGGGGGGAACAGGTCTTTCGGATTCTGCTTGTAGAGCTGCTCGTAAATACGGGTTGCTTGCTCGGGTCGTGTCCGCATCCAGTTGCTGACCGCATCAAGCACGGCGGTTTTTTTCTGCCTGTTCTGGCCAAACTTGCGCGTGGTAATGATCCAGCGTCCGACCCATTCCAGTATATTGTCTGACATGGCCTGTAACGGGCGCCAGATAATAAAGAAAAAGACCGGCAATGTCACAACACCGCTGATCATCAGATGCGCGGATTCTGTGGTGAAGCGTTCAGGCACACCCGACATGAACGGCATACCGAGAATCTGGCCTATGCCGTACCATATGCCACCGAACAGGCTGACGAGCCCGGTTATCATGACAAATCCGGTAACAGCATTTTCGGCAGAATTGATGAGGTTGACGAAATTGTCGTCGATCGACACCAGACGATCAAAGATGCGTTGGGAGACCGCGTTCAGGCGTTTGCGGTCCTTGTGCTTGAACTGAAAATCGTAATCCCCACTCATGATGCGTCCATGATACTCCCCAACAAAAGGCTTATAACACGTTTGTTGCCGGGAGATACAGGGGGCAAGGCTGTGATAGCCTGAATAACCTCTGACACCGGGGGCTTGCGAGGCAGCGTGGCATGTGGTCCTTTCCTCACCAATGAGCAGGAGGGAAATCATGAAGATTGTCAAAAAAATCGGGAGTATGCTGTGCGCGCTGGGTTTTGTCGGGGCGGCGCAGGCAGAGAATATCACGGTTATTCATGCCGGGCAGTTGCTGGATGAGCCAGGAAAGCCTCCAAAAGAAGCGCACTCTATTATCATTCGAGATGGACTTATTGATCAGGTTCTGCCCACTGCCTCATTCAGTGAACAGTCTCTGGGAGTTGCCGATGGTGACATACTTGAAATCCACAACCTTGAAGACAAATTTGTCCTGCCTGGCCTTATTGATGGTCATGTCCACCTGACCAGTGAGTTAAACCCGCAGGGCCGGTTGCAGACTGTACAGATGTCTGACGCTGATCGCGCCATGATGGGCGCGCTCCACGCGAAACGGACACTCATGGCCGGTTTCACCACAGTGCGTGATGTCGGCGCGGGGACCGGTGACGCGATCTTTGCATTGCGCGATGCAACGGCCAATGGCTGGGTGTCAGGCCCGCGCATATTTGCCTCAGGCGCGACGATTTCTGTCACGGGCGGTCATGGGGATGGTACCCAGGGCTATCGGGATGACATTGCTCATATGTTCAAGGCGTCAGGCAATTCCGGCACCTGCGATGGGGTGGAAAGCTGTCGCCGTGCTGTTCGAGAACAGGTGCGTCGCGGGGCAGACCATATCAAACTCACTGCCACTGGCGGGGTACTCAGCAATACCGCTGCTGGCACAGAGGTGCAGTTTTTTGAAGATGAACTGAAAGCCATCATGGATACTGCCCACTCCATGGGGCGAAAAGTCACAGCCCACGCCCATGGCAAGAATGGCATTGATGCGGCGCTTGAAGCCGGGGTCGATTCTATTGAGCATGGTACCTATCTTGATCCGGAAAGTGTGCGTCTTTTCCGCCGTTCCGGCGCTTATCTTGTGCCAACATTATTGGCCGGGCAGACAGTCGTTGAAATAGCCGAAAGCCCGAATTCCTTCCTGACGCCACCACAGCGCAAGAAATCTCTACAGGTCGGGCCGCAAATGATCGAGATGGCCCGCACCGCCCATGATGGTGGTGTGAAGATTGCTTTTGGTACGGATAGTGGCGTTTCCAGGCATGGAGACAACGCACGAGAATTCGAACTGCTGGTCAAAGCGGGCATGACACCGGCAGAAGCCGTTTATTCGGCAACGGTAGCCGGGGCGGACAATCTCGGCATGTCGGACAGCCTTGGCACATTGCGGCCCGGTAAACTAGGAGATTTGATCGCGGTTGACGGAAATCCGCTTCAGGACATTTCAGTCCTGCTGGATGTCGAGTTCGTGATGAAAGAAGGCGTGCTGTACAAGGAATAAAACCGGAAACGTACACCCGGCCTAATAGTCAGCGATTACGGTAGGTAGCCCTGAAGCCTTCAGGTTCTCAATGATCCGGTCCAGATGTGGCCGGTCATTTGTCTCCACGGAGATGTCCAGATAAGTCGCTTTTGCAGGCAGATCATTGAAGATGCGATGATAGGAGACATCAATCACATTACCACCGCCGGACGCAATCATGTCCGCCACCTTGGTCAACTGGCCCGGCACGTCCAGAAGTTCGATCCGCAAACGCGCCACGCGGCCCTGCCGCGCCAGATCGCGCATCAGGATTGAGGACAGCAGGCGGGTATCAATATTGCCGCCGCACAGCACGGTTCCAACGCGCTTACCCTGAAATCGGCCAGGGTTTGCCAGAACAGCGGCAAGGCCAACCGCGCCTGCGCCCTCTGACAACGTCTTCTGTACCGTGAGATAAAGACTGAGCGCCCGCTCAAGGGCCCGTTCATCGACAGTCAGAAAATCGTCCACATACTCAGCGATCACCCGCCGTGTGATTTTCCCCGGCTCGCGCACGGCGATACCTTCTGCCAGTGTGTTGCCACCAATGGGCGCGTTTTGCCCCTGAATTGCATTCAGCATGGACGGATACAGCGCCGCCTGCACGCCGATAATCTCGATTGACGGTTTCAGCCGGCGCGCGGCCACTGCCATCCCTGAAAGAAGGCCACCGCCACCGATGGGCACAATCAGTACATCCAGTTCCGGCTGCTCCTCCAGCATTTCAATGGCCACGGTTCCCTGACCTGCCATCACCAGAGGGTCATCAAACGGATGCACATAGACGCTACCGTCCTCGTCACATTTGCGGTGGGCAAAGCCATCAGCCGTGTCGAAATCCTCCCCATGCAGGATGACATCTGCACCAAGTTGCTCTGTCTGCTGAACTTTGACGTAAGGCGTGTGCTGGGGCATCACGATGGTCGCCTTAATGCCTAACAGGCTTGCATGGCGTGCGAGGCCCTGCGCGTGGTTACCCGCAGATGCAGCAATGACGCCGCGGGCGCGCTCCTGTGATGTCAAATGGAGCAGGCGGGCGAGGGCGCCTCGTTCCTTGAAGGCACCAGTATATTGCATGTTTTCGTATTTCACGAAAAGGTCACAGCCTGAGAGCAGGCTCAGTTTTTCTGCTTTGAGGCAGGGCGTGCGGGCCACATTCGACCACGCGGCATCCTTCCGGTTCAAAATGGCTGCAAGCGTGTCTTCTTCAACATCCGGAAGAGATGGCAAGGCGCCCTGTTCGGCAGAATTGACCAATTTTGCTGTCATTTTTGACCTGATCTATAATTTCAGAAACTGTTCTCATCATGAAATTGCGAACATGGCAAGTAGCCAGAATAGACAGGGGAAATGAAAAAATGGTGCCGCGAGGGAGAATTGAACTCCCGGCCTCACCCTTACCAAGGGTGCGCTCTACCACTGAGCTACCGCGGCCAACGAGGCAGAACCACTAGGATTATTGTACGGTTTCGTCAAACTGAAAGTGACAGAGACTAACATAACATATCAAAAACAAGCAAAGGTATAGTCCCAAATCTGTCCCAAACCACCCCTGTTTCGTTCCAAGGAGGGGGGCAAGGGAGGAGGAAAAAACAGCCTCGTCCGTCTGCGTTTGAGCCGGCGTCTAAGGTCCCAATGATAAAAGCCGTCCCGACTCAGGCAACCTCAAGTCCTGCTGAGGTTTCCAAGCTGCGCAGAGTATCTTCTTCTCACCTTGGGGAGTTGGAAGTAACTCATGACATTTCTCGCTATTTGCCGGCGGAAGAAAACCATGAATTGCTTTCTGATTTGTGCAGTAAATAAACCGAGTACACTCCCAGAGTTGTCAAAAGAATTTCGTATAGAGTTCCAAAGGCTACTACTCTTTCTGGAATTGAGCTTGACCAAATCATCAATTGAAAAACCGTTCCTAAGAGCCTGATCCAAAAGTATCTGGGTGATTTCAACGACTTATGATTCTCTTTGTTTGCTTAAGACACGGAGGATCAGATGAGTTGGAATGAAACCACCCGCACATATTATGACCGCAGTTTCCTGCGCTATGCAAGTGATCTGACGGACGACGAATGGGCTTTGATTGAACCTGAAATACCTCTTCCAAATCGGATGGGGCGTCCTCGCAAGTGGCCGATGCGGGAGATCATGAACGCCTTGTTGTATATCGCGTCTACTGGCTGCCAATGGCGCATGTTACCAAGGGATTTCCCGCCTTTTTCGACGGTTCAGAAATATTTTTATTGGTGGCGTGATGACAGATTGCTGGAAAAGATCAATCACCGCCTGCTGTTTGAATGCCGCGAAGCACACGGCAGAAGCCCACACCCCAGCGCAGGTGTGATCGATAGCCAGTCGGTTAAAACCACAGAAAGTGGCGGTATTACTGGCTTTGACGCGGGCAAAAATATAAAAGGCCGCAAGCGGCATATTCTGACGGATACGGAAGGCTTTCTGGTGACAGCACTTGTGCATGCCGCGGATGTACAGGATCGCGACGGCGCACCAGCGGTGTTGATGGAAGCGCGAGACAAATTTCCATGGCTTCGCCATATCTTTGCCGATGGTGGCTATGCGGGAGATAAGCTAAAGCGCAAACTTAAAAAAGTCGGTCCATTCCGGATGGAAATCATCAAGCGATCCGATAAAATGAAAGGCTTTAAAGTCCTGCCCCGGCGATGGGTCGTAGAACGCACATTCGCATGGTTAGGGCGATCACGCCGTCTCGCCAAGGATTGGGAACGATGCTGGACCTCAGCTATCGCATGGCTATTCATGGCTCACATCCGTATCGCAACAAGACGACTGGCAAGAGCATGTTTCATATGAAAGACTTTTGATTCAGACTCTAAAGCTGTGATGAGTGTAATCACCCATTTAGCGATACGACTTCGCTTCTCTATGACCCATAACAAAAGCCATGCCTGAATGAAGATACTGAACGATAAAAAAATCAATACAAAAAAACCAAATCCGAAGAGGCCAAGTTGCAAAATCATAAAGATCCCGCGTATTGCTATCAGTGAGATGATTAAAATTGTGACTTGTTCAAATCGTTGTATGCTTTGAGGCATATTCAGACGATCTATCTCACTCATAAAGCGAGCTCCCGGTTCTTCAATTTTTGCCCATTGCGAACCCAAATCCGATTAGGGCACCTGCAAAAGCGGCAGCGAATACAATTAATAAAGATCCGTCCGCATATTTCTCGGCAAAGATGAAACCTACGAATGTCATTGAAATCATTGTTGCGGTAACACGTATGATCGTTCTGACCATCCTTGGCTGTGATCGAAACATGCGCAGTATCCACTTGATTATAATCATCTTGGACGGCCCTGTTTAGGTGCTCCAGTTGCCGAGTTAAGCCTGGCTATATGATGTAGCGGCCTCATGCCGCTACGCCTTCAACGTAAGGCGGCATGAGAGGCTTTGGCAAGATTGATATTGGGGCCGGTGAGCGATAGCCCAGCGAAGAGTGAGGACGCAATGTGTTGTAGTGTCGTCGCCACCATTCGATCAGAGTTTGGGCTTCTTTCAGTGTATAGAGTATCTCCCTATTCAAGAACTCATCTCTAGGTTTTGAGTTAAAGCTTTCACAATAGCCATACTCCGGATTTGGCTAAATTTAAGAACACGTTATGGATACTGGAAAAACATCTCGCAGTAATCATATGAATTAGGATTGACGCGATAGTCACCATACGACAATGGTGCTAACTGCAACCTGGACAGGACACCGAAAGTCAATTCTATTTTAATGGATTCATAAGCGTCAAGACTGACTTCTGCAAAATTTTCGACCTTCCGTTCAGAGAGTGATTGCACTTTTTCAGGTTCTTGCTGGATGATAGCAGAAATACATTCCTGGGGGCGCAACGCCATGTAGGTCACCTTCTTCTGATCATTTGGTTGAACCACGGCCAGCATATAATATGGCCTTTCACTTTTGTAATAGATAGCCCAGCCTGACGGGAGTTCGGTCGCTTGATTTAGAGGCAGAGCGTCTTCAGTAAGATGAAAGTAAATGCCCGCTCGGGATATAGAGCCATCAGACCATTGTTCTGTACAGACATATTGGTTGGGCTGTTCCGTTTCTTTACAGGTTCGCCAATGCCCACTACCACCCCAATTGCCGCCGGTAAAAACTGCATCCTGATCAACGGCATTTGGCCGATCTGGAGTGCAAGCCATGCACAGAGCCATCAGCAGTGCAAAAATAATGTGAATGAGTTTCATGTGTTTTTCCAGTAGTTATCGCTCTCATCGCCTGCATTGGTGCCGTGAACCGTTACAATCGTCGTCATCTGAAGACCCCCTCAGTCATATCCCAGAAGGCGATGCTATCACATATGGGCGATGGGCTCTAGGAGGCCCTCAGGCGTCTGTTTGTTCGCTTTATATACCTCGAGCGCTGCTGGTACTGCAGCTTTTTCTTCAGACTGGGTAAGGAACATTTATTTGAGCGGAACCTCGCTGCCTGAAATCAGGCTGTAGCCCTCGACACGCCCTTGAGTAAGGCAGGCAATGGGCGTATCTGCATTGCCTTGACCAATCGAGCACCGTGATGCCTGAAACCCCTCACTCAAAAAAGCCCCCGGAAAGCCCTGACAAAGCCGTAAAAAAACCTGCTGCTGAATCGAAGTCGAAGCCAGAGCAAAACCGGGAAGAAAAACTGGCAGAGGCTTTGCGTGCCAATCTGCGGCGTCGCAAAAAAGCGTCCCGATCAAGGAAAGAAGACTGAATGGACAAGCTTGCCATTATCGGCGGTCGCCCCCTTTACGGGCGTCTCAAAATCTCTGGTGCGAAAAATTCAGCCCTGAAAGTCATGGTTGCCAGTTTGTTGACTGACAAGCCATTGCGCCTGACCAATGTGCCTGATCTTGCCGACATTCGGCAACTCTCCACGCTATTGCAGCAGCACGGCGTGGACTTGCGCCGCGATGGAGACGATATGACGCTCCATGCGGATACGATCACCTCCACATTGGCGCCCTATGACCTTGTGCGGAAAATGCGTGCCAGTTTCAATGTGTTAGGGCCACTTCTTGCGAGGGAAGGTGAGGCAAAAGTCTCTCTCCCGGGGGGCTGCGCCATCGGGGCAAGACCGGTCGATCTGCATCTCAAGGCTTTGGAAGCAATGGGGGCTGAGATCGAACTGGATGAGGGCTATGTTCTGGCCAAGGCGAAGAACGGCCTGAAAGGGGCGCATATTACGTTCCCGTTCGTGTCTGTCGGGGCCACCGAACATGCCATGATGGCAGCAACGCTCGCGGATGGTGAGACAATCCTGGATAATGCCGCGCGGGAGCCTGAGATCATTGATCTGGCAACTTGCCTGATTGCCATGGGGGCAGACATAACCGGTGCGGGCACGCCAACCATTACCATTCGGGGTAAGGACCGGCTTGAAGAAGCAGAGCACGCGGTTCTGCCAGACAGGATTGAGACCGGCTCTTATGCCATGGCTGTTGGCGTCACGGCCGGCGAGTTGACGCTCGAGAATGCCCGGGCGGACCTGTTGGGGGCGGCAATCAGCACGCTTATCGAATGTGGTATTGAGATAACCGAAGTCGAAAATGGCTTGCGGGTTAAAAAAAATGGTGGCCGCATTAAAGGCGTCGATGTTGTGACTCAGCCATTTCCCGGGTTCCCCACAGATTTGCAGGCGCAGTTCATGGCCCTGATGGCGACCGCTGACGGCGCGAGCACCATCAAGGAAACTATTTTTGAAAACCGCTTCATGCATGTACCTGAACTTGGCCGTATGGGCGCTGACATTCATGTGGACGGTCAGGTCGCATCGGTGCGTGGCAAACCTAAACTGAAAGGCGCACAGGTGATGGCAACAGACTTGCGCGCGTCAATGTCCCTCGTGCTGGCAGGCCTGGGAGCAGAGGGGCAGACCATGATTTCGAGGCTGTATCATCTTGATCGTGGTTTTGAGCGTCTTGAGGAAAAGCTGCAAAATGTCGGCGCGCTGGTTGAGCGCGTGCGCGATGACACTTAAGTAGCAATCCATGAACATAAAAAATTACAAGCCTTTGCGCCTCATGGCCGCAGACAGCGAAGATGTGGAAGTGGTTTCTGCCTGCCTTCAGGATGCCGTCATGAAGGTCGGTGACATGGCTTTTCTGCCGAAAGAACATCGCTTTGCCTTTGTCGCGAACCGCTTCGTCTGGGAAGAGGGGGCGAACCGCAAGCGAGGGCCCTTTATCCGTGTGCGCACAGGTGTTCACTTTGACGATGTAACGGGCGTGAAGGCACGCAATATCCGGCAGGATGCGAAGTCCGCTGTTGTGTCTTTGCTGGCTGTGCGTTTTGAGCAGGCTGCAAATGATGATTGTCGATTGCTGCTGGAATTTGCGGGCGGCGGTGAAATTTCTCTTGAGGCAAGTGCGGTGAACATCGCCCTCAGTGATATTTCAGACCCTTGGCGCACCCAGAGCAAGCCGGAACACGACGCATAAAGCTCGCTGGGATAAAGCTATCCCGGGACAACCACTCTGACTTCTGTGCTGGCGAAGCACTTTGCGCCCTGATAGAACGCCCATGAGAAGAGAGCAGCTGACACCTTATGAGCACGGATATGCCTTCCCCTTCCTACAGACTGGTCAGGGTCGAACTTGACGAGCGCTCGCTCGCCCCTGCCAATGCCGACATCGAGCATGAACGGAAGGTGGCAGTCTATGACCTCCTGCAGGAGAACATGTTTCAGCCGTTGGGTGACAGCGAGATGATCGGCGAGGGGCCTTTCGTTCTGTACCTGTCGAGCTCCGAAGGGCGACTGGTTATGGATGTCCGAAAGGAGGACGAGACACCGGTTGGGCAACTTCACCTGTCGATGGCCCCGCTGCGCAAGATCATCAAGGACTACTTCCTGTTATGCGAGAGCTATTACGACGCGATCCGTAATGCGGCCCCGCAACAGATTGAGACCATCGATATGGCGCGTCGCGGGATGCATAATGAAGGGTCGGAAATTCTTGAGGAACGCCTGAAAGACAAGATCGCTCTGGACTTTGATACCGCCCGCCGACTTTTCACCCTGATTTGCAGTTTCTACATGAAATGAGGGTGGCATGAGTGAGGCAGCAAAGACTTCCAGAGATCAGGCATTGCCAAGGGGCATCCTGTTTGCCTGTAACATGAATTCGGTGCGCTCACCCATGGCAGAGGCGCTGGCGCGCCAGCTGCTGGGGCCGTCAGTCTATATTGCGTCTGCCGGTGTTTACGAGGGGGGGCTTGATCCCTTTGTTGAAGCCATCATGCAGGAAATCGATCATTCGGTGGACGGACATGAACCGCAGGAGTTTGCCGCAGTGGACCCGCTGGACTTCGATCTTGTTGTCGCCCTCACGCCGAAGGCGGCAGAAGAAGCCCTGAAATTCTTCGATCAGAAACAGATCGAATTATGGGAAACACCCAACCCGACGGACGTGCGCGGCAGCCGTGACCAGATCATGCAGGCCTATCGCGAGGCCCGGGACAGTCTCCAATCGCGCATCGTATCGCGTTTTTCTCTGCAAGCAGTCTCTTAATACCTTGCTTTTTCGGTCAGTCGCCCCCATTTTCCCGTCTCACGAATTGAGCCAGACCCGAGGAGGATTATGGCGAAGGAAGAGTTACTTGAGTTTTCTGGAACGGTAGAAGAACTTCTACCGAACGCGACATTTCGCGTGAAACTGGAAAATGATCATGAAATCATCGCGCATACTGCCGGCAAGATGCGCAAAAACAGAATCCGCGTACTCGCGGGGGACAAGGTTCTTGTAGAAATGTCTCCCTATGACCTTACCAAAGGCCGGATCACCTATCGTTTCAAATAAATTGCGCTCACCCCGCTTTGTCCTTGCCAGTGCCTCTCCTCGCAGGAGGGACCTTCTGGAACAAATTGGCTTTGTGCCGGACGAAATATTACCTGCTGATATTGACGAGACTCCCGGTGCGGACGAATTACCCCGTCTCCATGCGGCAAGGCTGGCGCGTGAAAAGGCTGTGCATGTCAGTGCGGCTTCGCCTGAAGCAGCTGTACTGGGCTCAGATACGGTGGTGGCTTGCGGAAGGCGTATTCTGCCAAAGGCTGAAACAGAAGAGCAGGCGCTAAAATGCCTGTCGCTTCTTTCCGGGCGATCTCACCGTGTTTATACAGGTATCTGTCTGGCTGGTCCTGGCGAGAGCGTGCGTGAGCGCGTCGTTGAAACACGGGTCAAGGTCAAGAGACTGTCAACGCGCGAACTGGAGCATTATCTCGCTGGTGGTGAGTGGCAGGGCAAGGCAGGCGGCTATGCCATTCAGGGATTTTTCTCTGCCTATATTATATCAATAACAGGTTCTTATTCATCCGTGGTCGGTTTGCCACTTTATGAAACAGCAAACCTTCTAAAAGGAGCAGGGCTGAAGCCCACATTATGACAGCAACACTACTCATTGAAGAAAGCCCGGCGGAAACGCGCGCGGCGCTGTTGCTGGACGGGCAGGTGCGCGGCCTCTGGTATTCAGATGATGCCGCACATAGTGGACTTTTTCTGGGCAAGGTCAAAACCGTTGACCGCAAATTGCAGGCGGCGTTCGTTGACATAGGCTTTTCTGAGGCAGGTTTTCTACCCATTACGGAAAGTCTTAAGATCAGTGAAGGGCAATCGCTCCCAGTGCGGATCAAGCGTCCTGCTGTTCCTGGTAAAGGGCCGTTGCTGACGACTCAGACAGGCGTAAAAGCGCCGACTCTTGAGGCATTGCAGGCGAAAGCCGGTGAAGCGCCCGCACGGCTGGAGCCTGTCAAAGCGGACGCAGTACTGGCTTACATGCATTTTCAAAAAGCAATGCCAACAGAAATAATCGTTGCCGGTTCTAATTCTTTTCTGGCGCTACAGGCCTATCTGCGCACTGACGCTCCCACCACGCCGCCGGAATTATCAACATTTCCGGAAGCGGCGCTGTTTGAGAGGGAGGGCATTGAGGAGGAGATAGAGCAGGCTTTAGCGCGCGTTGTGACCTTGCCGGGTGGCGGCAGGCTTGTTTTTGATGAGGCTGAGGCCCTGACGGTAATCGACGTTGATGTTGCCGCCACCGAGGGCCAGTCAAAACGCGGTTCAATGATCCGCGCCTGCGCCGAAGCGATCCCGGAAATTTTCCGGCAACTTTCACTGCGCCGTATCGGGGGGCAGGTCGTGATAGATTTTCCGGCCCTTGCTCTGAAAGGGGGCGGTCAGATCCGCAGCGTTCTGAAAGAATCAGCCAGAGCGCTGCATGGCGCACGATTGATCCGCCTTGATGACACTGGCCTGGCGATTTACACACTGCCCCGGCAGCAGGCGAGCCTGCTTGATCTTCAAACGGTGTATCACGGGGGCGGTCCGGTGCGGGGGCGCCAACTTTCACCGAAGGCACTAGCCGCAAGATTATTGCGCAAAGCGGCAGTGCAGCTACAGCAGCATACCGCCGCGCGGCTCGAAGTGCTTGGCACAAGCGAGGTGATTGATCTTATAAAGGTAACACCTGATTGGGTGCAAAAACTGACAGCGCAATATGGTGCGCGCCTTACATTTTCTGCCCGTGATGACAAGGAGAGGGAGTGGTCTGATGTCCGCGAAATCAACTAGCAACAGATGCGCAATCTGCGAGAAGGAAGTCGTGGAAATCTATCGCCCGTTTTGCTCAAAGCGCTGCGCTGATGTCGACCTGAACCGCTGGCTGAAGGGTTCCTATGCGATTCCCGGCGAAGAGGATGAAAGCGGCGCAGATTTTGACACAGAAGAGCCAACGCAACATCTGCATTAGTCTGTTTTGTTCTGGCAGGCGCTAAACAGGTGAAGAAATATAATATACAAAACAATCAGTCTTGGGTTTGCAAACAGGCCAGAAGCACATTGAACGTCAGGTAGTATCAGGAGACGGACCTCATGACAAAAAACCTTACAAACCGCCGCGCAGTTATTGCCTCCATCGCCGCCTTGCCGCTGGCCGCTGCCTGCGAGCGTAATTATCTTACTCCTCGGTTGATGCCCAAGACCACAGGGGACGCATCCGCCATGCGTGTTCAACCAAAGCCATTGATCATCGCTCATCGCGGGGCCTCCGGTTACAGGCCAGAGCATACGCTGGAAAGCTATAAACTGGCGATTGAGATGGGGGCTGACTATATCGAGCCCGATCTTGTCTTCACCAAGGACGGTGCGCTGATTGCCCGTCATGATATTTATCTCTCCGGCACGACGGATGTGGCGGACCGGCCAGAATTTGCCGATCGAAAGAAAACCGTGAACGGTCGTGCAGACTGGTTCAGTGAGGATTTCACGCTGGAAGAAATAAAGACGTTGCGCGCCCGTCAGGCATTTCCCGGTCGCTCGAAAGATTTTGATGATCAATTCAGCATACCGACACTTGAAGAAGTCATCGATCTTGCAAAGGCAGAAAGTGTCCGCGCTGGCCGCGTCATCGGCCTCTACCCGGAGACCAAGGCACCCGGTTATTTCAAACAACGCGGCTATAATTATGCGCGCATCCTCATTGAGAAACTTTCCGCTGCTGGCATGAATCAGCCAGCCTCCCCTGTGTTCATCCAGTCTTTCGAAAAGCCGGTTCTTCAGGAGATGCGTGATCGCACGCCATTACCGCTGGTTTATCTCACCTCTGTTGGTACAGGGTTTTCGGCTGAGGAAATTGCTGAGTATTGTAATGGCCTTGGCCCAAATAAGGGCTTGCTCATCAATCAGGACAAGACAACAACGGGCCTGTTGGAGCGTGCGCATCAACAAGGCTTGCAGGTCCACCCGTGGACTTTCAGAAACGATCAGCTGCCGGATATTTTTGATACACCGGAAGAGGAATATCAGTTCTATTTCTCAATGGGGGTTGATGGTCTTTTCACTGATTTCCCGGATACAGGGATATCTGCCCGCAACGGGTAATGCGCCCATACCCGCAGGTGGCAATCAGTTGCCATTCTGTCGCTCTTGCAGTTTGTGCAAAAGTCATTTGCTGGCCAGCTTCTGGATCAGGGTGCAAGATGTCGCTATTATGGTTTCTACAGGAGAGATCATATGACCCAGCTGACTGTGACATCAGATCATCATCAGGACCCGGCCAGCCTTGATATCGTCATTGCGCCCCGTGCCAGAGATATCGGCGGCTTTGAAGTGCGCCGCGCGCTGCCATATGCCAAACGCCGCATGGTCGGCCCGTTCATCTTTTTCGACCAGATGGGACCTGCGTCTTTTGCCGCTGGTAAAGGTATTGATGTTCGACCACACCCGCATATTGGTTTGGGTACGGTGACATATCTTTTTGAAGGTAAAATCCATCATAAGGACTCGCTTGGGTCTGCGCTGGATATTGAACCGGGGGCGGTCAACTGGATGATTGCCGGCAAGGGGATTACCCATTCAGAGCGCTCCCCGGATGATTTTCGCGCGGCAGACTCTGCGCCACTTTCCGGTATTCAAACCTGGTTGGCCTTGCCCCAGGACAGAGAGGACATGGCACCCGCCTTCTATCATCACAGTAAGGATGAATTGCCAACACTCGAAGCTGAGGGCAAGAAGCTGCGCCTCATTCTTGGTGACGCATATGGTGAGAAGGCGCCAGTTAATACACAGTCTGATGTTTTTTATCTGGACGCCTGTCTTGAAGCTGGCGCGCAGTTGCCCCTGCCGGACAACCATGAAGAGCGGGGCGTTTATGTTGTTGAAGGTGAGGTGCAATCTGCCGGTGATATATTTGGTGAAGGCAAGATGTTGATTTATCGCCCCGGGGACCGGCTCAGTATCAAAGCCGGGGCGCACGGTGCACGGGTCATGCTGTTTGGTGGTGCAGCGCTGGAGGGGCCACGGTTTATCTGGTGGAATCTGGTTTCGTCTTCACAGGAGAAAATCGAGCAGGCCAAAGAGGAATGGAAGCAGGGTAAATGGGGGGAGGGGCTGTTCTCACTGCCCCCAGGTGATGATCAGGAGTTCATCCCATTACCGGATGCCTGATTTTTGAGAGAGTTTCAGTGACCTGCATGATGGCCATGTCCACCATCCGTTTTACGCGCCACCGCTTCAACTGAAACCTCGCCCGCATTTTCAAAAGTCAGTAACAGGGGAACGGTTGAGTCTTCCGGGATATCGCCTTTCACATTGATCAGCATCACGTGATAGCTACCCGGCTCCAGCGAGACCATGCCACCAGCCGGAATTTCAAGCCCCCGGACGCGCCGCATCATGGCCACGCCATCTTCTTCGAGCGACTGGTGAACCTCACTGACTTCAGCTACGTCAGAGCTGACGGAAAGCAGTTTATCGGCTGTCGCACCATCGTTGCTGATCTTCATATAAACGGCGCTGGTTTTGGCGGGGGCCTCGACAGCACGTGCCCAACCGCTGCTGATCTTCAGGTCACCGGAGATGACTTCCGCCCCTGTCTGCATCTGGTGACCGGCATGATTTCCGCACGCAGTCAGGAATAGCGTTGCAGCAATTGCAGTGAACAGCTTGGCAAATCCTCTTGGGCTCGTCATATCAGGCCTATCCTTTTCACAAATCGATCAGCTAAACGTCGCGAATCCGGATAACGACTAGATCAAAGCTGGTCCAGAGATATCTCAGGAGAACTTCATGAATCTCATAGAAATTGCCCGCCTGCAACTTTACCTTCGTGACCGCTTCAATGATCAGGCCCTCGAAGTGCGCCCGCGCACGAACAAAGACGACTCAGCCGAGGTTTATATTGCTGATGAATTCATTGGGGTTCTGTTTCGCGATGAAGATGAGGGAGAAGTCTCTTACGATTTCAATATGGCGATCCTGGAATTCGATCTGCCTGAAGCTGGCAGCGCCTGAGTAGGGAGAATATGGCAATCCACGCCCATATAGGTCAGCCGGGCCTTTTCGTGGTCAGGAGACCGCTTCTGACATTGCTGATACTGTTAGGGGCCCTGGCGCTTGTTGGATTCAATAATGGCTCACTGCTGTCACCGCAGGTCAAGGAACAGGCGATTGCCCAGTTGTCTTTACTGGGGGCGGCCTCTTTAATTGTTTCGATACTGTGTATCGTGCCAGCCGTCGCGCCAAATGGCGCGTGGCCGCGCGCCATGCTGTCATTTGGCCTCCTTATCGCAGCATCGATTCTGGCCGTTTTTGGATCCGGCGGCGAGGGGCAGGGCCTGACGCAGGCGCAAGTCGGGCTCTTGCTCTTTATGGGTGTGGCTGTTGCAGTGCTCATACAGATAAGTCCGTTGACCGGACGGGTTTTTCCTGTGGCAGGTCTATTGGCGGTGCCATGCAGCCTTATCGGTGTATTGACGGTCACCGCTTGGGTTACGCGAACGGGGGCGGGTGTGAATGACGACCTGCTCCTGCTTCTTTCTCTTGCCATTGCAGTGTCCGTCATTGCGGGCATGGGGTTCACGGCCGGGCTTGTCAGTCGTGAAAGCGAATATGGCATTGGAAGCCGTCTTGCTGTTGCGCTGTCATTCAACAACCTGACTCGAGACCTTGTGTTCGGTGTGCTGGTTATCGGGCTTTTTGCGGCTGTTTATCTCTCCTCTGACACATCCGACAGCCTCTTCGATAAAATGTGGCTCATCGTCAGTGTGATGCTGCTGATCTGTCTGCCTGCGCTGACATTTGTCGCCACAGCTTTTTCTCTGAAAGGTCAGGCAGACTGGAAATTGCGGGGCTGGCAAGGTGTACAGGATAGAGCGAGAAACCTGTTTCGGGAGTTGCTGAGGCCCGCCAAACCCTCCGTACTGGCAGCGGGCCTTGCCATTGCGTTGATCCTGAGTGCAGCCGTGCTGGTCGAGACACCCGCCGAGCGCCTGATAGGAACAGCTATGGGGCTCCAATTGTCTGCTGTCATGGTGCTCGCCGTTTTCTACAGTCTCATTTTCCTGTTATCCGCCATATCCTATGCATCCTTGCGTATGGGGGTCGTCGTTGCACTCACTTTCATGCTGGGAGATTTCATGACCGCTGGTATGATGACGGTGATGAGCTCTTCTGACGGTCAGGCCAGTGCGCTTCAGGATATCGTGCCGCGCTTTCTGGTCTTGCTGTTGCTGGTCAGTGTGGCGCGGCAATGGGCCGATATTCTGCACAACCGGCATATTCAAAGGTACCAGATCACCAGCACTTTTGCGCGCGCAGCGGCACCGGTCATGCTCGGCGCACTGGGGTGCCTGCTGTTTTTCGTCTCACTGGGATTACTGTCTGAAAGCCTCGCGACGGACATGCTGTATGTCAGCCAGCGTTTCAGCTTTCAGTTATTGCTTTCAGTGTTGCTGTTACCAGCCGCTATGAGTGTGATAGCGGGACTGAAAGCCAGGTTCTGAACGCGTGTACTTTTAAGAAGTACCAGCCGCGTCCGTCAGGGTCATGATAAAACGGCGCACCTGCGTATCGATTTCGCGCCAATCCGGCAGGTATGCCCGATCAAAAGCATAGCGTATGGAAACGTTTTCACTAAAATCCAGGCGTCGATAACATTGAGTCGGGATCGTTCGGTCGGGCTGATCCTTGTAACAGAACAAAACCAGCAACTCACTGTCTGCAGCTTCACCAATATACATGTCCTTGCCGGCATAGCCATTGGTTGGCGCATTGGCGCGTGCTTCCTTGAAGGTGAACTGGGTCAGTTGATAATCGCCTGGCTGCCCTGACTTATCCACGACATGAGGCAGATAGAGCTGCTCCAAGCGTTGCTGCTCGGAAAAGACAGAGTCGCGCCGTCTGATCTGCACATCAATACGCCGACTGCCTGGCTTATCTTCGGTAAAATCCTGACGCCGCGCCGGCGTATAGCCATTCATCGTTGGCCAGATGGCGTATAGGTGAAGGTCTTCGGTGACTTTTTCCCGCCTGTCTTTTGGGTAGATCGTATGATTGGCGGGCACAAAGAAAATCCTGTCGCCTACGGTAATCCTGACCCGCTCTTCGCTGATTGTCGGATTAGGGGTCGACCCTTGCAGGTCATCAACACTGGGACCGACATAATGGTACAGGAAAACCGCACAGAGCAGCAGCGTGGCCACAAAAATCCCAAGCGGATAGCGCCAGCTTGATTCTTCGCGAATCTCTTCGCCGCCAAAGCCATAGCCGTTGCTCATGCCGTCACTCCTCTAAGGGGCAGGATAGGTGATGTGCATCTTTATCATACCCGGCAGAGCAGGTGAAAGGCCAAATGTGTCAACCTTCCGGTCAGCAGGTCACGCCCGCTGACCGTACTATGGTGGTGCCTAGAGCACGCCAAGCATTTCGGCCACCAGTGGATGCCTGACAACATCCTTATCCTTGAAATTAATGACTTTTACATTGTCAAGCTGGTCGAGCTTGGTGGCAATATCATCAAGTCCGGAGATGCCGGGTAAGAGATCGGATTGCTGTGGGTCACCTGTAATCACCATTGTGGAATGCCAGCCAAGTCTGGTGAGCAACATCTTCAACTGGACATATGTGCAGTTTTGGGCCTCATCAATCACAACATAGGCATTATTCAGTGTACGCCCGCGCATATAGGCGATGGGGGCAATCTCGATAATGTTTTCGGCCATCAAAGTCTTCAGCCGTTTTGTGGAGAGGCGGTCACTCAGCGCATCAAAAAGTGGCCGCAGATAAGGGGAGAGTTTTTCTTCCATATCTCCGGGCAGAAAACCCAGGCTCTCTCCGGCCTCAACGGCTGGTCGCGAGAGAACGATTCGGCTTACATGTCCTTGTTCAAGGGCTTCAACGGCCTTTGCGACCGCAACATATGTCTTGCCGGTGCCCGCTGGTCCGGAGGCGATGACCAGAGAGTGATCATCGAGCGCATCCATGAATTGCTGTTGTGATTCATTCTGTGCCTTGATGTTTTTGCGATATTTCTGGTCGCGTTGTTCGTGCTTTTCCGGTCCACGCTTTTTCCCGTAACTTTCTTCGACAGGAGACCACTCATCAGCGTTAAAAAGCGGATGTATGTTACCGCCATTATAATCGCCAGACTCAAATGTCTCGCGTGCGAGACGTTTTGCTGATTTCCGGGTTGCGCGTTTTGCCATGACAGGACTCCTTTGTGGCTATGCGGGGAAAGCTGAATGCATAATGACGCAGGCAGAACGACTGCGTCATTTCATCGTTACAATGATGAAAATATGCGTTTGAAAATTGGAGTGTCGATGCTGGTGGAAGCAATTTTGCTTCCTGAATTAGAGTGTAAGTTTTTTCGCAGGTGATCAAATCAAATCCTGAAAACGAATCACTTTCTATATTCAATGATAGACTCGATCGCCATGGTTGGCGACAGAATTCTGTGCCGTCATAAAAGTTTCTTGCTTGCTAACGAATGCTTAATCGCCAGACTTTGGGCCTGGATCAGGCAACTTTATTGATCCATGACTTTGTCAGCTTACTGTGCATTTCTGGAGTAAAATTCTGCCAGTCACTGCGGCCTCGCTTGGTATCAATCACAAATACAGGTTCGCGAACCTGCAGGTGAGGGGCCAGCGTATTTTTGATGCCGACTATGCTCTGTTCAGACATCACCGCCCAGACATTATCAGTCAGGCGAAAGGCAGGGCCCAGATTTCTGATAATATGCTCAAGGCGTGTTGCTGCACCACTCAATACGTCAAAGATGACGATGAAATTGGAAATGGCCCCGTCTGGTAAAGAAGATTGTTGGGTGCGTAGGTTGCTGCGTCCGAAGTTTTTTTGAGACTTTGATTTTTCGCCTGAAAGTAACTCAGCAATCGTTGGGTATTGATGGGCGGCACGCCAGACTTTCCCGCCAGCCGGTGCAATCTGGGATTGCGGGCTTAAGCGCCCTTCGCTTGCAAAGGTTTCAAGTTGCTTCGTTGTATAAGGACCATAGATCCGTTCTTCGACTTTTAGGCACCAGTTATCTGTTGAGAGCATGATTTCCTACCGATTTTTGTGAGTGGATTTTTGAATGAATTCGACCCCGACACCTTCCGGGTGATGGCGCACGACGCGTCCCAGCATTTTGCCGATGCCGATCTGTGTACCGATTTCTGGCAGTGGGGAAACTTTGATGGAAGCGCCGGTAATGGAAATATCCAGGACCAGGCAGGGAGCTTCCTGACCATTGTCGAACCTTGCTAGTGCTGGCTTATCCCGCTGTATGCGTTGGGCCTGACGGCGGTTAAGATTTTGCCCCGTATTGTTGTGCAGCCACACAAGTGTATCTGCTACCCGGCGCAAGCGTTGACGTTTCGCATCAAAAGCGACGGCAAAACGCGCCTCATCAACCCGAATGACCTTACCTTCTATGCGCCCCAGTTGCCCGATATACATCAGGAGAGGACTGCCTTCTCGGGCCGGTACGCCGCCTGTTTCAATCAAGGCGCCGCCCGCTGAGATGTTTATGGTTCGCCCTTGGTGCTCTGCGCCGTCAGGCAGCATGAAGCGTACCGGCAAAGGCAGGTCTATGCGGCGATGACGACGTTTGTCATGTCCATCACTGGGCGTCTCAACAGTGTCAGCAATCTCGCTGTACATGTTCTTTCCTGGCTATTGCACGAACCTGTCCAGTCTTGTTACAATTAGTTGGTGAATAAATGTTTGCTGCAGCGTCATTTTGACGCAGTTCGGGGAAAATAATTCATGGCTGGCAATATAGTCCCTGAATGGAACAGGTTTCACATTTCGTGCCAAAGATTTTGCCTGCATAAGTGTTCCGGACAGGGACAGAATTTATGACGCCAGACCGCCCATCAGAACGCGCAGGGTTGCAAATTGATCAGGCAGCCCCGAATTTATGGCGACCGGCCTCTGCTGTGGTCATGATACCTATGCTGCTTTTCGTGGCTGTATATGCATTTCTGGCTTTTCTGCCTGAGGCTGTGTCCGTGTCGATCCTGGACAGGTTTGCCTTGTCGCCCCTTAAGGTGACGGGCGTGCAGGCAGTTCAGCTCAGCAGTGAGGAAATTCTTCTTACTTTCCTTACGCATGTTTTTCTGCATGCCGATGTGGTGCATCTTCTGGTTAACTGTTTCTGGTTTTATATCTTTGCCCAGCCATTGGCAGTCCGGTTTCGAGCGGCAAGGCATTTTTCGCTCAGTGAACGCATCACAGGGTCATTTGTATTCATGGCACTTTTTCTGTCTGCGTCTGTTTTTTCAGGCCTGTGCTATATACTCATGAATACGCAGGAGGCAGTTATTCTGATTGGTGCATCGGGAGCAATTTCTGCTGTCATGGGCGCCTCCATTCGTCTGGGTCTGAGGCGCTATCAGCCAGGGGGCATAAGCAGGGGAAGACCACTTTCGATCATTGACCCCAAAGTGTTGCTGGCCAGTTCCTTGTATATTGGATCAAACCTCCTCCTGCTCACGCCCTATGGAGATTACCTGTTATTTGGAGCGCCTGCGGGGCAGGTTGCCTGGGAGGCGCATATTTCTGGATTTTTGTTTGGCTTGGTAATGTTGTCATATTTCGACCGGTTAACCCTGCCGCGCAGATGATCTTGCCAAAAATGAAATTATGACGCATAATAATGTTATAAAGTGGTCGCGTATGTGCGATCCTGTAGCTTTCGCACATGCGCGCGCACTTACAATTATAAGAGCGAGAGAAACGCATGAAAATACACCAGATGCTGGATCAAAAGGGTTACGACGTGCAGGCGATAGACCGTCATGCAACGATGGAGCAGGCCGTAGGTGTTCTCGGTGAGAAAAATATCGGGGCTGTCGTTGTGACAGACGGCGATGGTAGTGTCTGTGGTATTTTGTCGGAGAGGGATGTGGTTCGGCATATGTCGCGCTCAGGCCCGGGTATCCTTACAGCAGCTGTTGATGATTATATGACCAAGAATGTCGTCACATGCACCCGCGACGCGGATCTGCAGGATGTCATGGAGATCATGTCAAAACGGCGCATCCGTCACTTGCCTGTCGTCGAAGACGGCAAGCTGGTCGGCATTGTTTCCATCGGTGATGTTGTTAAGCGCAAAATTGAACTGGCTGAAGAGGAGGCCGAGTCTCTCAAGCAATATATAGCCGCAGGCTGAATATGTTTCAGGATGAGGGGCTGTTGCTCACATCCTGATCATCATTTTTGCCGAGTACGGATAAAGCATTCCTGATGAAGGGAAGTTGATGGTCAACGCATTGCGCGCCAAGCTCAATCAGCTCATCCGCTTTGTCAAAATCAAGTAACGCGATATGGCCTATGCTGGGTAGTAGGCTTACATCTGCCGGGTCACCCGCCAACCGCGAACGTGTCAGCCGGTCCATCACGATATTCAGTGAGGCAAGCATTACGGTGCCCATGCTTGGTGTTTTTTCACCGCCGCCAAAGAGCTGCCGCAGCATTGCGGACTTACCAACTTCATCCTGCCCCGTTTCGCGCAACCCATGCCCCTCGACAAACTCAAAATCGTCATAGCGTTCGGCCCGAGAAACAGCAGCTCTGCCAAAAGCATCAGCATGCAGACCAACGGCGACGACCAGGCGCGCGCCCATCGCGCGGCAAACAGAGACGGGGAGTGGGTTAACCAGCGCGCCGTCAATCAGCCACCGGCCCATGATCTTGCGCGGCGGGAAAACACCGGGCAGGGCATAGGCCGCCTGTATCGCTTCCACCAGTGAGCCTGAGCGAAGCCAGGCTTCGTGGCCGGTTGCCAGCTCCGAGGTTACTGCGGTGAAAGGTCTTGGCAGGTCCTCAATCATTACATCGCCCAAATGGCGCTGCAGAACCTTCTCGAGTTTTTTGCCGCCAATGATTCCCGTGCCATTGATGAG